>CAMDFL010000084.1 GCA_945897475.1 Bordetella parapertussis
ATCAACAGAGCGATATTTCAAAGCTCCTACCGACCACTTTTTTCTGCTCGGCCCACGTGGCACGGGCAAGACGTGGCTGACGCAGAGGCGTTTTCCGGACTCCCTACGGGTAGATCTGCTTGAGCCGGAGATCGTGCGTTCGCTGTCGGTGCGACCCGAACGTCTGCGGGAGTTGATCGCGCCCAGACCGGAAGTCCGGCAGGTGGTCATCGACGAAGTGCAGAAATTGCCGGAACTGCTCCAAGTCGCCCACTACCCAGTAATCCCGGGATCGGGCATCGGCAAACACAGGATTTGAACATAATCGATGATGTGCGCGATTTTGAAACCCTGAATCACAACATAGCATGGCATTTCATACTCCCAAGGGTATCAGGCGCCGATTCGATTTTCCTGTTCGTTCGTTCATTTCTTGGATTCGAATGGCCCCAAGGACTCAGTGGTTGTCGATAAGGTGGTGATCGATATTGATGCGTGTGCCGTTACGCGATACAATCAGCCATGATAAAGACGTTCCGGCATAAGGGGCTGAAAGCCTTTTTCGAGAAGGGAAGCCGGGCAGGTATTCAGGCTGCCCATGCCCCGCGACTGGCAGCTATGCTCCGACGCCTGAACGAGACGAGCAACCATCAAGGGATGAACCTGCCGGGATGGGGCTTACATCCGCTGAAGGGCCGGGAACTCAAGGACCATTTCTCGGTGACGGTGAACGGCAACTGGCGCATGACGTTCACCTTCGACGGGACTGACGCCGTGTTGGTGGATTATCAGGACTACCACTGAAAGGAAGTTGAGCATGAGCAGAATGTACAATCCCCCGCACCCGGGGCTGACTCTGCGCGACGACGTGCTGCCCGCACTAGGACTGTCGGTGACCGAGGCAGCGAAACAGTTGGGCGTGGCGCGTGTGACGCTGTCGCGGGTGCTCAACGGGCGCGCCGCCATCTCGCCTGAAATGGCGCTGCGTCTAGAAGGCTGGCTAGGTGCCGCGCGTGGCGGCGAAGCCCGCCTGTGGCTGGCCGAGCAAAGCGCCTACGATATGTGGCAGGCTGAGCAGCGATTCAAAGCCGCGCCGATGCACGTTATCCCTGCACCGAGGACCGCCTGAGGCGGTCGTTACATACCGATCAACCATCGTAACGAGCTGCGCTGCGCTCTATTTCGCCGATCAATATCGGAGCTGCGGAGGCCTTCCCAATACTTCTGCCGCCCTGCCGACAATGCGAAGCCGGAAGAAGCGATGTTACGAGCGTCTATCAGGAATTTCTTGCACAGGGCCGCATTCGATGTGCCAATCGCAAGTGATACGAGAACTTCGTTATGGCTCAACCCTACGAGGGCCGGCTGCTCACCGCCGATGAATTCGTTCTTGCTTGCCTGCCGATCCTTTCCTAGGATGCGATCTCCCGTCAACTTCTGAAGAGTGTCCAGAGCTCGACTCTCATCGGGAATACGTTCACGAATGTCCTTGTCGAGTATCACGTCTGGCTGCAGTCCACCCTCAAGCTCAAAGAGACTTGGGTCAGCAGATGAAATGCTTCCACGAGCTGCTTTCATCTGACTGAATAACGGGAACACCTTGCCGTTCCTTTCGCTCCGGCCCTTGCCTGCTTGCAAGAGAATCCGTGGTGAATTACCATAGTTTATAATTGGTAATTCATTCATGGAGGGCGCTATGCGAAGCACCATAACCGAGCGTGGGCAAACCGTTATCCCGGCGGCGATCCGGCGGCAGTTCAAATTGAGTCCGGCCGACCGTCTTGAGTGGCTATCGGAAAACGGCGCCATCCGCGTTGTGCCGGTTCGCGCCAATCCGGTGGAAGCCTTCCGAGGGCAAGGCAAGGGCGGTTCGACCCGCCGGCTGCTCGCCGCGCGCCGCGAAGAGCTCGCAAGGGAATGAAGCGCTATGCGCTCGATACCTCCGCCCTGTTGACGCTTCGCGACGATGAGCCGGGTGCTGCGCGCGTGGCGGAGATTCTGGACCTCGCGGCCAAAGGCAAGGCCAAGTGCTATGGCTGTTTTATCTCCCTGATGGAAGTGCTTTATCGTGTATGGCGGGACGAGGATGAAGCAAGTGGTCGACTTGCCTATCAGCAATGTTTGGCATTGCACGTTGAGTGGGTCCGGGAAAGCGAAGACCTTCTGCTCCTGGCCGCCGAACTTAAGGCGACCTACCCGCTGTCGCTGGCCGATGCCTGGATCGCTGCCTGCGCACGTCTGCATGGCGCGCTACTGGTCCACAAGGACCCTGAATTCGGCACGCTGCCAATAGATCAGGAAACCCTTCCGCTTAAAGCAAAGAAGGGCAAGGCCCGGGCCGCGCGAATTTGAGGCGCACATGCGCTTTTCGCTACTGCGGCTGCGCGACAAAGACAGGGATCGTTCCAGGAAGCGCTCGAAAAATCCCATCGTCCCTATCTGGAATGCACAGGTGCAACGCGCCAGAATCCACCAATTGATTGCGGAGCGCCCGATCGGAAAGAGTTTGGACCGTCATCGCATGCACCTTTTCCACGAACCCATTGTTACAACTTTGGGTGGCGGCAACTCATAATGTGCTGAAAATCAAGGATCGGCGCGGGTCTTGGAGCATTCTCTATTTAAAGAGACACCTGCCAAGACGGTCCTGCGCCGCGCTTGAAAAGTGGCTAGCCTTTAATTTGCCGTCCGCCGCGCACGTCATCGACCAGAGCGTTGAAGGCATCCAAACTTAACTTGGCGCCATTCACATAAGTATCTGTTTTCGAATCGAGCCATTTGGCGCCGTAGCCGATGGCGGTATGAGCCAGGCGCACGCGTCCATCCAGCCATGGGCCGCCGCCGAATCCGCCGATGACCGGTATAGAAACCGCGGCAACTACCGCGGGCCCCGCCACCGGCCCTGAATTGGTGAAATCCAGGGCCACCGCGCCTGCTTTTTCCATCGCCTTTGCCTGTGCCACCAGCTTCTCGGTCATGCCTGCGGGCGCCTGCGCGCCAGCCCCCGATTGCGCGCTGTAGGGAATGCCCAATTGCAGCGCGGTCTGCGGTGTGAGACCGAATTGCGCGAACACCGGAATGCCCGCGCGGGTCAGCGCCTCCACCGCTTCAGGAAACTCTGCCGCGCCATCCATCTTGATCATGTCGGCGCCGCCCTCTTTGACAATGCGAATTGCCGCGCGCAATGCGCTGGGAATGCCTTCCTGCAATGGCCCGAACGGCAGGTCACAGCTCACGATCGCGCGCCTGGCGCCGCGGCGCACTGCTTTGCAACAGATAAGAATTTCATCGAGCGTGACTTCCAGCGGATTGTCGTGTCCCCACAGATTGACTCCCACTGAATCACCCACCGAAATGAAATCAACGCCGGCGCGTTCGGCGATCAGCGCCATTTGCGTATCCCAGGCAACAACACCGACGCTTTTTTTGCCATCGCGCTTCATTTGCTGGAGCGCGGGTATGGTCATGGTTTCCATGGCGCGCTCTATAACCAGGGCATCAGCGAGGCATGGATCACATTAGCCACGCCCTGGTTCCCCACCGATTTGATCGCCAGATCCACATCCTTCAATCCAAATCGATGCGTGGTGATTTTCTCGAGCGGAAACCGTTTCGATGCCAATTGTTCGAGCGCCAACTCACACGCCTTGTAGCTGTGGCCGCGCGCGCTCTTCAGGGTGATGTACTTCACCGTCATCCGTCCGATGGGAAAGTTGGGGAAATCCGTCATCTCGCCCTGCACCACCATCACGCCGGCTTTGCGTTTCAAGGCCTCGATGCCCAGCAGGATCGGCAGCGTGCCCGCGCCCGCAGTGCAATCCAGCACCACGTCTACACCTCTGCCAGCAGTGATCTCTTTGATGCGCGCCAGGGGATCTTCCTTCTCCACGTCAATCACAAAATCAGCTCCCAGGGCCAGCGCGACTTCAAGACGTGCGGCATCCTTCGATGTACCGGTGACGATGATGAGCGATGCCCCGGCTTGCTTGCAGATGACTGTTTGCGAAAGGCCCTGCTGGCCCGGTCCCTGAATCAGCACGGTCGAGTTATAACCTACGCCACCTTCGAACAGCGACCATTCGATGCCATTGGCCATGGGCGTGACCACCCCCGCCAATTCCGGGCTCACACCCTCGGGAACATGATGCAGCACCGCATTCCAGGGCAGATACACATACTGCGCGAACCCCCCCCATAGGTGCGGCGCTTTCTCCGCCGAGGTGTAACCGTAGCGGATGGCGTCGGGGTTGTAACGCCAGTCGGTATTTTCACAATGGCGGTACTGGCCAATGTGGCACCACTCGCATTTGCCGCACTCAACATAGTGCTCAACGAACACCAGGTCGCCTTCCTTGAAGCCCTTGCGCGCGGTGAATTCCCGGCCAGCCTTGGCGATATATCCAATATTTTCGTGACCCATGATCACGTGGGCATTGGAGGGCGGCGTCTTGTAGAGCTTGACGTCGGTGCCGCAAATCCCCGCCACCTCCATTTTCATCAAGGCGCCGTCAGCCGGAATATCCGGCATGGGATATTCGCGTATCTCTGTCCGGCTCGGCCCCGTCCTTACTGCCGCCTGTACTTTTTCCACCATGATGCTCCTTTGGCTATAATTTTTTTCACCACTGACTGAAGCTACTACGCCCGCATATTCTCATGTAAATTTTGTTACATCCCGGCATGCGCAGCCACCCAGTTCCAGTGTCGTTCTTCTGCTAGGCTTGTCGCCGATGTTCGCCTCAACCCAAAAGAACCCCGGACACCTGCAAGCCATCGAAAGGCTCAAAGCCTTGACGCGCGAGCGCTTCGGCTTGCCCCCCAACACCACACTGTTCGCCGCCGAACTGGCCTGCGCCCTGCCCGGTTGCCCGCCAATGGAGACGGTGGTCTCGTTCTGGAATGCCGCCGGTCAACGATATCACTTCAAGATCTTCAAACCGGTCGCGGATATCCTCGCGGAGGACCTTCCCTATCGCTGGTTGCTCGAGGCCTTGGCGGTACCTGAAGGATTAGAATGCGACTGCTGTTAATAAAGGGGAGCCCGCCGTGCGCCGCTTTTTGATTATTCCCGAAACATCACAGCCGCGTTAGAGCCACGAAATATCCACTTCGGAGCGCGATGTCAGTGTTGATCTTTTGGGCCGGATCAGGACATCGCTGAAATCCAGCTTCAATTCCTCTTCGATGCGAATGCTTGTCCCTGCGAGAGGGTAGCGGGAAAATATCCAAGTTTTGCAAGGAACTGTCGGTCGAGGTCAATGTCCGGGTTTCCCGTGGTGAGCAGTTTCTCGCCGTAGAAAATAGAATTGGCTCCGGCCAGAAGGCAAAGCGCCTGCATTGCCTCGGGCATTTCCAAACGACCTGCCGACAGTCGCACACGGCTTTTCGGCATGGTGATTCTGGCGCAGGCTATGGTGCGAACGAATTCGCTCCAGTCGAAATCCACAGCGTCGGCCAATGGCGTTCCCTCGACACGCACCAGCATATTGATAGGCACTGACTCGGGTTGCGGATCAAAATTTGCCAGGGTAGCGATCATCGCCGCTCTATGCGCACGAGACTCACCCATGCCGACTATCCCGCCGCAACACACCTTCACGCCGGCGCCGCGCACTTTATCCAGCGTATCGAGCCTGTCCTCGAATTCGCGCGTGGCGATGATGGATCCATAGTATTCGGGCGCTGTATCGATATTGTGATTGTAATAGTCCAGTCCTGCGGCCTTCAATTGCTCGGCCTGCCCCGGTCGCAACAGCCCCAGAGTGGCGCAGGTTTCCATGCCAAGATCACGCACGCCGCGAACCATGTCGAGCACCGCAACAAGATCTTTTTGTTTCGGCCCGCGCCAAGCGGCGCCCATGCAGAAGCGTGTTGCGCCGCATGACTTGGCCAATTGAGCTGCGGCGAGAACCTCATGCACGGACATAGTGGGCTCGTCATTGACCCCGGTGTTAAAGCGCGTTGACTGCGGGCAATAAGCGCAATCCTCCGGACACCCGCCGGTTTTAATCGAAATCAACGTAGATAGTTGCACTTCACTGGGATTGAAGTGTTCGCGGTGCACACCCTGCGCCTGGTACAGCAAATCCGCAAATGGAAGATTGAACAATGCCTCTATGCGTTCGCTTGTCCATACGCCATTGGCAGGAGACCGGCGGCGCGGCTTGGGCGCTTCGAATGATTGGGTTTGATTCATGTCGGGCAGTTTACCTGAGTGAGGCGCGGTCCGGGCATAGCCCATCTTTCTCAGCAGGCGCACCCAGGCTTTCACCACCCACGAGGCATTCAATTCTGGTTGGCGCAAATTCCGGCTGGCGGGTGGATAATTTGACAATGCTCATTCCCACCTCCACGACACCCATTTGCAGCCAATCCACGACGTGGACACTGATCTTCTGCGCCTGGCTGCTTGCCTGCATTGCGACGCTGGGCGCGCTGTTCTTCAGCGAGCTCATGCATATCCCGCCCTGCATTCTGTGCTGGTACCAGCGCATCTTTATGTTTCCGCTGGTGCTGATATTGCCGATCGGCCTGTTTCCCCTGGACCGCAAAGTGGTCCGCTACACGCTGCCCCTGGCCGTGTCCGGCTGGCTGATTGCCGTGTTTCACCTGTTACTGGTCGCCGGGTTGATCCCCGACGACGTCAAGCCGTGTAAGCAGGGCATACCCTGCGCCGAAGATGCGATCGTGTGGTTCGGATTTGTTACCATCCCACTTCTGTCTTTCGCGGCTTTTTCAATCATCATTGCCTTGCTGTTCCTGACATATTTTCGGAAATCCACATGACGCAAAAAGCACTTTTCATCACCGCCGTCGCAGCACTATTGCTGGTGTTCGTCCTGGGTGGCTTCGCGTACAAGCGTTATTCAGCCGACCAGTCCTCGCAACTGGCGCAGAGCAACCGGGAGAGTCTGGTGCGCATGCACTCGCCCACTCTTGGCAAAACCGACGCGCCGGTGGTGATTGTCGAGTTTCTCGATCCCGCCTGCGAAACCTGCGCGGCGTTCTATCCCCTGGTCAAAGCGATGATCGCTGCAAACCCTGACAGGATCCGACTGGTGCTGCGTTATGCGCCCTTCCACAATGGCTCGGACAAGGTGGTGGCGGTGCTGGAAGCGGCGCGCAGACAGGGCAAGTTCTGGCCGGCGCTGGAAGCACTCCTGGCAACGCAGGCCGACTGGGCGCCGCATCATACGCCGCAGGTAGCCATGGCCTGGAAACATCTCGATGGACTCGGCCTGAACATGGCGCAGATGCGGACCGACATTGCGTCGCCCGAAATCGCCAGCGTGATCGAGCAGGACCTCAAGGATGCGCGCGCGCTCAAGGTTACCAAAACGCCGGAATTCTTTGTCAACGCAAAACCGCTGCCGAGCTTCGGTTTTGCGCAGCTGAAAAAACTGGTGGACGAAGCGCTGGCCACCGCGCGGCGCTAGCCGGTCTTTGCCTGACGATTCGACATCCTGAATTAACCTGAAAACAGCAGTTGAAGCCGGATGAAAATGGCGCACAACAAGTATTGGCGCGGCTTTCCGGCGTTTTCTGCCATCTGCGAAGCTATTCCTTTTGAGTGAATACGTTCATGCCTTCCATGCCTCTCCAAAACAACGGCTTAGCCATGGTTCACGATCTCAAATCCATTTTTAGGATGATTGAGCGCGCATGAAGAAAATGACACTCAACAAACTTCTGCTGACGCAGGGTTTCGGCACGCGCAGGGCTTGCGAGCAGATGATCGTCGATGGCCGCGTGAGCGTGGCAGGAGAAATCGTTACCGAATACATTGAAGCCCTGCAAGCAGAATCTCTGGAGCTCGAGGTCAACGGCCAGGCCTGGATCTGCCGCGAGTTCATTTATGTGCTGCTCAACAAGCCGGCCGACTTCGAGTGCTCCCGAAAGCCCAGCCACCACCCGGGCGTATTGTCGCTGCTGCCGCCTTTGTTCGCGGCGCGCAACACCCAACCGGTGGGCCGCCTTGATCACGACACAACCGGCATGCTGCTGCTGTCCGACGACGGCGCATTCATTCACAGACAGTCATCACCGAAGCATCACGTCACCAAAACCTATGAGGCCACCACCCATGAACCGGTCACCCCGGAACTGATCGCTACGCTGCGCACCGGCGTAAAACTTGTGGACGAACCAGAACTGCTGAAAGCATTGAGCTGCCGCCAACTGGATTCACACCGTCTTGAAATTGTGCTCGACCAGGGCAAGTACCACCAGGTCAAACGCATGCTCGCCGCCACCGGCCACCACTGCGACGCCTTAGCGCGCACAGCCATCGGCCAACTTAAGCTGGCACAGCTTGAGCTCGCGCAGGGCAAATGGTGTTTCCTCAGCGAGGCGCAACAATCCTTGCTGGCGCCATAACCGGCAAAATCTCTCGAAATCGACGGTGAGTTCAGAAAAGTGGGATATCGGCCATGCGGGCCTACGCCGATGTGTTGCTACTTAATAGTATTCTCAAGCGAAAAGTCAGCCGTCTGATCCTGCCCCAACACCTCTACCAGGTAGGGCAATGCGCTCGCAAGCGCCTTGGGCAAAGTCCAAGGCGGATTAATAATAAAAATGCCACTGCCATTCAAACCCAGGCCATCAACGCCGGCTGCTTTGACTGTCAAAGTCGCGTGCAACCATTCCTTGGTCTGCACGCGTCGCAGACGCTCTGGAAATTGCTGCGCCTCGCGCCTTTTCACCAAGGGATACCAGACCATGAAGGTGCCGGTCGCAAAGCGCTCCAGCCCACCCTTTAGCGCGGCAATAACACGATGATAGTCAGCTTTATCCTCGTAGGATGGATCGATCAGCACCATGCCTCTTCGCGCGGGTGGCGGCAGCAGGGCTGTCATGCCATCGTATCCATCCAGGTCCTGTGCAATGACGCGTGGCGCCTCGCCCTCGACGGACTGGGAGAGTTCACGGCTATCGGTGCTGTGGCGTTCGAACAAACGCAGGCGGTCATGCTCTCGCAGCATCTGCATCGCGATACGTGGAGACCCTGGGTAATAACGCAGAGCGTCCTTGCTGCCACCGAGACCGGTATTGAATCTGCCGACCTCCTCGCGATACAGACTTAATGCCTCCGGCAGATCACTTCGATCCCACAATTGCGCTATGCCAGATCTGGATTCCCCGCTTTTTTTGGCGTGATCGCCGCGAAGATCATAGGCGCCGGCGCCAGCATGGGTGTCGATGAACCAGAACGCTTTTTCTTTTTGCCTGAAGTGATGAAGCAGATGAACCAGAACCATGTGCTTGAGAACATCAGCGTGGTTGCCGGCATGGAAGGCGTGGCGGTAACTGAACATCGGCCAGCGTCCGTAGCGAATATGGGATTGGATTATAACGACACGAGGCGCTTATAACGACACGTGGCGGTAAACACGCGACGCAGAGATGATAACCAGACGCGGCGCTGATAACCCATACGCAGAAGGAACAATGCCATCGTGGCCGATTGAAAATCCTGCGGCTTGTCTCTATGATGGCTGGCAACAGCCGCCAAAATCCAGCGGCGATAACTCTCAGGGAGTCACCAATGAAACCCATATTTCGCCTGGTTATCGGTTGCCTGGCCATCTCAGGATCGATTGTGCCCATTGCGGCGTTGGCGCAACCGGCGCTGGCACAAGCTGCATTGGCGCAACACTGGCCTGTGAAGCCCATACGCATCATTTCCCCGCATCCACCCGGGGGGCCGGGAGACATTCCTTTCCGTGGGTTTCAGGAGTATCTCGGCCCCAAATACGGCCAGCCCTTTGTTATCGAAAATCGTCCCGGCGCGAACGCGGTGATCGGCGCGGAACTGTGCGCCAAAGCGGCGCCAGATGGCTACACCTTGTGTGGCACCAACAACGGCACGGTTTCGATCAACCCTCTGGCGTATCAGAACCTGCCCTACGATCCGGCAAAAGATTTCGTGGGAGTGGCGCGATTGGGCGATCTGGAGAGCCTGATCGTCGCGCATCCTTCAGTGCCGGCAAACAACCTCGAGGAATTGCTCGCCATCGTCAAGACCAAGCCCGATTCCCTCACCTGGAGCACCATCGGCGTAGGCAGCGGCGCGCATATGACGGTCGAATGGCTCAGAACCCGCGGTTTTCAGTTCCTGCATGTGCCGTTCAAAGGCGGAGAAGCGGCCATGAACGCGGTGATAGGCGGTCAGGTCAATGTCTCCATGAATGCAGCGGGCCGCACAGCGCCGATGATCAAAGCGGGCAAGCTAAAAGCCATCGCGGCAAGCGGCAGCCAAGCATCCGCATTCGTGGCTGGCGTGCGCTCCATGGGCGAGTCGGGGTTCAAGGTGGACACCGGGGTCTGGATTGGCCTGTTCGCCCCATCATCAACGCCGCGGGCCATCGTCGAACGGCTCAATGCCGATATCAATGATTTACTCAAGAACAAGGACTATGTCTCCAAGTACCTGTCAACCCAGGGCTTGGTTCCCACCGGAGGATCTGTCAACGAATTCGCCGTTCAACTCCGGGAAGAACGCGCCTTCTACGAGAAATTGGTGAAGGATACCGGCCTCAAGCTGGGGCAATGACGCGCATGACTTCGCCCTAGCCAATCAAAGCGGACTGAATCTGCGTGGCCAAGCGCGTAAGCGCAATTGTCCGGGCATGGGCACCGAGCGCCTGAGCACATCCTCACCCAGCCACAACGCGGCTCTATAGGCACGTTGCGCGACCGTGTCAGGCAGCATTTGCTGGTAGTCGTCGTTGAATACCTCGAAGCTGTAGTCGCCGCTGTAACCGAGGCGGTCAAGCCGCGTCACCAGCTCTGCCAGTTGCGTGCTGTGCACGCCCTCACCGGGAAATACTCGAAAGGTGCGGGCGGTATTAATGCGCTCCTCGACGGACCGGATCTCCTGCCACATGAAGTCGGCCAGTTGAACCAGAAAAATCTTCCCCGGGTCAAGCGTGTCGATTTCATCGAGCGAAGTCTTAGTGGCGAAAACGTGAAAAGAATCGAAGCCAAGTCCCAGATTGGGCGCATCAGCGCGGCAAATGACGTCCCAGGCGTGCGTGAATTCGTTGACATGCCGGCCCCAGGATAAACCTTCATATGCGATCTTGATGTCCAAGGGAAGCGCGAGCATGGCGAGCTTGCGCAAGTCCTTGGCCAGAATATCGCGATCATCGCTGGCATGAATTGAGGTCGATGAACAAACCAAAAGCAGCTTGGAACCCAGTGCCGCACACATCTCTAACATCGATTTGGCAATGTCGATCTTGTAGGCGTGAAGATTGCCTGACAGACCCTCAAAGTCGCGCAACACCTGGAACCCGGTGACGCGCAATCCACTGTCACGAACAGCCTGGATTGCCGCGGCGACACCCTCTGCATGTCCGGTCAGATCGCGCGCCATCAGCATGATTTGCGAAAATCCCGCCTCACGCACCGCGCGCAATTTTATCGGCAGGGTCCCCGACAGAGAAATAGTGTCCATTCCGATGTCGGCGATGTTTTCCGAGTAGAGACTCATCTGGCGGCCCTCAAGACGTCTTGTGCAAGACCAGTTCAAACATCACCCCGCCCAGGCGCGCCTGCGTCAGCGCGCCGTGCTGTTCGGTATGCACTCCGGAGGATTCGACGAACTCCACCCCGCGCGCGCGCAATTGGGCGACCGCCGCAAGCACATCGGGTGTTCCGAATGCCACTCGCTGCAGCATTTCTTCATGATCGCCGTCCAACTCAGGCGTAGGTGCGATCAATTGCAAATAGAAACACTGGCAGGGACTCTTGAGCACCCGGCCTTTGGGCAGGATTCCAAAACGTTGTTCGTCCGGCAACGCCTCAAATCCGAATAGTTCCCGGTAGAACTCAGTCCAGTCGCCGGTTCGACCATCGCCGATGTACTGAACAACCCCGAACCAGTGCATTCCGGCCAGCGCAGGAGCTTGCTGATCGACCGTGGGAATCATAGTGAAGTCGACATCGTAGATCGAGAAATCCTGATAACGATCGACAAAGTAGATGCGGCTTGCGCCAACGCCGTGAATCGAAGGGATGTTGAGCTCCATCACCTCGGCCCGTGCTGGCACCGCCCAAGCACCGCGGTCCAAGGCCCGGTGGTATGCCGCGCGCGCGTCGCGCACTCTGAAACATATGGCGGTAATAGTTGGTGTTTCGGCGGTATGCAGGCCGTGCGCAAGCTCACCGTTCGCAGCACTGAGCCCCGCAGCGTTCGTCGCACCGTTCGTCGCACCGCTCGTCGCACCGCTCGTCGCACCGTACGCTGCACCGTAAGTTGCACTGAGGTTCGCGCTCAAATGCGTGTCAATATGCGCATTGACGATGATATTCATCTCGCCCTGTCGGTACAGCAATACTTCACGCGAACGATGGCGCGCAATCGGGCGAAACCCCATGGTTTCGAGCAACTGTCCCAGCGCCTGAGGCTTGGCTGTAGCGTATTCGATGAATTCGACGCCATCCAGGCCCAAGGGGTTGGCGACATCGGCAGAGATTTCACGGTCGGCGATCATGGAATGCCCCTCCATGTGCAAGGCGAAGGTTCAGTGGCGAATCAGTGGCAGAGTATAGCCTTCGAATTCGAACACCACGCGATCGCCGAACCAACTCGCCGATCTATTTCGCGCAAAGCCTGAGTATTGCCTCAACCATGGCTTCATGATTGGCCTTGTTTTTACCCGCGATATCCAGCGCGCTTCCATGCGCAACGGAAGAAAAAAGTAGCGGCGTGCCTATGGTAAGCGCCGCAGCGCGATTTTCGGCGAGCAACTTCGCTGCAATGTGCCCCTGGTCGTGCAGCATCACCACGAAAGCATCGTAACCGGCTAGGTTAAGCATAATGTCCGCGCCGAACGGGCCTTGCGCGTTTATGCCTAGTCTTCGTGCGTCCTCAATAGCGGGACCGATAATCGCAATTTCTTCATCGCCGAACAGGCCGTTTTCCCCCGCATGGGGGTTGAGCCCCGACACGGCGATGCGCGGCATGGAGATCCCCAGCGATTCAAGTACACGCTGTGTCGCAGCGATGCAATCGGTGACTCGACCGCGCGTGATCAAGGCGATCGCGCGTTTCACGCCCACATGCAAAGTCACATGCGCAATGCGCGTTCCATCGAAACATAGCATGAGAAAAACATCCTCCGGCGGCGTGCCGGTACATTTCGCGACAAACGAGGGATACCCGTCGAAGCCGATTTCTGCCTGCGCAATGGCCAGTTCCGTTTGAGGTGCCGCGATAACCGCGTCGACATAGCCATCGAGTGCGGCACAAATCGCGATACGCGCCGATTCCACCGCCGCGCGACCGTGAGAAGCTTGTATTTTCCCCAGGGCAAGAGTGTCGCCGGGCGCCATCGGAACATCAAGCAGACGAACTGCCTTGGCGTCCCAGTCAAAACACGCGGCGTCTGATTGAATCGAAAAATCAATTTCCAATCCACACAGGCGCGCATGTTGTTCGTAGGCCATTCGATCGCCAACCAGCAAGGGCACACAGAGGCTGCTTACACGCGCGTCCAGAGCGGCCTTCAAAGCGATTTCCGGACCGATCCCGGCGGGATCGCCCATGGAAATCGCTATGCGCCGTAAGGCCACGCGCAATACCTTGCCTTGACGCCTACGGCCGCTGGATTAGACCGACACCGGGTCGGTACCAAGCTCGGCAAACAAACCGTGACGCGCGGCGTCCTTGTAATGCTCGTGGGGTTCGAGTTCGATGGCGCAGGAACGCACGCGCTGCACCGCCGGATCCAGGCCGATGATTTCCTTGCCGTCGCGATTTGCCTGCGCGCCCTCCATCAGCATGCGCCGCATCATGACGATGCCGCGATCGGTGGGGCAAAGATTCTCCTTGGTGCGATTCTGGATCAGACCCATCGATTCCTGCAAGGAAGCATCCTGCATGCCTATGCCTTCGACGCCGGAATAATGAATGCCAGCCTTCTGCGCGCTGCGATCCATTAGGTAATTGTTGCTTTTATTTTGTACCGTGTTGAAAGTGCCGGGGATATTTTTAGAATGAATGCCGCGCCCCTCCTCCATCGCCGTGCGTTCGTCCGCGCTCAAGGCGCGTGCGGGGTGATAGTTAATGCTCCATGTCCAGCAATTATGGTCGTCTATCGGTACCCAGGCGTGCGCGCCGAGCGGGTATTTGCCGCGCGGAGGGATGATCGAATACCAGGGCAAAATCCAGGGAGTGATGCGCCAATAGTATTTACCTTGGTCGGCATTGCGGCGCGCGCCGATCAACAAGCCGCCTTCGAACTCCACCACATCAAAGTGAGGTTTCTTGTCGGCCTCGTTGTATTGGTTGCCCTTGGTTCCCTTGAACAATGGATCGGTTTTCAATGCTCCGCTATGAAGGAAAGTCACATGCGAAGAATCGATACCGCCTTCCATCGCCTGCAGGTAATTGCATTCCTGCAAACGTTTTGATGAATAGCGGCGCTCGGGCGCGACTTTTACCCATTCCAGGGCGGGTGGCTCGGGCATCAATTCCGGCGGCCCCATATAAGTCCAGATGACCCCGCCCGCCTCGATGCAAGGGTAGGCGTTAAGTTTCATGCGTTTGCGCATGGGTCCATCATCGCCTTCGGAGGGAAGATCAACGCACTGGCCGCTGACATCGAATTTCCAGCCATGATAGGGACAACGCAGGCCCGACTCTTCATTGCGCCCAAACCACAAGGACACTCCCCGGTGCGCGCAAAATTCGTCGATCAAACCGATGCGGTTTTCCGAGTCGCGAAAGGCGATTAATTCTTCACCCAATAGCTTCACTCTTACCGGCGCGCAATCCGGCTCTGGCAACTCCCAGTCATGCAGCGCCGGTATCCAGTAGCGGCGGAAAAAATCCCCCATCAGTGAGCCCTGATTGGTGCGCGTCAACGCCTCGTTTTGTTCCTGACTGATCATGGTATTTATCTCTTAATGAAAAATTCGGCGTATTGAAAAATTCAAAATTAAAATTTTCGGGTTATAAATCCCGGGTTATAAATCCTATTCAAACGTTCGTTTATGGCGCACGCCTGCCAAACACGCTGTCATAGGCACGGCTCCACTTGTCGCGTTGATCCAGCATCAAATTAGGATCAATCAACTTGATGCTGATGTTCTTCATTGGTGACGTCGCGTTTGTATTGGTGGGCACATAATTCATCGCCACCAGCAGATCCTGTGCCTCGCTCAACATGTACTCGTGAAACAAGAGCGCGGCATGCGGCCGCGGCGCACGCCGGGCAACCCCCACGGCATTGGACCTGGCCACCACCGGATCAAGCGCAAACCAGTCGATAGGCGCGCCTTTTTGTTTCGCCGATTCGGGCATGTAGTTATAGACCGTGAGCGCGAGCGGCACTTCTCCGGCAACCACCATATTGTTTAAAAGCGTGTGTCCGGTACGAACCGACATTCCGTTGATCCTGGCAATCTCCCGGAACAAAGCCATCCCCTTTTCTTCGCCCATGCTGCCCGCCACAGTGGCGAACCAATCCTGGTCTTCGGATTCGATGCCGAGCTTTCCCTTCCACTTCGGGTCGAGAAAATCCGCGAATGTTTTCGGCAGATCCTGCTTTTTTATGGCGTTGGTGTTGTAGGCCTGAACGAAAACCGTGAGCAGGCTTGCTGCCCAGGCACGATGCTGCGGCACCGCACCGGCGGTGAGGTTCTTGTAACTCGGCGAAGCCACCGCCTGCAGAATCTGTTCGCGGTTGAGCGCCTCCATTTCCGGCGCGCTGATATGTATGGCGTCAACCTCGTAACGTCGCGCCGAAGCCTCGCTTAGCGCGCGTTGCAGCACGCTCGCGGTACTTGCGCGCCAGACATTGACCTTGATGCCGTACTTTTTCTCAAACGGTGGAATCAGGCGTGGCAGATCCGTTGCGGCGAAAGACGTGTAGAGCATCAGCGAAGCTTCTTTTTTCGCCTCTGCGGCGATGCGTTGCATGCGATCCGCACCCTCGTAGGTGGCAAGCGGCGTCTGCGCCGCTGCGACTGCCGCCAATAAAGTTCCCAGGCCTGCCACGCACATCAAGCATCGCCGCATCCACCGATGCCATACAAGTTCCATTACGCCGGTTCCCGGACCCTGGCCGCCAGATAGCGTTGCACCAATTCGGCGTTCAGCACCACCGCCGGATCGTACTCAGGCGCGTTCTCCAATTGCTCAAGATCATTTAATCCGCTGTTCTTGAATACTCTGTTGATCGCGGAAATCAGACGCACAGGCTTGTCCGGATCGGCATTGAAATGCTGATGGATGGTATTTGGGGGAATGTAGATCACGTCCCCGGCTTCCCATTCGTAGCGTTTCACCTCGTCCTGAGGGGTCCAGTGGTAGGTGTCGGTGATCTCGACGTCGCAATCCTGATGTAGATCGAACCCCCGGCCTTCCAGCACATAGAGGCACTCCTCAGCCAGATGGCGGTGTTTGCCCGACTTGCTGCCGGGCGGAATGATCTGCATATAGGAGTCGACGGTTTCCATGCGTGTGTTCATCTGCTCACTGATCAAGTGCTTCAACAGCCCCTGGCGCGCCATTTCCCAGGGCATGTCCTCGGGACGAACCACTTTTTTGCGGCGCGCATTGCGAGCGGGCGCGCTGCTCGCGTCATCGAGCAGGTCTTGATAAATCTTTCCCGTCGCTTTGCCGCGCAACCACGCTTTCGATTCGGTCCAGGCCATGTTGATCTCCTTGTAGTATTTACTACGGAAACACCGAATATGGGATTTCCTCTGAAGTGGGGGATTTACAAGGGGCTTAGTTTATAAAACCCGCCCCTTGAAATTTATACATGATTTATTTCGAGTGATTGAAATCGACTTCGGCTTCGCGCGCAACAAATCCCACCCCGCCTGGCGCCGCCTCAGTGGCGCGAGACTCCACGGTATGCTGAAACAGCATGTTCATGAACATATACATGGGCTTGGTCTTTAGCACCAGGGCGCGAGCCGGTTTCTCGGCATCGGCGTTGAAATGCTGATGTACACAGTTGTTGTGAACGATGGCAATATCCCCGGCCTGCCAGTCGTAGCGAACGCCGTCGTGAATCTCGTAGCCGGTGCCATCGAGAATGTAAAAAGCCGCCTCGTTCACGTGGCCGTGCTTTTGCGACTTTCCGCCGGGGCCATATTCCTCCAGATGGATATGCAAGGTCTGGGTAATGCCGTCCTTGGGTTCTACGTAGTGGCGGCTATAGGCCTGCGGTCCATCGACGAACTTTATCTCCGAGCCTTTGCGCACGCGAGGCAAAGCACGCAGGCGCTTGAGTTCATCTTTCAGGTTATAGGACCCGGCAATAGCGCGGACGAAAGTCCGGTCTTTTTTACTGTGATAGTGCGATTCGTTGGTCATTGGTTCCTCCTTAGTTGCGGTTTTACTTCACGCTGACTGGCTTCAACCCCTTACTTCAACCCATTACGTCACGCTGATTTACTTCAAGCCGTTTGCTTCAACCCCTTGCTTCAAGCCGATCTCCTCGATCCCAAAGTATAGCGCCGTAAGGGCATTATCAAGCCGCCAATGGCGGTAATTCGGCGAGTTCCGCCTGATAAGCCTCATCCATCTTTGGCTGAAGATCATTTCGGGCCAAGGCTTCAGAGAAAAGTTGCCGAATCAAGGGCTTTTCATCCGCGTAGTCGATCTGGTCCCCACCTAATCTTTTGCTGATCCAGGCCTTGGGCACGCCTTGGGTATTGCGCACTGCCACCGCCTCGTGCTTGAAAGCCAGATAGCGCGTCGGGGTGGTGCCGGTATTGAAGTGCTGATGTAACCAGCCTGCCGGCGGAACGATCATCGAGCCGACCTGCCATTCGTAACGCTTGGGCTCATCGCCTTCGGGCCACATCAGCGAATAGCCTTCACCGGTCAGAATAATCACGTGAGCGCCGGGGCCGTGAGCATGTGCTTTTTTGTAGGTACCGATTGGAAATTGCGAGATGTGGCTATTCATCGAGCCCTTGGCCATATTGAAGCGGATATGCCCACCGCCTGCGCCGCGCTCTTTGGCGCTGATCAGCGGCAGATTCACCGCGTCGGCGACAAAGTTCGTCTCCAACAGCAGGCCCTTTTGCTCGCCTTTGTTGCTGAAGTAATCCGGCTCACCGGCGAAGCGGCTGTTGAAATCGTGCCTGGTGTTAAATATAAATTCCGGTTCTTCATAGAGATTGATGACCGAGGGCCCGTTGGTGACGGCCACATAACGTGCTGGCTCCTTGCCCGACCCATTAAAATGCTGGTGCCAGGCGTTGAGCGGTATGGCAAACAAGGCGCCCGCCTTCCATTCGAAGGTGATGCGCTTGCCGGCGTCGTTCCATACCGTGGTCGATCCCCTGCCGTCGAGAATCATGATCATTTCCTCGAATAACTGGCGATGCGGTGGCAAGGTGCCGCCTGCGGGAATCTCGCATACGTAGCAGTCGTTTGAAGTGCGTGAAGCCTCGTGATTGAGGTAGACGCCACGCGCCTCGCGCCGCGCCCAGGGTTTGAGTTCCACCGTATGCAGGTTAGCCACGTAGTGCGCGCCAATGATGTCCAAGCCCTCATTTTTCACCCAGCGGGTGTAGGGGGTTTCCTTTTCGGTGGCAAATTTTTTCGCCAGATCCTCCGATACTACAGCGTCCTTGGCCATGCTTAGTCTCCTGATTTTTTCATTGTAAAAATACCATATTTAAATAAATTAATGACTGAAATCCCCTATTGAATTAGGGATAGCAATACATTTTTCTGGATTCATGGTGATGTAAAGGTTCTCGCCGACCGGCGTGCGCAAGGATGGATGGGTACGCGCCAGCAGCAAGGTCTGGCCCACCCGCACCTGAAAATCCACGCATTCGCCAAGAAACACTTTGGCCTCTACTTTGCCCTG
>CAMDFL010000085.1 GCA_945897475.1 Bordetella parapertussis
GCATGCGCCATCCCTGCCGGGGGTAAGATGTGCGCGTCAAACTGACTTGAATTGAACAACATGAACGACGCCGTCCGCCTGAATTATTCGACGAAATTTGCCTCGGTACGAGACCAGGTCAGCCCCGAGGAGTGGGCGACGAGAGTGGAGCTTGCCGCGTGCTACCGCCTGGTCGAGCGCTATGGCATGACGGATCTCATCTACAACCACATCACCGCGCGAATACCGGGCGCCTGCGCGGGAACCAGTGCGGGAACCGCCGACCATCTGCTCATCAATCTTTACGGACTCACTTACAAAGAGATTACCGCATCGAGCCTGGTGAAGATCGACCGCGAGGGCAATATTTTGTGGAAGCCCGACACCGACTACGGCATCAACCGCTCGGGTTTCGTGATCCACGGCGCGATCCATGCGGCGCGGCACGACGTGACTTGCATCATCCACACGCACACGCGCGCAGGTATGGCGGTGGCCTCGATGCAATGCGGCTTGCTGCCATTGACGCAGACAGGTATCCGTTTTACAAACCACATCGGCTATCATGATTACGAAGGCCCTGCGATTGATCTGGCGGAGCGCGAGCGATTGGTGAAAAACCTCGGGCCGCATGACGCGATGGTGCTGCGTTCGCACGGTCTGCTCGCCTGCGGGGCCACCATTCAGCAGGCTTTCAACACCATGTACCAGCTGGAGCTCGCCTGCCGCGCGCAGGTCGATGCCATGGCGGCGCGCACCGATCTGATCATTCCCTCGAACGAAGTACTAGAGAGGACCGCGCACCTGTATCAACCCGGAACGCGGCGGCCCTATGGCATTCTCGAATGGCCGGCGATGCTAAGGCTGCTCGATGCCGAAGACCGAAGGAGCGGGTTCCCGCCCTACGACAGCTAAGGCCAGAGATATTTACTCGCCTCGATTCGTCAATGAAATTTCGAAGGACACAATGAAATTGATTCAGTGGTTCGCAGTACTTGTCGCCATGCCGGTTTCGCTGTTGGCAACGGCGCAGTCCTATCCGGTAAAGCCAATTCGATTGGTAATGACGGTATCCGGCGGCGCTGAGGTGGTGGTGCGGATTGCCTCGCAACGCTGGCTGGAGACTAGCGGGCAGGCCATGGTGATGGAAGTGCAATCCGGTGCCGGGGGAGCGGTGGGCGCGGAGATGGTGGCCAAGGCCGCGCCCGATGGCTACACGCTGTTGCTCGCAACTGCAAGTGCGATCACCATGCGACCGCACTTGGCCAAAAACACGCCTTATGATCCGATCCGCGATTTCACGCCCATCATCCGCACCGGCGAAGCGGTGCTGGTGGTGGCCGCCAATCCCAATGCGCCGTTTAATACGGTACGCGAGATGGTGCAGTTCGCCAAGATCAATCCGGGTAAGCTCTCCTACGGCAGTTCGGGTGTTGGCACCAATCACCACCTTTCCGCTGAACTGATCCGCCGCGCTGCGGATATCGACATGGTGCATGTGCCCTACAAAACCGCGCCGCAGTTGATGAACGACACCATCGGCGGGCAGATTCCTGTGGCCTTCACCATTCTTGCGACCATCTCAGGCAATGTGAAGGCGGGCAAGTTGAAATTACTTGGGGTGTATAACACGCGCCGCTATCACATAATTCCGGATGTGGCGACGGTGGCCGAGCAGGTGCCCGGCTATGAGCCGCCACCGGGATGGATGGGCTATCTGGGGCCGGCAAATCTGCCGGCGGCGCTGGTGACCCGATTGAACACCGATATGGCCAAATTCTTCAGTGAGCCGACGCTGTTGGCGCGGGCGGAGGCTGCGGGAATTCTGATCGCCAACAGCACGGCGGCCGAATTTGCCGATGGTCTCAAGCGTGAGTTCGAGTTGGTGGGGCGCACCATCAAGGCGGCGGGGATTCAGTCGGAATAGTCGTTTCCGTCCAATAAAAAAGACCATGGTGTAAGGCGCGGGGATTCAAAGGAGGTGCAACACCGCAGGCAGGATCCCACTGATCAGGAGAAAAAAGCAAAATGGCCAACGAAGAGTACGAAAAAGATTTGACCGAACTCGCCACCGCACACCGCATCCTGGCTCACACGGGTCAGGAGTAGACCAAGCCCAAGTAGACCAAGCCCAAGTAGACCAAGCGCAAGTAGACGAGGCCAGTGTCTCGCGATTGATTCTTACTTCTGCCTTGAGACGCCACCGATTGCAGGTGGCGATCATTGGCTGCTGGCTGTTACTTTAACTTGAACAATTTCTGCGCATTGGTCCGGCCGATTTTCATCCGATCCGCCTCCGACAAGGGCGCTCTATCGAACCACTCGGCCGCCTGTCCGAAATCCTCGAACGGGTAGTCGGCCGAGAACATGATGCGGTCCACGCCGATCTCCGCAATCGCCTGAATCATTGTTGAGTCGTGGAAGTTGCCGCTGGTGGTGAGGTGAAAGTTGTTGCGGAAATATTCGCCCAGGGGTTTTTTCGCAGGCGTCTTGTCACCACCTTTTTTGATGCGGTGATCGACGCGCCAGATGCTGCCCGGCAGGCTCTCGCCCAGATGGCCAATGATCACCTGCAATTGTGGATAACGATCAAACACTCCGCCGCCCATCATGCGCAGGGAATGCGTCGCGGTCTCGACGCCGAAAGCCCAGGCTGAGCCATATAAATAGGGGTGGCCTTCGTAGGAGCGCATTTGCGTGGCGATGGGATTTCTCGGATGGAGATAAAACGGCACCTCCAGCTTCACGTGCATCTCCCATACCGGATCGAATTGCGGCAGGTCGTAGTAAAGGGCGGAGTCCGGGTCACTCAATTGGGTGAAGCCGTTGACCATGCAACCCTTGAATCCCAGGTCCTTGACGCAACGCTGCAACTCGCGCGCGGCGGCATCGGGGTCCTGCATTGGGATTGCGGCGAATCCGGAAAAGCGACCGGGATGTTTTGAGCATCGTTCCGCCAGAAAATCGTTGGTGCGGCGGGAAAGCTCAAGCGCATCGCCAGCGTCGAGCACCTGCTGCACCGCGGGCGCACCCAGGGACACGATAGAGTGTTCCACACCGTTGTCATCCATTTCCTTCAAGCCGACATCCCACATCGCTTCCTGGCGGCGAGCGAAGTCTGGCCAATTGGGCAGGCGGCTGCCAAAATAAACCAGGCGCTTGTCGAAATCCGCCGGCGGAGAAAAATGTTCTTCCAGTGCTATCTTTCCTTGCATGATGCGTTCCCATGGTTGAAATGCGAAGATGCGGAGCTTAGCTTACCGAGAATAACAAGGGGAAAAATCAAACATGGAACCACTACCGCAAGGCGCGAACTTCAAGCGCTGCAAGCTTTTATGGGAAATTGGCCTCGACCTGGCGGGCGACCCCGCCGAGCCTTACCACGGCGATCGCGACATGATGATTTCCGTTGGCAAGGGTTCCGGGGATGAGTTTCGTCCCAAACTGCGCATGGCCACTGGTGCGCCGCATCTGGCCTACTCGGTGGCCAATGGCGAACTGGATGTGGCCATCATCAATCCATCGGGATTGCTCACGCAGGCGTATCGCGGCACCGGCATGTTCAAAACGCCGCTTCCGGTGAGGATCCTCGCGAGCTATCCGTCCTGGGATCGATTCGTTTTTCTCGTGCATCCGCGCACCGGCTTGAAGTCGCTCTCGGAGATCAAGGACAAGCGCTATCCCCTGCGCCTGTCCATTCGCGAGGACCTCAATCACCCGACGCGTGTGCTGATCGAGCAGACTTTCGCCTTGTACGGCTTCTCGATTGCAGAGCTCGAGGCCTGGGGCGGCAGCCTGCAATTGAACACCGGCCCGGGCGACCCGCGCCGTTTGCGGGCCTTGAAAGACGGAACCATCGATGCGGTGATGGATGAAGGCATCGTTGCTTACCTGGAGCAGGCGCTGGCGGCAGACATGAAACCGATGGCGCCCGAACCCGCAGTTTTTGAGGCCTTGGTGGCGCTGGGTTGGCGCAAGGTCATTATCCCGCCGGGCATCTACCAAGGCATCAACACCGATTACCCTTGCATTGATTTCAGCGGCTGGCCGGTGTACACGCGCGAATCTTTGTCCGAGGATTTGGCCTACCGCATTTGCGTGGCCATCCACGCGCGTTTTGATGAGATTCCCTGGGAGCAGCACAAGCCCTGGGTGCCCGCTACGGAACTGGCCCATCTGGGCAAAGAAACTGTCACCACGCCTCGGGATGTGCCGCTGCATGTTGGCGCGGCGCGCTGGTATCGCGAGAACAGCATTCAGGTTTGATGTGCTGATCGCCACCCGCGCCGGAATAAGTCCGGCGCGGGTGGCATAGTTGCGAATCCATTGACGTATCGGGAAAGGGCTCGGGCTATTCTCTTCGATGGGAAGCTGGTACCTTAGGCGTCCGGACAACATTCCGTCCGCCGAATGCGATAAAAACTTTTAATTAAATGAGGAGTCAGCAATGAATAAATTCAATCAACGTGTGAGCGTGCTGGCAGTGGCCGCCACATTCACAATTTTCGGCCTGCCAGCCGTGGCGCAGCAATATGAAGCCGCCGGTATCCTGAAGCGCGCCGCGAACAATCTGGGCGCCAGCGACCTCAATACGCTTGTCTACAGCGCGGCGGGAAACGCCTGGGGCGCGGGTCAGCCTTATACCGCGGGAAAGGCGTTGCCCAAGCAGAATTACCGCATCACCCGTACGATTGACTACGTCAATTCCGCGCTATCGGATGATGTCACCCGCAGCCGCGCCGAGCCGCGCGGAGGCACCGGCGTGCCGATCACCGGCGAGCAGAACGTGATCGAAGCCGTGGGCGGCAACGTAACCTGGAACGTGGTCAACATGAACATCGCTCCGGCGAACCGATTTGTGGCCGATCGCGTGCCACTTATCTGGTTGAACCCGCACGGCGTTATCAAGGCGGCGTTGAAGAACAACGCCACCCTGACTTTCGTGACCGAAGGCAAGAAATCGCTGGGCGTGGTGGCCTTCACCGAGCCCGGGCGTTTCACCGCCAAGGCCTACATCAACGACGCCGCCGAGGTGGAGCGAATCGAGGCGCTTGTGCCCAGCCCGGTGCTGGGCGACATGCCGGTGGTGACCCGGTACTCCGAGTATCGCGATTTCGGACGCGGCGTGAAGTTTCCCAGCCGCATCGAAGAAACCACCAATGGTCAGATGACCCTGCAACTGGTGGTCACTGACGTGCAGCCCAACAGCGGCAAGGTTGCTATCCAGGTGCCACCGGCGGCCGCGAGCTTCAAGGAGAACGTGGTCTCCAGCAAACTCGCCGACGGCGTTTGGATGCTGGCCGGCGGTTCGCACAACAGCCTGGCGATCGAGATGAAAGACCATGCGGTGGTGGTGGAAGGTCCGCTGTACGACGCGCGTTCACAGGCCGTGATCGACGAGACCAAGAAGCTTATCCCCGGAAAGCCGATTCGGTTCATGCTCAATACCCATGTGCATTTCGACCATTCGGGCGGAGCGGCCACGTTCGCGGCCGAAGGCGCGACCATCGTGACGCACCAGAGCAACAAGGCCTACTTCGATCGCGCCTTGAGCGCCAAGCGAACCGTCAGCCCCGACGCTTTGGCCAAGTCGAAGAAGAAAGCCGTTGTACGCGGCGTGGGCGATAAATTCGTGCATACCGACGGCAACCGTTCGGTGGAAATGCACCTGATCAAGGACAGCATTCACAATGACGGCCTGATGATGGTCTACCTGCCCAAGGAGAAGCTGCTGATTCAGGCGGACATGCCAGGGCCGCTAGCCGCTGGCGCGAAGCCGCCGGCGAAACCGAGTCCGCTACTGGTGAACTACGTTCAGAATGTCGACCGCTTGAAACTCGCGGTTGACACCGTGGCGCCGATTCACGGGGCGACGCATCCATTCGCCGAGATCAAGCGCTCGCTGGGTAACTAGCAAGAACCCGTGTTACGAAAAAGGGCCGCGATGCGGCCCTTTTTTTACTCGAAGCGAGTTCTTATCTAGCCGGTGACGCGCCGCCGGCGCCACTGCCTTTTGCCGTGCCCGGCGCGAACGCCGCGTCCAGTTTCGCCACATGCGCCGGCGTCAGCTTGATGTCCGCGGCACCGGCGTTGTCCTTCAGGTGGTTCAATTTCGTCGAACCCGGGATCGGGATGACGTCCCAAGGGCGATGCAGGCACCACGCCAAGGCCAGTTGCGCGCGTGTGCCGCCGGATTCGGCGCGCACTTGGTCCAAGGCCGAGAGCAGTTTCAGGTTGTGTGAAATATTTTCTTCCACGAAACGCGACTGGCGGCGGCGAAACATGTCGTCCTGCGGCAGGTCGCCATGCGATTGCACTTCGCCGGACAGAAACGCATAAGTGAGCGGGCCGTAAGCAACGAAAGTGATGCCCAATTCCTTGCAAGCGGGCAGAACCTCTTTTTCCACGCCACGCTCGAGCAGCGAATACTCCATCTGCACCGCGGCCAGGGGGTGCGCCTTGTGCGCACGGCGAAGAATCTCGGCCGAGGTGTTGCAGATGCCGATTTCACGCACCTTGCCCTCTTTGATCAAATCGGCCATGCCACCGATCGACTCCTCCACCGGCACACGGGCATCGATGCGGTGCAGGTAGTACAGATCGATGCATTCCAAGTCGAGTCGTTGGAGGCTCGCCTCGCATGCTTTGCGCGCATAGGCTGGAGAGCCATCCACCACCACGCTGCCGTCGGGCTGGCGGATCATGCCGAACTTGGTGACCAGCGTGATCTCCTTGCGACGCGGTTTGAGGACTTTTCCGAAAAAGGTTTCGCACAAACCGTCTCCGTAGACATTCGCCCCGTCAAACTGGTTGATGCCGATGTCGATGGCGGTGTTGGCCACCGAGACCATTTCGGCATTGGCGGGGTCTAGCATCTTGTTGCAACCTAATCCGAGCGGGCCGCTGGTGAGGTTGGTGTTGCCTATCATTCTCGATTTCATCGCCAGTCCAGGTTGTATGGTTGAAGCGCGATATTCTAGTGCGATGTCGGGGACGCGGCTCGGCGGGAATAATACGGACTGCGTTCCTCCCGAACCGGACGGTACAATCGGCCGAATGGATTGATACGAAAAACGCGATACGGGATACAAATCCACGGCATACGGCCCCACGGCATACGAAAACATGGGAAAAAAATCATGGCAACACTCGAAGCATTTGTTTGCGACGCGATTCGCACTCCAGTTGGCCGCTACGGCGGCAGCTTGTCCACCATTCGTACCGACGACCTGGCCGCGCTGCCATTGAAAGCCTTGATGGAAAGGAACACCCGCGTTGACTGGAATGCCATCGAGGATGTTATCTACGGCTGCGTCAATCAGGCCGGCGAGGACAATCGCAATGTGGCCCGCATGGCCTTATTGCTGGCCGGACTGCCTGTTGAAGTCCCCGCAGCGACCTTGAATCGCCTTTGCGGATCGGGCCTCAATGCCGTGGGCAGCATCGCGCGGGCGATCAAGACCGGTGAAATATCGCTGGGCATTGCCGGGGGCGTTGAGAGTATGACGCGCGCGCCTTTCGTGATGCCCAAATCCGATTCGGCGTTTTCGCGTTCGGCCAAGATAGAGGACACCACTATTGGCTGGCGCCTCATCAATCCGCTGATGAAAGCGAAATTCGGCGTCGACGCGATGGCCGACACCGCCGAGAACGTCGCCGGAGAATGGAAAATATCCCGCGCCGATCAGGATGCCTTCGCGCTTCGCAGCCAACAGCGGTGGGCGAGGGCCAATGCCGCAGGGTTCTTCAAGGGCGAGATCATCCCGGTAGGCGTGCCGCAGAAAAAGGGCGACCCAAAATTATTCGACACCGATGAGCACCCGCGTCCCGACACCACGCTCGAGGGTCTGGGTAAGCTCAAAGGCATTGTGAAGGAGGGGGGTAGCGTTACCGCGGGCAATGCATCGGGGGTGAATGATGGTTCGGCGGCGATGCTGATCGCCAGTGAATCCGCCGCAAAAAAGCACGGGCTCATACCACGCGCACGCATCCTCGCCATGGCGGTCTCAGGCGTTGCGCCGCGAATCATGGGGATCGGCCCGGTGCCGGCGACGCGCAAGGTATTGTCGGTCACGGGGCTTAGCCTCGAGCAGATGGATGTCATTGAATTGAATGAAGCGTTTGCCGCGCAAGGCATCGCGGTGATGCGCGATCTGGGCCTTGCCGACGACGCGCCTCATGTAAATCCGAACGGCGGCGCCATAGCCATCGGCCATCCCCTGGGCGCTTCGGGGGTGAGACTGGTCGCCACTGCGGTGTCGCAGTTGCACGCTGTGCAAGGACGCTACGCACTTTGTACCATGTGCATAGGCGTGGGGCAGGGAATTGCCTTGGTGCTCGAACGGGTGTAGAACGCGTCTTGCGCCGGGGTGCTTCACATGGGGCGCTTCGGATCGGGGGCTCCAGGCAAGCGCGTACAATACGAGGCCGCGAATCTCGGGCGGTAAAATGTCGGGACGTCATTCGCGGGCCGCACAAGTTTGATCACGAAGCCCATCGTCAATCGCGTGCCAATGGAGTACACCATGCATACCGAAGTTCACTTACACGGCACCATTTCCCTGAAGGCGAGCGCCAATCAGTCTCAAATCGAGCAGGCGCTTGCCCCCTGGTTGAATTACGTCGATATCGAAAACCTGGCCGAAGCACGCAGCGCGCACCAGGATGAGCCCGGCATCGTGTTCGACCGACGCAAGCGGGTGCTGGAGATTTGCTGGAGCGGCTGGGTGGGGCGCAGTTTCCAGAAGGCCATGGAGGTCGCCTTCGAGGCGCTGTGTCCTTACGCCGACGAGGCCGCCGCCATCGAGGTGAGCTACTACCACGAGGACGGCCGCGACGAACGCGGCATGGTGTTCGTGGGGCCGTCGGTGGAGTCGATCGAAACGATGCAGCGCAGCTACATGCTGGAGGACATTCAGGCGCTTTTGAGCCGGCATTTCAGCGATCCGGAAATCGGCGAAGTGACCGGCCTGGTCAATCAATTGTTCGACAAGCGCTGGATTGAACGCGGCGCGGAGCCTGTTACCGGATCGAGCGAGAGGCCGCAACGCCCCGCCTCAGGGAAAAGGCATTTGCACTAGGAAATGTAGCGACCCCACGACGGATTGAAGCGACGGATTTAATCGCTTATTCCCCCGCTCACCTGCAGCGCAGACCTGAGATCGGGGAATTCGAAGGGGCGTCGGCCCCGTGTGGTCAAGGTCGATCAAGCCCGGATAGGCTGGGTTGTTAGCGCATGCGCGCATCGACCCGGTGCTTGTAGAGTGTGGCCTCGATGCTGCAGTGTATCTGGTTGATGTTGTAGGGCTTGATCAGATAAGCGAAGGGCGCGGCGAGGCAGGCGTCCTGGAGCGTCTGCATATCAGCATGCGCGGTCAGGAAAATCACTGAGGATTGCAACTCCTGGTTGATCGCCAAGGCAGCCTGGACGCCATCGAGAGCACCGGCAAGGTGGACGTCCATGAGCACAATGTCAGGGCGCAAGTCGCGCGCGCAGATGATCGCCTCTTCACCCGAGCCGACATTGGCGATGACTGCGTAGCCTATGTCCTCAAGCCCCCCGGCGAGGTCTTGCGCCACCAGCCGCTCGTCTTCGACAATCATGACGCGCACAGCGGGGCGCTCATTTTTCGGGTTCGACATAGATCAATTTCCGAGTTTGAAGGTGATGCTGATGCAGGCGCCGACCGCCTGCGGCGAGATCTCCAGGCTGGCGCGCAGTTGCTCCGACAAAGTGCGGATGATCTGGAATCCGAGTGATTTCGTCGCGCGCGGGTCAAACCCCACCGGCAGGCCGCAGCCCGAGTCCGAGACCGACAGGACCACGCGCCCCTCGGTGGCGGTTTTCAACGCGACCTGAATCGTTCCTTGTTCTTCTGCTTTGATGCCGTGCTTCAGGGCATTGGTGATCAGCTCATTCATGATCAGGCCGCAGGGGACCGCCTGGTCTACGGCGAGTGCAATATCGTCGATGTCAACTTTGAGCGTGATGCGGGATTCAGACAGTCCAGTGGCGTGAAAAATATTCGTCGCCAGGCTGCGCGTATAGTCCGCGAAAGGCACTTTAGTGAAGTCCGTGGTGCGATACAGTTGCTCGTGGATGAGGGCGATGCTGCGGATGCGATTCTGGCACTCGCGCAAGGCATCGCGGGATTCACCCTCGCCAAGCCGGCGCAGTCGGCGCTGCTGCATGTTAATCAATGCGGACACCAACTGCAGATTGTTCTTCACCCGGTGGTGGATCTCCTGCAGCAGCACTTCTTTTTCAGACAGTGAGGCGCGTACCGCCGCCTCGGCGTGCTTCCTCTCGGTAATGTCGTGATGGACTTCAAGGACGAGATTCTGGCCCAATTCGTGCTCTTCTTCTTCTTCTTCCTCTTCCTTTGGCAGCGACTGCATGCTGAGCAGCGTCCATTCAGCGAGCACGGTGACTTCCCGGCCATCGGCGCAGCGCTGCACCAGTTCGCCCTGCCAGTAGCCGTGGATAAGCAAGTCCTGCCCGGGTGAGTCGTTGGCGTTTTGCGCACGCGTGACGAGCAAGCTGTCAAGCGGGCGATCGATCGCGTTTTCAATGGTGTAGCCATAGAGGTCCGCGGCGCCACGGTTCCACTGCAGGATGCGGCCTGCGGATTCACGCACGATGATCGCCCCGTGCGCGGCCTCGATCAGCAAGCCCTGCAGACGGATGCGTTCCATCAGCCTGCCGCGTCCCTTTAAGCGCGCGCGCTGGGCGAGCGCCTCGGCGTAGGTCTGTTGCGCCTGCGCGAGCCGCTCTCCCATGAGATTGAAGCTGCGCGTGAGATCGCCCATCTCGTCTTGCGTTTTGGATTCGACATGCGCTTCCAGGTCGCCCGCGGCCAGTTGCTCGGTGGCGGCTAGCAGGCGCGCCATGGGTGCCAGCGCACGACGCTGGATCAGCATCCAGTAGCCGGTAAAGCCCGCGACCAGGGCGAGCGCCAAGAGGGCAGACAGCCAGCCCAGATCTCGCGCCGTGTTCACCGCCTGTTTGGCCGCCTGCGCCAGCAGGGCCTGCGCTGTAGCGTGCATGGACTCGGTCTTGGCGCGCAGCACCGCGGTGCGCAGCGTTCGCAGTTCGTTCGCCTCGGACGGCGTGAGCTTGGTGGGGTCTGCGGATACCAGTTGCTTGAACACCGCATCAACGAAACTGAGGTCCTCACCGAGTTGCGTTAAGCGCTGCGAGCTGTCGTTTGAGCCCTCGATGCGGACGAGGGTGCGCCGCAGCGTGGCGATTTCCCGCGCCCAGACCTCCTGCACATCGGCCGTCGGTGCGACCAGAAACGTGATCAGTTGCGAGCGCAATGCGAAGGTGGCGTCAAAAATTTCGGTGACCACCTCGGTGTGCAAGTCAGCCTGTTGCAGTTGCCGCTGCGCATTGATCAACAGCGTCGCCGTGAGCGCGGCAAGCAGCAGGACCAGGATCACGCTGATCTTTTGAATACGGGCGAGGCGCATACGGCATTAATCTTTAACGGCGTATGGTGATCGCGGCGGGGCGGTTCAGCCACCACAGTGCGGCGGCGGCGAGCACGGCCGCTCCGGTCAGGGCGGTGAGGCTGAGTTTCAAAGCGCGTGTCATGGAACCTCCGGATTGAATCATTCCCCTACGGATCAGCATGCCTCCACAGGGGCAGAATTAAACCAAACGGGCCAAGTCTGCCTGCCGAGTGCTGATTCTCGGCCCCAATTAAAGGGGTCTTTCCGGGTCTGATCCGCGGCTTTGCCCACGACAATGTCCTCGACAATACCGCCAACATCTAACCTATTAATGCGAAAGATCGAGACATGAGTCAGGAGTCAAGCGCCGGGAATTTTCATTGCGCGGATTTGCACTGGATTGCTCCGGTCCTGCCGTTGTTCGGATCCAATCTGAACAATCGCGCCGAAAGATCCGATTGCGCCGAAAAATCAAGTGGAAGCCGCCAAGCACAGGTCAGTCGCCTTGAAAGATCAAGCGCAAGCCACCATGCACAGGTCAATCGCCCCGACAGATCAAACGCAAGCCGCCAGGCACAGGTGTTCGTGGTCGAGGACGATCCCATAATCGCTATGGATCTCAGCGAGCGCCTCGGTGATCTGGGCTACAAAGTCTGCGGCACCGCCAGCCGGGGCGAAACTGCGTTGCAAAGCATACAGGCGCTGCGACCGGATATCGTTCTGATGGATATCAATCTGGAGGGAGACATAAATGGCCTGGAGGTGGCGCGGCAGTTGCAGGGGGTGTACTTGGTGCCGGTGGTGTTCCTCACTGCCGATTCGGGCTTGAATTTCATCAAAACGGCGTCCGACCTGGGCGCTTACGGCTACTTGATCAAACCATTCGAGGAACGCGAGTTGCACGCAGCCATCCAGGTAGCGCTCGCGCGCGGCGATTTCGACGCGGAGCTGCGTCTGGTCAACGCCTTGCTGGAAGAGCGAGTTCGAGAGCGCACCGCATCGCTTGAAAACACATTGCAGGAGCTAAGCGAGGCCAACCGCGCCAAAGACGAGTTCCTGAGAAACATGAGTCACGAAATGCGTACTCCGCTCAATGCCATCATCGGGCTCACCGAACTTCTCAAAGTCAATCCTCGGATCGCCGCGCTTGACGCCGAGGACGACTGTGTCACCGAGATCTTGAATTCCGGCTGGCATCTGCTTCACCTGGTCGAAAATCTTTTCGATCTCAAGGAGATAGACCAAGCACCGGCTGCCATCGATCTGCGGCCTGTCGATGCAGAAGGGGTTATCGGCGAGTCGCTGCAACTCATCAGCCATCTGGCGGCGGTGAAGGGTGTTCGCATCGAGCGGCATGCCTCGCCGCTGAAACTCACGCAGGTGGTCGCGAATCGCGAGCGGCTGCGGCAGGTGCTGATCAATCTGCTGTCCAATGCGATCACGTACAACCCAGGGTGTGCGGTCACCGTCGCTATCGAACCAGGCGCGACGGCGGACACCCTCACGATTTTGATCGCCGATAGCGGCATCGGCATGAGCGAGGAACAGCAAGCGCGCGCGCTGCAACCCTTTGCCCGCTTCGTTCCCAAGGGCAAGGTCATTGGCGGGATAGGCATAGGACTGACAGTCGCGAACCGAATCGCGGCATCGATGGGTGGCACCCTCGTCATAGCGAGCAAACCAGGCGAAGGCACACGCGTTACGCTGAGCTTGCGATTGGCAGCGGCTTGAGAGTATGCAAAGGGGCCAGCCTCAAATTAATTTAATTCGTGCTTGGCCGTTTAACGACGCCTAACAAAATCAAAAACACAAAACCCTGAACACCGCCGATTTCTCAATTGTGCGTGTTGCATGTCAGTGGCTGTTGACCCAGTTGTGCACGACCAGACCAGGGTAATTCACAAAGTCCGATTCGTTGTTGGTGACCAGTGTCACCTCCACGGCGGCGAATGCCGCGCGTGCGGTCAATAACCTTTGATGCGATCCACTAATCCCGGCTGGGGTTCTTCGTTCAGATAGCGGCGCAGATTTTCGACGAATATTGCGGCGACTTGTCGCTCGCGGTCGGGGTGGCCGCCGCCCAAGTGCGACAGCACCACAATACCCTCGGTGGTCCAGAACGGATGCTCTGTCGGCAGCGGTTCGGTGCGGAACACATCCAACACCGCACCCGTGATGGTTTTGGTTTTTACGGCGGCGACCAGATCTGCATCGACAATGATGTTGCCGCGCGCGAAGTTGATCAGCCAGGCGGAATTCTTCATCATGCCAAGGCGCCGCGCATCGAGGAGATTCTGCGTTTCGTGCGTATCGGAGAGCAGCACCACCACGTAATCGGACTGCGCGAGTATCTCATCGGTGCCCTGCGCTCCCAGCACTTTTTCCACATGCGGCACCGGCCGCGCGCTGTAGCGGGTGCCAATTACGCGCATCTCAAGGGCGGCGGCCTTCTTGGCCAGTTCCTGCCCTACGGCGCCCAGTCCGAGAATGCCCAGGGTGGCGCCTGCCAATGGAATCGATTGGCGTCGCCTCCATTGCCGCTCGGCCTGGCTTTGCGCCGATTGCATGTAGGGTTTTGTTATGTGAAACAGCGCGCCCAGGATGTTCTCCGGCATCTGCACGCGGTGCAGTCCGCGGCCACAGGACAACTGAATGCCTTCGCGAAAGTCGGGGCGTTGCAACCAGGCGGCGACGCCGGTGTTGGGCGTTTGTATCCATTTCAGGCGTGGCATCTTCGCGAGGATGCCCGGCGGCGCGATCCAATTCAACATCAGTTCGGTATTGGCAAGCTGAGCGGGGCTGGGTTGTGCGTCGGGCGCGAGTTCCTCGATCACGAGCTTATCGGCCAGGCCGGCATTTTTCAGCGCCTCGCGATACAGACCGGGGTTTTCCATCCAGAGTAAAAGATTCATTGTCATGAGATTCTCCTTGAAAATATGCGCCAATTCTGGAACGTTATTTTTAATGATTGATCGCACAAAAAAATTGCTGGCGCGATTTTATGTGACTACCGCAGGCAGTAAGCCTGTTCGTGAATGGATTTTGGAAATGTCAGATGCCGACCGTCATAGGATCGGCAAGGACATTCAGAAAGTTGAATTCGGGTGGCCGATCGGTCGTCCGCATTGCACGCCGCTAGGGCACGGTTTGTGGGAGGTTCGTTGGCTGTTTGACCCGTCGATTCAATCGGTGACGCCCGACACCTTGCGCCGCGCAGCAACGGCGGTCGGGCGTTCGCTGCGCATCGAACGGGTGTAATCGAGGTATGCATCCAAAACCTGCATTTGCCGATATGCATTTCCGCGAGTGTAATGGTCGACAAATATTGGCGGCGTCACTCGCAGATGCATTGGCGGGCCGCCTGTATTAAAGTACGCGCCTCGCGGGAAATCCATTTCCGCCTGAATTTTATTCAGCGTTTTTTTCCTCGAGTTTTATCCCTGATTTTTGAACCACTATGATATTGGAGACAGCATGGCAGATCTTCCACGCCTGAACGGCATTATTCGCGCCCTGGAACAGGGCAAGCCCGCCTTCACCGCTTTCTGCGCGCCCGAGGTGGATGCCGCGCTCGCCATGAGCGTGAGCAAGTACGACGGCATCGTGTTCGAGATGGAGCACGGCGCCTATGACATTCGAGGCCTGAAGGACAGCATGCAATACCTGCTCAATCGCAGGCAGCTGGTGAATGGCGCAACGCTCGCGCCGCAGGTCACGCCCACCGTGCGCATCCCGCCCAATGGCGGCGAGATGGCGCAGTGGCAGGCCAAACAAGCTCTCGATCTGGGCGCCTACGGTATCATCTGGCCGCACATCAGCACGGTGGATCAGGCGAGGAATGCGGTTGCCGCCTGCCGCTACCCGCGCTTGAAGACCGCGCCGCGCTACGACCCGCCCGGCATACGTGGCGATGGTCCGGGTACCGCGGTGCGTTACTGGGGTGTCACGCAGCCTGAGTACTACAGCCGTGCCGACGTATGGCCGTTGGACCCTAAGGGTGAGATTCTGGTGACCTTGATGATCGAGGACTTGGAAGGGATCGCGAATCTGGCCGACATGTTGAAGCAAGTCCCCGGTATCGGCGCAATTCTCATCGGCGAGGGCGATCTTTCGCAGGAGCTGGGTGTGCCGCGTCAGTACGAGCATGCTTCCGTCCTCGAGAAAATGGCCTATGTGGTCAAGACCTGCAATGAACATAACGTTCCAGTGGGCCATCCACACGTGGATTCCAAGAATGTTGAACGGGTTCTGGCCGAGGGCTATCGCATTCTCATGCCCGCGCCGACGCGCAGCTACGCCGGGCTGGAGAAGGGCTTGCAGTTATCGGGCCGTACATAACTTAAACGGTTTTCAGGCTCGGTTTTGAAACATAGTTTTCAGGCAAGCAAAGCGGGGGGGCGCGAGCCCCCCGATTTTCATTCAGGCGGGCGTTTCGCGCTCACTGGCAGAAATCATTTTTGATCGGAACGCAATATGACGGTAATGAGCGGCGCGCAGGCATGGGTACAGTCGATGAAGAACAACGGCATCGATACCCTCTTCGGACTTCCTGGCGTGCAAATGGATTATGTGTTCGACGCCTTGTATCACGAGCGCGACGCCATTCGCGTCATAAATGCGCGCCACGAGCAGGGCGTCGCCTATATGGCCTATGGTTACGCGGAATCGACCGGGCGTCTGGGTGCTTTCATGGCGGTTCCGGGCCCGGGCATTCTCAATACCTGCACTGCGATCTGCACCGCTCAGGCGAGCAACACGCCGGTGCTTGCGCTCACCGGGCAAATTTCGCGGCGCAATATCGGCAGGGGCCTGGGCATCCTGCATGAATTGTCGGATCAGTCCGCGGTGTTCGCGCCACTCACCAAGGGCCAACTATTCATCGATCATGCCTCGAAGGTGGCAACGGGAATGAACGAAGCGGTGACGCTGGCTCTGAGCGGGCGTTGCGGGCCGGTGTTGTTTCAGGTGCCCGATGACGTCACGGTGGAAACCGCCGATGTGTCCTTGGGTATGCGCGGCGCCAGATTGCCCGATCCCGTGCCGGATCAAAAAGCTGTGGAGCAGGCGGCGCAATGGTTGGCAGGCGCGAAGAAGCCCTTGATCATCGCAGGCGGTGGCGCATTCGGCGCGGAAAAAGAATTGCTCGCCCTGGCCGAAGCGCTTGAGGCGCCTATCGTGATGACGCGGCACGCGCGCGGCACGGTCTCGGACAGGCATTATCTCGCGCAGACGATAATGGGCGGCAACATGCTCTGGCCGGAAGTGGACGCGGTGCTCGCAGTTGGCACCCGCTACCTGGAGGGGCATGCCTGGGGTTCGGACGATCGAATGAAAACCATACGTATCGAAATCGATGCCATGCAGGCGGAAAAGCCCGCTCACGCTGACCTGACCATCATCGCCGGCGCTGCCGGGGCACTCGCCGCCATCAAAGCGGCCCTGCCCGAGCAATCGCGATCTTCTCGGCAGGTGGAGCTGGAAGCGGTCAAGGTGGCGGCATTGAAAAAAATCTCCGTGCTGGAACCGCAAAAATCCTGGTCCGATGCGATTCGAGCAGGCTTGCCCGACGAAGGCATCGTGGTGGCCGATATCACGCAAGTAGGCTTCTACGGTTGGCACGGGTTCCCTGCCTACCATCCGCGCGGCATCATCTATCCGGGATATCAGGATTCTCTGGGCTATTGTTATGCGACTTCCTTAGGTGTGAAAGTTGCGAATCCCGACCGACCGGTAGTGGCGATTTGTGGCGATGGCGGCTTCATGTTCACCATGCCGGAGATGGCCACGGCCGCACTGCATGGCATCAACAGCATCGCCATCGTCTTCAACGATGGGGCCTTTGGCAACGTGCGCCGAACGCAAAAGCTGAATTTCGACGAGCGTTATCACGGCAGTGATTTGAAGAACCCTGATTTCATGACGCTCGCGAAATCCTTTGGTGTGTTGGGCCTGCGTTCGACCTCGCCTGCGGAATTGACGCAGCACTTGCAGCTGGCGATCGCAGCCAAGTCACCCGCTTTGATCGAAGTGCCAGTTGGCCCGATGCCTTCGTGGCAGGCGCTGATGCCCAGGGGACGAGCACGAAAATAAGTTCGAACAATGCAGGGGATGGCAATGAAACGACAGGGGATGGCAATGAAAAGAGTTGAATTCTTGATGGTTGCAAGCTTGGTGCTATTCGCCGGCGCAGGTATCGCGCAGTCGTATCCTTCCAAACCTTTGCGCGTGATGGTCGCCAGCGTCGCCGGCGGCCCGCCAGACATCATCATGCGTGGTTTTTCCGAACCGCTGCGTCAGGAGTTTGGCCAGCCTGTCATCATTGAGAACGTGCCGCAGGGTGACGGCATCGTCGCTGCGCAAAATCTGATACGCGCGGCGGCGGATGGTTACAACCTCCTGATGGCGAGTGCCGGTCCCATCACAGTAAATCCGGTGTTGCAATCCAAGCTGCCTTATGAGCCGCGCACCGACTTGGCGCCGGTGGTGATGATCGCGCAGTTCAACAGCGTGTTCGTCGTCAATGCAGCGGTGCCCGCGAATACTTTGCGGGAGCTAATTGCACTGGCGAGGGCCAAGCCTGGCGCGATCACCTTTGGCACCGCCGGAACGCCGACCACCAGCAATTTGTACGCCGAATGGTTCCGGCACAACCAGGGCATCGATTTCTATAATGTTCCCTACAAGAGCAATCCGCAGGCGCTGCAGGCGGTGATCGCCGGCGAGGTGCAGGCAACTGTGTTCGCTGCGGGCGCTGCTGTCGCGCAAGCCAGGGCTGGCAAGACGCGTGTGTTGGCGATCATCTCGGAGAAGCGTGTGGCCGCTTATCCCGAGCTGCCAACGGTACGTGAAGAGGGCCTGGATGTGGTCATTCGCAACTGGTATGGGGTCTTCGCCAAGGCCGGCACACCCAGGGAAATTGTCGACCGCTGGAATCGTTCAGTATCCAAAGTGACGCAGGATCAGGCTTTTCAGGACAAAATTCTGTTTAGCAACGGTATGGAACGAGCCGCACCCAGCGGTGAACCCGCAGAGGTATTCGCGCAGTTTCTGGCCCGTGACCGGGCGCTCTATGAGCGCTTGAGGAGCGAAGGCAAGCTTAAAATCGAGTAGCAGGCACAAACCCCGCCTCGCAACCGCTCTCGACAGCGGTCCCCGGAGGTGGGAACATCACGCATTCTAAGACTGAAGAGAGTGAATCATGGATAAGAAAGTCTCGCGTAGTACCGAAATCGATATGGACAAGTTTCGCCTGCGCCG
>CAMDFL010000086.1 GCA_945897475.1 Bordetella parapertussis
GATCGGTGGCGCCGCCGGCCGGGAAGGGCACAATCAGGCGCACGGTTTTGGTTGGAAAGCTTTGCGCCACGGCGAGTGCGCAGCAGCAAGTCATCGTTGCTGCGCTGAGATTTCGGAATGTCGCGGATATTTTCAAGACTTGCTCCAGAGAAAGTTAAAGGGCAGGTAAATAGTATGGCATCGATGGTACTGGGTTATTCCGGCTTGATGCCAAGCCCGTCAAATACCCGCTTCCAGTAGTCGCGCCGCTCGCCAATGAGTTTCCTAATCGACTCTTTGGTTCCTGCGCCGTCGATCGTAAAACCCATGGTGAGCAGGGCGTCCTGATACGACTTGTCGTTGACGATTTTCTCCATGCCGCGATGCGCGGCTTGAGTCTGGTGGTTTCTCGCAGTGTAGCCGCAGGTGAGCATTTGCTACAACGCCTGTGTGCTCATTCAAACAGGGGCACTGAAATGTTTTTGCGCCGGTGTTACGCTTTCTCCTCATGCAATTATTGACGCTCTCGGGCGCTCCCGGTTTGATTTTCGCCCGGGTTCTGATTTTCACTCTCGTACTTTTTTCTTATTCATGATCTTCCAGAAGGATGCCCGCATGGCCAATGATCGAAATCTTCCTGCCGATGTCTACCCCGAAACGCTCTCGCGCCTGCCGCCGCTCAAGCGTGAAGATCTGAACGAGCAGCAAAAGAAATCCTACGACGCGCTGACCGCGCCGCGCAGCGGTGGCAGCCTCAATCTGGCTGGTCTCAAGGGCCCCGGCGGCGTGAGTCTGCGCATGCCCAGACTCGCCAGCTCGATGGGTGACGTGAATCGCGTGATGCGCGCCGAGCTAGGCCTCGATCCGCAGCTGGTGGAGATAGCGATTCTGGCCACCGCGCGTGAAATGAAAAGCCAGTTCGAATGGGCGATGCATGAATCGGTGGCGCTCAATGCAGGCGTTGCGCCGCAAATCATCGACATGATCCGCCATGGCAGGCCACTGACGAATGTCGCTGACAAGGAGGCGGCGCTGATTGAACTGGCGCGCGAAGCGGTTGGTGTTAAGAAGGTCGGGCCCGCCACCTATAAAAATGCCTTGGCCCTGTTTGGCGAGGAGACGCTGCTTCACTACAGCCTGTTGATCTCAAATTATGCGTCTACCGCGATCCTGCTTGGCATCGTCGGTCAGGAACTGCATGACCATCAAACACCGGGATTGCCTATATAAAATATGGGATGCAAATCTCTCTGTTATGTATGTCATCTCGATATTTATTAATAATAATTAATAGAATTATTATCAAATATCGGGCTTTAACGCGCCTATTTTCACCAATAGCCGGATGCGCCCCATTTCTTCGTTGAGATAAATTGATTGCGGCTCCCTAAGTGCGAGACCGATTTCGATGTATGTCGCGGATATTAACCCTATGATATCAAGGGTTAAATGGAACGGAAATCATTGCGCGTGGCGCGCACAAATAGTACATTTTCAAAAGCTTCTGGAGTGTCATCACCTTTATCTGTTTTTAACAATAAATGGGGGTACTCATGGTTCCGCTAGATTCCGCGCCACCCGAATCAATATCATCGAAACCCACCTGGAAGTCCCTGGAGAAAATCAGGGTGGTGAAGCAAGAGCCGGTCGCGGCGAAGAAATCAGCCCCTCCCCAAGGCCACATGCATCGCGCGCCTAAGTCCGATGCGGGGCGCATCGAGCCCTATCGAGCCTACAAGCCACTTCCCTTCACCCGCGACCAACGCGAACAAGTGACGATTCTCTTTGGTGGCCTGCATTGGCGTGCCGAGCGGCTGATTCAGGGATCGATGCAAGGCATGGGTTACAACGCGGAGGTTCTGCCGGCGGCGACCCGTGAGGATTTGTTGAAGGGGCGTGAAGTGGCCGACATCGGTCAATGCTGTCCGACCAGTTTCACGGTGGGAAACCTCGCCAATACACTGCGCGACAAGGCGAAAGAAATTGGCGTCGATGGCGTCAACAAAAAATACGTCTACATGACTGCCGGCTCCTGCGGCGCCTGCCGCTTCGGGCAGTATCACCAGAGCTATGAACTGGCGCTGAAAAATGTTGGGCTGGAATCGTTTCGCATGTTCCTCTTGGGGCAGGAGGGCCTCGATCAAGGCTCGGCTTCCGGTGGCGGTCTGGATCTCAATCTGCCATTTACCCTGGGCTTGGTCTGGTCCATCGTGCTCTCGGACATCGTTCAGGACATGGAGTATCAGACTCGGCCCTACGAGGTCAATCCGGGGGAAACCGAGCGCGTCACCCGCGAGTGTGTTGAATACCTGCACGAGGTATTCAAGAACCGCCCGGTGCGAGGCAGGAAATGGGGCTCAGTGCTGTGGCACTTTGGCACGGATTATTTTGTGAAAGCCATGCGCGAGGTGAAAAAACGTTTTGATGCGATCGAAGTCGATCGTCTTCGCGTCAAGCCCCTGGTGAAGATCACCGGCGAGTTCTACCTGCAAACGGTGGAGGGCGCGCCCAATTACAACATTCACCGATGGCTCGAGTCCGAGGGCGCCGAGGTGTATCCGGCGGCGATTACCATTTGGCTGGATTATTTGATGCGCCTCGCGGGTCAGGAGTTCGAGGATCACATCGGAATAGTCAGTGGTTCCCGCACAAAATTAAACGCGATAAAGGCGATGCAGGGCCTGACGGTGTGGACTTATAACCGCATGCGCCATGCCATGATGGATGTACCGCACCCGATGCCCAATCAGTATGAGCTTCGCGAATTGGCGGCACCTTATTACAACAGCCGTTTGAATGGCGGCGAGGGCGACATGCTGGTGGGCAAGGCGCTGTGGGCCTATCACCATAAGAAGGCGCATATGATTTGCGAACTCTCGCCGTACTCCTGCATGCCCAATACCATGAGCATAGGTGCGATGGCTGCGGTGATCGGCAAATATCCTGATCTTTTGTACGCGCCTTTGGAGATCAAGGGCGATGCCGAGGTTCATGCCTTGTCGCGTTGCCAGATGATATTGACGGAAGCAAAGAAACGCGCGCACAAAGAGTTCGAGCAGACGCGGGCGAGCACCGGTTTGTCCGAGGCGCAATTGCGTGAGCGATTGGCCTCCCATCCCACGCTCAGACGCGCCACCACGCCGGTGCCGCGTCAAGGCATCGTTGCCGGCACCGCCGCGAATCTGGTGCTGGCTCTGGCAGGCAAGGCGTTGAAGGCCGCGGCATGATGATCGTTGGGCTGGATGTCGGTTCCACCACAATTAAGGCGGCTGTTGAGAAAGACGGCGAGGTCATCTGGAAGGACTATCAACGCCACAACACCAAGCAGGCGGAGAAGGTGCTGGAGTTTCTTGATCGAATCGAGAACGAATGTGAACTCACCCCCGGTCGCGATCGCATCTTCATCACCGGTTCGGGCGCCGGATTCATCACCCCGACCATAGGCGCCAAGTTTGTCCAGGAGGTCGTGTCGGTTGCTGCGGCAGTGGAGAAATTTCATCCCAGCGTAAACTTTGTCTCCGAAATCGGCGGTGAGGACATGAAGACCCTGTTCTTCACCAAGAGCGGAGAAGGCAAGTCGAAGCAGGTGTATATGCAATCGGCGTGCTCGGGCGGCACCGGCACTTTCATTGAGAAGACTGCGCGCAAACTACACATCGAGACGGAGCGCCTGGCCCAGATGCGCTATACGGGCAGCAATCTGCACAAGATCAGCTCCAAGTGCGGCATCTTCGCCGAAGCCGATTCGAACACTCTGGTCAAGTCCGGTGTGCCGGTGGAGGAGATTATCGCGAGTTTATTTGAAGCGGTTGTTTATCAAAACCTCGCCACGCTCACCAAGGGCAATACGCCCAACCCCGAGGTGTTACTGCTGGGCGGGCCGAACCTGTTCTTCAAGGGATTGCAGGAAGCCTGGCGGCATCATTTGAAAAAACTCTGGGAGGAGCGCAAGGTGGTGTTTCCGCGCGACGAGCCGCCGGACGCGTTCATCCACATTCCCAGTGAAGCGCTGTACTACGCCTGCCTCGGATGTATTGAGACCGGCAAGGCTGACAATCCCAATACCGGTATTTACTCAGGCCGCGAAAAGCTCTCTTGGTGGATAGACAAGGGCCAATGGGACGCCAAGGCCAGTGACGGGGCGAAGGGACTTGCGGGCGAGGAGGGCGATCTCGAAAAATTCTTCGAGCAATACGGTGGCGAGCGTGCTGTTGCCGCAGCGGCTTCACCGGCTCAACGTGCCGCGCCGGTGCTGGTGGGCTGCGATTTCGGCAGCACCACCGCCAAAGCGGTGGTGCTCACTCTCGATCGTGAACTGCTATTCAGCACTTATGCGAACTCCAACGGCAATCCGATAGAGGACGCCAAGCAACTGTTTCGCCAGATTCGCGAAGAAGGTTTCGAGAATATCGGCGCATTGGCGATCACCGGCTACGGCAAGGATTTGCTCAAAGACATTATCGGCGCGGACCTGGGGATAGTTGAGACGGTAGCGCACGCCACCGCATCGCTGCATTACTTTCCCGATGCCGATGTGATCTGCGATGTGGGCGGCTGCGATGTGAAAATCATGCTGCTGCGGCAAGGCACAGTGTCGGATTTTCGTTTGAACTCGCAGTGTTCCTCGGGTAACGGCGCATTTTTACAGGGCGTCGCCGAGCGCTACGATGTTCCCCTGGACCAGTACGCGGACAAGGCCTTCAAGGCACGCGCCATTCCTTCGCTTGCCATGGGTTGCGGCGTATTCCTACAATCGGATATCGTTAATCAACAGCGTAAAGGCTGGTCGGCCGAGGAGATCATGGCCTCGCTTGCCGCGGTGCTGCCGCTCAATGTCTGGGTGTACGCCGGTCAATTGCAGAATCTCGCCGCGGCAGGGCGCAAATTCATTCTTCAAGGTGGCACACACCGCAACCTCGCCGTGGTGAAAGCACAGGTGGATTTCATCAAGGGAAAAGTCCCCGATGCCGAGATCGTGGTGCATCCTTACTCGGGCGAGGCCGGCGCGATTGGCGCGGCGTTGTGCGCTGGGGATTGGCTGGAACGCGGTGAAAATTCGGCGTTTCGCGGCTACGACATCATCGAATCGCTGAGCTACCAGAGCACCACCAACGAGCACACCACCTGTACCTGGTGCGCGGTGAATTGCAAGCGCACCTTTATCGATGTGAAGATTCCCGGGGGCAAGGGCCGTACCTGGAGCCTGGTGCCCTTGCAGGAAGGTTGGGAGCGGGTTATCAGCGGCAATACCTGTCCCAAAGGGCTTCTGGAGGACGCCAACGAAATGCGCGTGGTCAAAGAAAAACTTGAGGAAGTCAAAGATGAGTTTCCCAACATTGCCGATATGGTTCGCGCGGACGCGTTCAAGCGTCTCAAAGTTGCTGCCTGATACGCCAGGCCAACCCTCCCCGGAGTCACCGCCCGTCGCGGTCAAACCACGCGATAAACTGCGCGTCGGCATTCCGCGCGTATTGAACGTCTGGTCCACGCATCAGTTCTGGATGGGATTTCTCGAGGCGCTGGGTTTCGATCCCCGCCGCATTGATTTCTCATCCGACACCTCCGAGGACCAGATGCGCGAATTCGGCAAGGGCCGCGGCACGGTTGATTGCTGCTATCCGGTCAAATGCATATCCGGGCATTACGGCGAGTTGCTGGCGCGCGACGAGCACCGCAAGATCGATATCCTGCTCTCGCCGATGATCTATTCGCTGCCCTCGTTTCTGGACGGACATGTGGCGGTGTCGCTCGCATGCCCGCGCGTGGCCGCGGCGCCCGAGAGCATCAAGGCCGGATTCATGAAAGAAAACGACGCCTTTGCCGCGCGCAATGTGGTCTATGCCTCGCCGATGGCCTCGCTGGGCGATCGGCCGCTAGTTCCAAAGCAGCTCTTCGAAGGCCTCAGGCATGCGATACCCGGACTCACGGCGCAAGAAACCAAAGCCGCGGTGCAAAAGGGCTTCGAAGCCTTCGATACCTTCGTCGCGCGGCTGCGTGATTCCGGCCGCCAGATTTTGGAACAATGCGCCCGCGCCGGAAAACCCTGCCTGCTGGTGGTGGCGCGCCCGTATCACATGGACCCTGGCATCGGTCACGAAATCGAAGTTGATCTGCAGGCCTACGGTTATCCCGTGTTATGGGCGCAATACCTGCCCACCGATCCGGTTCTGCTGGAATGGATGTTTGGCGCGGATATTCGGGATGGCCACATCAAATCCCACTTCGACATCAACGACGTCTGGCCCTCCTCTTATAGCGCCAATACCAACGAGATTCTGTGGGGGGCAAAATTTGCCGCGCGCATGCCCTGGATTGCCTGCGTGGTGCGCCTGTCCTCCTACGAGTGCGGCATGGATCAGCCCACTTATTCGCCGGTGCAGCAGATCGTGGAGCGCTCTGGCACGCTGTATTTTTCTTTTCAGGATCTGGATTCCACCAAACCTGCTGGCTCGGTGAAAATCCGCACCGAAACCATCGCCCATTATTTGCAAAAATACGGGTCCGAGATCATCGCGAAAAAACTCGCGGCCAGTCCCGCCAATTGCCCTCTCCAATTGCCCTGCCTCTCTCCTGATTGAAACCATCACGGCGTGATTTATTGATCATTTCCAAAAACATGACTGCCTCGCAAGAGCCATATTTTTTGTCATGAATTATGAACTTCTCGATTATTCCGCAATAATGATGGTGCGAACAAGCCGTTTGGGGGGGCGATGAAGAGCTATTGCGTCATTGGTTGGTCATTGATTGCGGCACACATCGCGGCGGCCGCGGCGTTTGCGCCAGAGGGCTGGAGCGCTAGCGCTGGCGCGCTTCTTGGGGCTTTTTACCTGGGTTTCATTTGGCTTGTATCCGGGCTTTATGTCGCGCATATCCTGCATATGGGTATCGCCCATCGTGCTATCGAATTCAAGATCTGGTTTATTGACACTATCAGCGTGGTCAACGCTGTCGCCGGCATTTATGTCGATCCGCGTGCCTGGGTCAATCGTCATCGTCATCATCACGCGTTCTCCGATAAGCCTGGTGATCCGAGCAAATTGGGTACGGAAGGATTCTGGAAGACGCTCACCCTTTGTTTCGCGCCCCGGCCCTGTAAGCCCGATCTGGCCACTGAAGCGGTATTTCAGCGACCGGCGTTACGCCTGGTGTGTCACCCGATATTTCCCTATGCTTCGCAATTGTGCAGCCTGGGTTTGCTGTGGCTTGCGGTGCTCGACCTGGTATTTGCGCTGGCCCTGTGGGTGGGTGTGCGCCTGGTGGCGATCTGGGTGAACATGATTCAGAACTTCTGGGCTCACGACCGGCGCTTCGGCGAGCGTGCCTATCCCGATGAACCGGACAATTCGGTAAACATCACCGAGGCCTTGCCGGTGATTGCCACATTCAGCGCCTGCCTGCAGAACAACCACCACCGCCATGCGCGCTTCGCGCGAATGAGCCATACCGAGAGGCAATATGACTTCGGATTGATTTCGCTGCGGTGGATGAATGCAATAGGCCTGGTGCGCGTGCTGCCCGAAGGCGAAAAGGTTCCTCCTGGTTTGCCGCTGGCTGGCACCGGATTGTAGTAGGGCCGCAGGCGGCAATGCCCCAATGCCCTAGGTCGTGGCGAGCGCGCCCTTGCGCGATGGTTTCGCCCTTGGTGGTCACCATGCCCACGCAGTAGTCCTTGTACTCGCGCTTATTTTGCGGGTTTCGCGACGATCAGGTTGCTGAATTTTCCTATTGGCGCGATCTCGAACTCCACGGTGTCGCCCACTTGCAGGAACCATGAGCCGTCCTTTTTCTCCATCCCGGTGCCATCGGGCGTTCCCGAGGCAAACACGTCGCCTGGGTACATGGTCTGATCGATGGAGTAGTACTCGATGATGCGCGGGAATTTAAAGATCATGTCATTGGTATTGCCGTCCTGGCGCACCACGCCGTTGACCATGGATTTCAACGGCACATTGTGCGGATCGGGAATCTCATCGGCGGTCACGATCCACGGCCCGATGGCCGCGGCACAGTCGAAATTCTTGTGGTGCCTTACCCATTGCATGTCCTCAAGGTCGGTGGTCTGGTCGCGCGCGCTGTAATCGCAGAAAATGCTGTAGCCCCAGGCGTGGGACATGGCCTGTTCGGCGGGAATGTCCTTGCCCTGCTTGCCGATGATGAGCGCCAGTTCCACTTCATAGTCGAACTTCTGGGTGCGAGAGGGGTAGATGATGGGCTCGCCCGGTCCGCGCACCGTATCGGGCAGCTTGAGGAACCCTGCCGGGCGTTTTGGCCGCAGCGATGACTCTGGCACCTGTTCCTTGATACCTGATGCCGCGCGCACCGCCTGCGCGTTGGCGGAATGCTTGCCGAAATTGCGCCCCATGCAGATGAGCTTGGAGGCGCGGCTGGGCAGGGGTGCACGCAAGGGGGTGCTGGCCAGATCGAATATCGCCAACTCACCCGCGGGGCCGCGAAAGCCATCGCCTTCGGATTTGGCTAATTCCACTGCGGCCGCGGCGGCCTCCAATCCCGGTTTGCCGATTTTGATGAATTCTAATAAGTCGCTTGGAACGATAGCATTGGCAAGCGCATAGGGACGCAATGCGCCCATCTTGTGCTTGGCGTAGCTCGCATAGGCGAGATTCAGGTCGATTAATTTCTGATCGACGACCGCGGCAATCCGGTCCGCGCCGTATTTGGCAATCTTCAAGAGTGGTTTCCTCTGGGGTAAAAATTCAATGTTTCCATGATACCGGTGGGGCGCTATTCCTACATTTCCAGAAAAGCAGTCCGCTACTACGCGGCACGACGGCCCATGCGAAATCCTTGGGTGTCACGCTGGTGACAAATAATCTGCGTGAATTCCGCAGAGTTCCGGAACTGATCGTGGAGAATTGGGCGGTTTGACGCTCGCCATTAGACCGTTCTGATACCCATCAGTCTCTAAGCGTTGAAACAGGTCAGTCGCCCGCTGCTATGATTGCGCCCATTTTGGTCGGCGGGTAGCGCCAGCAGCCACAACAAGTTATCAGGAAACTCCAATGTCTAACTCCAATCGAGACATGCTCGATGCCATGCATGCCCTTTTCTATCCTAAGACTGTCGCTGTTATCGGTGCGTCACGCACACCTGGCAAGCACGGCAATACGCCGATTCGTTTTCTTCAGAATTGCGGTTTCCCCGGCGAGATTTATCCTATCAATCCCTCCGCCGAGGAAATAGAGGGGCTGCGCTGTTATGCCTCGGTTGCTGACGCACCCAAGCGCATCGACTGCGCGCTGTTGGTGATTCCTTCAGCGGGTACGTTGCAGGCGATACGCGATTGCGCGGCTGCGGGGGTGCGCAATGTGGTGATGGGCGTAACCGGTTTTTCGGAATTGGGCACCGATGAGGGCAGGGCGCGTGAGGCTGAGGTCAAGGCCATTGCCAAACAAAGTGGCATGCGTATTGTCGGCCCCAACACTAATGGTATTTTTAACGCCAGCGCCAAGCTGCCACTGGGTTACAACACCTCACATGGCGATGCGTTGACGCCAGGGCCGATATCTATTGCTGCGCATAGCGGCGCTTTGTTTAACGGGCTCGCGCCGCGATTGAGGCAGTTTGGCGCGGGCTTGTCCAAATACGTCGCCGTGGGCACAGAGGCGGATCTCAATGTGCTCGATTTTCTGGAGTACTACATCGAGGACGAGGATACCGGCGTCATCGGTTTGATTCTGGAGTCGATTTCCGATGGCGCGCGCTTTCGCCTGTTAGCCAAGCGCGCGCGCGCGGCCGCAAAGCCCATTGTGGTCTTGAAGCTGGGCCGCTCGGTGGCGGGGGCGGGGGCCACTGTCGCGCATTCCACAAGGCTGGCGGGGAGCGCTCGGGCATATGACGCGCTGTTCGAGGAATGTCGTGTGGCTTCGGTGCCTTCGGTGGAAGCCCTGGCGGGTGGTTGCGCCCTGCTGCTCGCCAAAAAAACCGCTGCGGTGAAGGCCAAGTCCAGCACCGCGCGTGGTCGAGCGCTGATTTGCATCGCCACTACCGGCGGGGGTTCGTCCTTGCTTGCCGATTATGCCGAGAGCTGGGCCATGCCGCTGGCGGGGGAACCTGGTGGCGCCTGGGGCGGTAAGGTGGCCGATTACATCAATAGCATCGACACCGCGGGCCTGGTGCGCAATCCCCTGGATAGCAGCACTCTGGGTGCGCATGATCGGTTGACCCCGTTTTTCCAGGCTCAGGAAGCCGATGGTTTCGATGGACCGGTGGTGACCTATACGCACATGCTGCCCAATCCAAAGATGTCCGAATTGCTCGCAACGCATCTTGTGGCTCGCCGGCAACGCACCGGTTCGCCTATCGTGGTGGTGGTCCCAGGCGGTTTGTCGCCGGAGCTTGAAGCTATTTATCGAAACAATGGAATTCCACTGTTTTACGATGCCGCCACCTGCTTTGACAGTTTGGCCTGCCACTATCAGCTTGAAGACGAAATATTGGATGCTGGTTCGGCAGTTGCGAAGCAGGCGGCGGCCGACAGTGAATGCGATCTGTCAGCAATCGCTCCCATGATTGCCGCCGCAGGAAAAAACACCATCCTCTCCGAGTGGGACAGCGCCCGTATTCTGCGCGCAGCTGGCGTACCCATGGTTGAGAGTCGCCTGGTCGAATCGCTCACTGCGGCGCGCGATGCAGGCCGTGACGCCGGATATCCGGTGGTGTTGAAAGCGCTGGCGCCGGGTGTCGCACACAAGAACACATTGGGATTTGTTATTACCGGCATCGCCGATGAGACGGCGATGCAAGCCGCCTATGTCAAGCTCGAAGCAGCGGTGTCCTCGCAGGCTTATCAACGCGCCAACGTGCCCTTCATTGTTCAGCCGATGAAATCCTCCAAAGTTGAACTGATTGTCGGTGTAAGCTCTGAGCCGGCGCTGGGACATTTCCTGGTGGTGGGGCTGGGCGGCATCTATACTGAAGCCTTGGACGAATCGCACGTGTTTCCTATTCCAATCGCGCCCGCGGCCATGCAGAAACGCCTGCTCGATACCCGACTGGGACACCTGCTCGCAGCCATCGACGCGGGTCGCGAGCCAGGCGCGGGGAGCTCGGTGCAAGAGGTGATAAGTGCGCTCGATGCGTTGCAGCGCCTGACACTCGCGCATGGCGATCGCATCGAATCGATCGACGTTAATCCGCTGCTGGTCGGTGTTTCAGGGTGCGTGGCGGTGGATGCGCTGCTTGTTCTGAAGGACGCCGCTTGATTGTCAGTCGGCCTCTGGGATTTTCATATCTTGTAATTTTTACATATCTTTAACTTTTGTCGCGTCATAGCGATATTTGACCTACATATAACCTATTTTTTAATATCGGAATTGGAATCATGCCTCTCGTACAACTGAGCGGCGTCTCTCTGGCTTACGGCCATGTGCCTTTAATGGATCGTGTCGACCTGGTGATCGAGCCGGGCCGGCGCATGGGCTTGATCGGCAGAAATGGCACGGGAAAATCGAGTTTTCTTCGCGTTATCGCCAATACCGCGACCCCTGATGACGGGAAGGTCTGGCATACCCCTGGTTTGAAACTTGCCGTGGTGCCCCAGGAACCCCACTTCAAAGCCGGACAAACCGTGTTCGAAGCCGTGGCCGAAGGCCTGGGCGCCGGGCGAGACCTGCTGGTTGAGTATCACGAAGTGATCCATGCGATGGAAACCGGCCACGATGATGAGACGCTGATGCATCGCTTGAGCGCTGTGCAATCGAAACTCGATGCCAGTGATGGCTGGACCCTTCAGCATCGCGTTGACGCCACGCTGTCACGATTGAATCTGGCCGAGGATCTTTTCGTCGAGGCGCTATCCGGTGGAACACGCAAGCGCGTGGCGCTGGCGCGCGCGCTGGTTGTCGAACCCGATTTGTTACTACTCGATGAGCCGACTAACCACCTGGATGTCGAGGCTATCGAATGGCTTGAGGAGACACTTCGCACATTCTCGGGTAGCGTACTTTGCGTCACCCACGACCGCCGCTTTCTCGACGAGGTCGTTCAAGAAATTCTGGAGCTCGATCGCGGCCTGCTGTTTGCCTATCCCGGCAATTTCAGCGCCTGGCAGACGCGCAAGGCCGAGGCCCTCGCCGCCGAGGCGCAATTGAATCGCAAGTTCGACAAAGTGCTTGCGCAGGAGGAAGTGTGGATTAGAAAGGGCATCGAAGCGCGCCGTACCCGCAACGAAGGCCGGGTGCGCCGTCTGGAGTCGCTGCGCCTGGAACGTGCCGCGCGTCGCGATCGATCCGGCAAAGTGGAACTGGCGGTCTCCGAAGGTGATCGCTCCGGGCGGCTTGTGGCGGAATTGGATAAGGTCTCCAAGTCCTACAACGGTAAGACAATCGTCCGGGATTTCTCTTGCCGCCTGCAGCGCGGCGACAAGCTCGGTTTGATAGGAGCAAATGGCACCGGCAAGACCACGCTTTTGAAACTCATCATGGGTGAATTGGCGCCAGACAGTGGCCGGGCGCATCTGGGCACCAAACTGGAAATCGCCTACTTCGATCAGTTTCGCGCGGCCTTGAACGAGGAGGCCACGCTGGGGGACACCATCAGCCAGGGTGGAGACTATGTCGAGATCAACGGCGCGCGCAAACACGTGATCAGTTACCTCGGTGATTTTCTGTTTCCCCCGGAGCGCGTGCGCGCCCTGGTGAAGTCGCTCTCCGGTGGTGAGCGCAATCGCCTGTTGCTCGCGCGCCTGTTCAGTCGTCCCGCCAATGTACTGGTGTTGGATGAGCCAACCAATGACCTCGACATCGAAACTTTAGAGTTATTGGAAGAGTTGTTGCAGGACTACACCGGTACTTTGTTCCTGGTGAGCCACGACCGCGCATTTTTGGATAACGTGGTGACGCAAACCATTGCTTACGAGGGCGATGGCGTGTGGAAGGAGTACGCGGGTGGTTACAAGGATTGGCTACGAGCGAGCAAGAAGGCGGCCAAGGTCGTTGCGTCATCTTCCTCGTCATCTTCCTCGCCTTCATCCTCTCACTCTTCCTCATCCACCTCCTCGTCCGGGCGAGCGCCAGCGAAATCGGGCGCAGCACAGGCTACGATCGCGAGTGTCGGTAAGGCCAAGCTCAGCCACAAGGAAGCGCGCGAACTCGCGGAACTGCTGAAAAAAATGGAGGCTTTGGACAAGGAGCAGGCCGTCATTGCAGCGGCACTTGCCGATGGCTTGCTGTATCGGACTGATCCCAAGCGCGCCAATGCCATGACCCAGCGCAACACGGCGATTGACTTGGAATTGGAGGCGGCATTGGAGCGTATGGTGGCCTTGGAATCCCAATAAGACGCCCACGCGACGAATGGCACTTACTTAAGGGTTTTCCTCGTCCCCTCCTGCCAGTTTATTCTTTGTCCCGGATTTCGGACTCAAGAGAGTGCCATTCACTCGCGCGACAATATTTCTGGTGTGGAAGTTGGCGAAGAGTGTCACTCCGGATTGATCCCGGCTTCCCGCAAGGTTTTTGCATAGACTGGCAGCTCCGAGCGCAGGCGCGCGCCTAGTTCCTCTGGGGTGCTCGGTGACAATTCAACGCCGGCTGAGAGAAACTTCTCCCTGGTCGATGGCAGGTTCAAATACAAACTTACCTCGCGGTTCAGCCGCTCGATGATGGGCCGCGGTACGCCGGCAGGCGCGAACAAGGCAAACCACGAAATGCGATCGAATCCCGGCAGGGTTTCATTCATTGTCGGCAGATTGGCAATGGCGTCCTCGGCTCGCGTCGGCCCGGTCGAGGCGAGCGCCCGCAGTTTGCCCGAGCGCGCGTAGGGCAGAGACGAAATCCCACCTTCGAACATCATTTGGACATCACCGACAAGCAGCGCTGTGGACGCCTGCGAGCTGCCCTTGTAGGGCACATGCAGAAGATCGATCTGCGCCATCGTCTTGAAGGTTTCGCCGGCGAGGTGCGCGGAGGTGCCGCGGCCGAGCGAGGCAAAGGCGTATTTGCCGGGGTTGGCCTTCGCCAATGCAATCAGTTCCCGCACTGAAGCGGCCGGCACGGAAGGGTTCACCACCAGGAACACGGGGGTGACAAACAACATCGAAATAGGCGCGAAGTCACGCAGCACGTCATAAGGAAGTGATTTTCTCGATACCGTATTGAGCACCATGCCCGATTGCGGACCGAGTAACAGGGTATAGCCGTCGGGCGTGGATTTTGCGAGCGCCTCAAGTGCGATGGCCTGGCTTGCGCCTGGCCGGTTTTCAACCACCATCGCTTGCGCCAGCCTATCGGATAGATGCTGCGCCAATGCGCGCCCGAACGTATCCACCAGACCGCCCGGCATCAATGGCACGATCAATTTCAGTGGGCGATTGGGGTACACCGCGCCAGGTGCCTGCGCAATGACCGTCTGCCCAGTCATGAGACCGATTAGGGCACAGGCGAGCAATGCAACAACTAGTGATCCGCTTTTACCCTGGAATTGCATGGTTTGCTCCTATCAAGCAATGCTTAGAATGGTTGAACCGCCAACTCGCGAACAATAGATCCCCATTTTTTCGCGTCGCTCGCAATGAACTGCGCGAATTCCTCGGGGGATTGCGGCTGTGAGGTCTCAAGTCCAGTGGGCGCCAGACGCGCCCGGTATTCGGGGCGGGCCTGGATGTCGGCTATTCGTTTATTCAGAAACAGCACGATGTCCCTGGAGACGCCTGCGCCTGTGATCACGCCAAACCAGTTCTCGGAATCAAAGCGCGTAAGCCCGAGTTCTACGAAGGTCGGCAGATTGGGCAAGCCGCTCACGCGCCGCTGTGCAATGGTGGCAATTCCCTTTAATTGGCCCGACTGGATCAGTTGCTTGCTGTCCACTAGCGTCGAAAACGACAGTTGCAGCACGCCGCTGATCAGGTCAGAGCGAACCTGATTGCCGCCTTTATAGGGGATATGCGTCATCTCGACCCCGATGGTTTTTTTGAATAACTCACCGTACAGGTGCGAGGTCGTACCCGAGCCGGGTGAGCCAAAGCTGAGTTTTCCGGGAGTGGCTTTGGCGTGGGCAATCAACTCGGCCATGTTGTTTGCGGGCAGCTCGCGATTGACAACGAGCACGTGCTGCACTCGCACTAAAACCTGGACCGGCGCGAAATCACGGGTGGTATCGAATGGCAGCGATTTGTAGAGCACCGGATTGATTGACATTGTGGCGCCTGAGCCAATGCCCAAGGTATAGCCGTCGGGCGCCGCACGGGCGATGGCTTCCATGCCGATGTTGCCGCCGGCGCCGACGCGGTTTTCCACGACGAAAGGTTGCTTTAGCTCGGTTTGCAGTTCTGCGGCGATCAAGCGCGTGAGCAGATCGGTCGCCCCGCCCGCAGCGTAGGGCGCGATCAGGCGCACAGGTTTAGAGGGATAGGCGGGCACCTGCGCGGCGGCGGTGTTGATGGCGCCTGAAATAAGCGTGACGCCAAGGGCTTGAGCGGCGATGAGCAGCGATCTTTTCATGGAGGACTCGTGTTGTGGTGTAGGGGGTAATGCAGCGCAAAAGGTTTGCGGGCGATCCGCAATGGCGCCATTTTAAGCGAGTCCCCTGGCAGGTGATCCGATATACCGTAATTTTAAGCTGGCCTTTCTGGCGGGTGATCCCAGATGCCGTCATATTATTTATCTTGGCGGTAAGCGGGGCGACATGATCATGTCGTAACATCTTGGGTTTGCCATCGCTTGGCTTCAAGGAATTTGTAGAAAATGGATGAGTCCCCTTCATTGAAGGAACTATCGCCCAATGCGATTGCCTTGGCGCGCGCCATGGCCTTGCAATGGACCTGGAGCACGCGAAAGACAAACTATGACCTGGTGCGGCAATTCGACGCGAAAACCGCCGATGGCAGCTTGCATACATTGGAGAAGATCAAGCTCGCCCATGAGGAATTGGATCGTGCCGGAGTGCTCATTGAGCATGATTACCGGCAGGGCTACTGGCGCCTCAGTGGTGAACTACGCGCTCAACTGTATCTGCGCTTGTTGAAAGATTATTCCTTGGTGCGTCTCAAGGAGGCGCTCACGCAGAGCAGTCCGCGGCAATCGTATTGGCGCGGCAGCACGCAACTGGTGTGGGATACGGACACGGCAATCGCGCACTTGTGTCTTGATATGTATTCCGGAGTGCCGGTGGCGGTTTTGAACCGGATGCGCGAACAAATTTCGCTGATCTCGGAATGGGACAGCGTATTGCAAACCGTGTGCCTGGAGCACTTCGACGCCGCCTTGTTCGAACGCATTGCGCCGGAATGGCGTTGGGCGATTGCCCACGATACCTGCGCCCATATCTGCAATCGCTGGAGCCTGCGCTACCTGCCGTTCCTTGATTGGGCCTTGGGTAAGTTAGACCTCGACGAGGGGGCAGCAATGCCCGCGAACCTTCGCTGGCAATTGTGCATCGCTTTATTCCTGCGTGGCGAGTACGCCAGGGTCGAGGCCCTTTTGGGCGAGCACGCGAGCGGCATACCCGAGGCCATACGCTCAGCGCTTTTAGCGCGCGAAGGCCGCTGGGCGCTGGCGCAAGCCGGGTTCGAGCGCGCCATCAAAAAGCTTCAGGTGGAGCTTGGCCGGCGAAAATTTTTGATCCCCGATTGCATTGCCTGGCTGTATCCGGTGGCGCTGCTGGCGCAGAAAACGCCCAAGCATCTGGAATCCGCACGCAAATTCTGCAAGGCCGAAGCGGGTTCCAAAAATTTCAATTCTGGTTTTCATTGGCAAGCCTGGGTCCATGCCATTTCCGTGCGTCTGGGTGACGAAGCCCTGGATGCCAGTTTGCTCGAACTCAATACCGAAGCGAACGCGTCCTTGAATGACTTCTGGCGATGCTTGTTGCGGGCCTGGTTGGGCGCGGACATACTGGGAAAGGGTGCCGGCGCAAATGCGGTGGTAAAACGCGAGAAGGTGGTTGCCGGAATTCGCGAGCATCTCAATCATTGCGGCTTTGTGATGCAGCTGGAGCAACTCCAAGCCGCCGAAGCGGTGTTCGCCAGACGCGAACCACCCGAGCATTTCTTCATTGGCGGCGGACAGGAATCATGGCGCGCGGTGCTTGCCTCATTGCAGTCCCTGGGTAGCGACGCGCCGGTGACGCGCGTGGAGGCCGCCACGCGCGTGTTGTGGTCGATACGCATGGACCGCAAAGGTGGGATCGAATCTATCGAGCCTATGGAGCAAAAGCGCGGCCCGCGCGGTTGGAGCAAGCCGAAGATTCTGCCTCTGGCAAAGCTTGCCAATAGCGAAAAACTAGGTCCCTGGGACGCCAAAGTCGCGCGATCGATCCGTCCGGATCGCAATCAATCCAGGCGTTTTACTTTGGATCGCGCCGCGGCGATTGTGAGTCTCATCGGACACCCCGCGGTGATACTGTCCGATGCGCCGGAGCTCACCGTGGACCTGGTGGAAGGCGCGCCTGAATTGGAAGTGCTGCGCCAGGGCGAGCGTTATTTTCTCAAGATCACCCCAGAGGTGCGGCAAGCCCCTGCCAGGGAGCAAGCGGGTTTCTACTACCTTGATGCGGAATCGCAGCGCGATCTGGAGGCGCTACGATTCATCACGCTGGTGCGCGACTCCCCGCAACGCGTGCGCTTGATACGGCTTACGCCGGCGCAACGGCGCGCCACGCAATTGGTATCCGCTCAGTTTTCCGTGCCTGCCACCGCGGAATCCGACCTGCAACAGACCCTGCAATCGCTGGCCGCGCATTTTCAGATTCATTCCGACCACACTGAGGCGTCGCGCGAAATCACCGCCGAGTCGCGCCTGCGTGCGGAGCTCGCGCCCATCGGTGAGAGTCTGATGCTGCGCCTGGTGGTGGCGCCGCTTGGCGTTGACGGTCCGCGTTTGATGCCTGGCAGCGGGCGCGCACGCATCATGGCCGCGGTAAAAGGCGAAACCGTGGGCGCGCAGCGCGATCTCAAAGCGGAGCGCGCCGGATTGGATGCAGTGCTTGCCGAGTTTGATTCGCTCAACGCACCTGATCGCGGCGATGTGGTTTGCGAATGGCTGATTGACGATCCGCAGATTGCGCTGGGGATGGTCGAGGCCTTGCCGAAAATGCCGGCGATCCTTGCGGTGGATTGGCCGCGCGGCCAACCGGTGCGCGTCATCACCGTAGACAGCGGGCGTCTTGCGTTGCAGGTACGCACCGAGCGCGACTGGTTCCGGTTAGAGGGCCAAGCAAAGCTGGATGAAGGATTGGTCATGGAACTGGAAACATTGCTGGCAGCGGCGGGCAATAAAAGCCGCTTCGTTCCGATGGGCAAGGGTGTGTATGCCGCATTGACGCGCGAGTTGCGCGAGAAACTGCTGGATCTTCGCGCGGTGGGCGAGGTCAAAGGCAATGAATTGCGCGTGCCGCAACTGGCAGCCGCCTGGCTCGATG
>CAMDFL010000087.1 GCA_945897475.1 Bordetella parapertussis
TCGTGCAGCAACGTTCCCAGCGCGCGGATGTAGGCCTCATGATTCGGGTAATACTCATTGCCCAGAAACCTCGCCGCTTGACCCGGCGATACCGAAGTCATGAAAAAATCTTCGGCAGGATGCGCCGCCATCGCGGCCTTGAGATCGGCGATCTCGCGCTCCACCGAAGCGAAGTCCTTCCAGGCGATAGGGCCGACGCAATTCGGACGGGTCACAAACGTCGGACCCATGCCGCCGCGCAGCGCCGCAAAATCGGGGAAAGCGCGGGCTTCGCGCGACGGCAAGCGTTGCGTCGTGCCACCGGCGAATCCGGTAAAGCGATCCTTGATATAGGTGGAGTAGTCGCTCTTGCCCTGCTCGCCGTCGTTGACCACATCCACGCCAGCCCCGGTCTGCGCACGAACGATCTCCACAGTCGCGGTTCGCGCACGCGCATAAAGGCTCTCGATATCGGCCAGCTTGCCCTCCTCACGCGCACGGATCAGGGCGAGCAGATCGTCCGGGCGCGGCAGACTGCCGGTGTGGGTGGTGAGGATTCGGTGGGTGCTGCGTTTCATGGTACGGCCCTCCTAATTCTTCGTTTGTTTTTGCGCTTCCTGCAAGGCTTTGTAAGCCTCGATCTTTCCGTTCACCAGATCCAGAATCAGCGATAGCTGGAATTCAATGGCCTCCTGCATCTCGCCGGTCATGTGATCGGAGATCGCCGCATCCAGGCCGGGAATCGTCCAGGTGCGAATGTGGTCGCGCAGGCCGTCGGCGAACTGCTTGGCAGCAGGCCCGGCCTCGACGCCGAAGCGCTCTCCAAACATCGAGGCATAGAGATTGGCCACCATGTATTGGATGGCGATGAGTTCGGCCTTGGTTTTGAGGATTTCGTGATCCATGCATGCTCCGGCGGCTGTTTTGCGGGAAAAAGTGGCAAAGAGTAGCAGGTATGGCGTTTCCCGCAAAAAACGGCATACTTGTATACATGAGGGAAATGCCCTAACGCAATGAAAGAACCGAATGAAAAGTGCTGGCGTCGCAGACCCGCCTGTTTCCACCCTGGCTGCCAGAATTTACGAGTCCTTATTGCAGCGGATTCTCGATGGGGAATTCCCTCCCGGCTTCCGGCTTGAGGAGAACGTGCTTGCCGAGCAGTTTGGTGTGTCGCGAACCCCGGTGCGCGAAGCGTTGCGCGAACTGGGCGCGCGCAAGCTTATCGATCTGATCCCCCGGCGCGGCGGCGTGGTCACTCAGGTAAGCATGGAAACCCTGGCGGACATGCTCGACGCGGAATGCGAACTCGAGTCATTGTGCGCACGCATGGCAGCGCAGCGGATGAAGACCTTGCAAAGGGTGCAGCTACACGAAATTCATGAAGAAATTCATGATCTTATAGCGCGTGAGGCGCTTGAGGAATTTTACGACCTGAATAACGCCTTCCACGATCTCATATTAGCGGGCGCGCACAATCTGACGCTCGACAATGCCGCCCGCGAACTCAGATTCCGTCTCTCGCCGTTTCGCCGCACCGGCCGTGAGTCCGAAGAAGAAATGCTGATTGCTCTCAACTATGAAGACCACGCGACCATCGTTGACGCGATCCTTGGAGAGAAGCCCGAAGCGGCTTACGAGACCATGCGGGCCCACAATGGGCGCGTGAATGCCAAAGCCTTGCGTCATTATCGGAAAATCGTTTCAAAAACAGTGGTATAGCCACCCAGAACGCTGCGTTGCCAAGGATGAAGGCCAGCGTGCTGTTTTGCGGGTATCCTATCCTTTGTATACACATTAACATGTTGAGTATGCATTAAATTCTGCGGAGGGCGCTTTGAAAACTGCATTAGCTATTCGCGAAAGCTGGAAGGATGGCAAGCCTGTCTTTGGCATCTGGGCCGCGCTTGCCTGCCCCTTTGCCGTTGAGTTGATGGCGGGTCCGGGTATCGGTTATATCTGCGTCGATCAGCAGCATGGCATTGTTGATTACGCGGACGCCGTCAATATGTTCATGGCTGCGGAAGCGCGTGGCGTTGCGCCCATCACACGCGTTCCCGCGAATGAATCCTGGCTGATCGCCAAGGCACTCGACGCAGGCGCGCAAGGCGTGGTGGTCCCGCTGGTCAATAATCGCGCCCAAGCGGCGGCGGCCGTGGCGGCCTGCCGCTATCCCCCCAAAGGCGTGCGCTCCTACGGTCCCATCCGCGCATCGGTGGTCAACTCGATACGCGACACGCAGATTCTGGGGGATTCGGTGCTGTGTTTCGTCATGGTCGAAACGCGCGATGGCCTGGAGAACATCGAGGAGATCGCCTCGACACCAGGATTGGACGGCGTCTACGTCGGTCCCGCCGATCTGGCGCTGGGCCTGGGTCTTGCCCCGGACCTGGACAAGACCGAGCCCGAGCACGCCGAGGCGATTCAAAAAATTCTGGAAGCCTGCAAACGCAATGGCATTGTTGCCGGCATTCAATGCTCGTCCGGCAAATCCGGCAAGGCTTACGCAGATCGTGGCTTCGGCCTGGTCACCATCGCCAAGGATTCATCGTTGCTACAGGCCGCCGCGCGCGCGGAGATCAGAATCGCCAACGGACAAAATGCGCCCGCGAAACAGGGATACACCTGATGGCAACAGTGCAACACGCGCCGGCGGACCAGCTGCAAAGAGCTCTCGCGGCGTTTGCCTGCCAGGCTTCCAACGAGTTGGATTCCAGAGTGCTACGCGGCGCGAAAGTCGCCATCATGGATACGCTGGCGGTCGCCCTCGGGGCACTGCGTCATCCTGCGGCTCGCGCTGCTCGCCGCTACGCGCGTTTTTCCGAGGTCGCCACTGGCGCCAGCTTGTGGGGGAGCGGCCGCGTCGTCACGGCGGAATGCGCAGCTCTGGTCAACGGTGTGCCTCTGCGCGGCTATGACTACAACGATCTGTACAGCAACAAGGCGGGCGGACATCCGAGCGACATGATCCCGGGGCTGATCGCACTGGCGGAATGGCGAAAGTTATCTGGCGCCAGTTTGCTTGGCGCAGTTGCGGTCGGCTATGAAGTAGTGGTCGCACTTTTCGACACGCTGGACAATCACGGCGGAGGATGGGATTACCCGACGACGGTCATGGTCGGCGCGACCTGCGCCGCCGCTCGCCTCCTCAGCCTCTCCGAAGCCCAGACACGCGAGGCCCTGGCGATCGCGGTGATTCCTCACTTTGCCAGCAATGAAGTGGAATCCTCGGAGCTCAATGCCCGCGGCGATCTCACCATGTGGAAACGCTTCAATGGCAGCGATGCGGTCCGCCAGGCGGTCTATGCGTGCCTCTTGGCCGAGTGCGGCGTTGAAGGCGCAGTGCGTCCGTTCGAAGGACAAAGCGGTTTCCTGGCGAAGTACGCCAGGGGTGCCGACAATGCAAGCGTTCTGCTCACGCACCTCGACCCACGCCATCCGCTCGGGCGGATAAATAGCGTGGTGTTCAAGCGCTGGCCGGTGGGTTCCAGAGGCCAGAGCGCCATTCAGGCGGCACTAGAGGCGCGAGCCAAGGTTAAAGATGCGTGGCGCGTGAAACAGGTACGCGTATTCAGCGACGACGCAGCCTTCGATCACCTGGTGCGGCGCCGGGAAGATCCCATGCATCCCCGATCGCGAGAGACCGCAGATCACTCGCTGCCTTACATCGTGGCCGCGGCCGTGCTCGACGGCTTCGTGAAAGTCGAATCCTTTGACCTTGATAAAGTGCTCGACGCAAACCGGCAGCAGTTCCTGATCAACAAAGTCGTTGCGGAATCTGATCCGGCGCTGGCGGGCGGAGCGAAAAAGGGGTTTGTGTCGCGCGTGGAAATCGTCGACGCCGACGGCAAAACCCATCATGGCGCGGCGAAAGCGCCGCCCGGCCATCCGGATCAGCCGTTTTCCGACGCGGATTTCGAACAGAAGCTGGCCGAGAACGTCTCGCCGCTTTTCGGCACGGAACGTGCTGCACAGATTACGCAGGCGGTGTGGTCGATCGACAAGGCAGATGGCTTGCGTAATCTCACCAGACTGCTTGTGTTGCAAGACCCTGCTTCCATTGATCGGGAATGAACCAGAAGTGCAAGCTTGTCCCCGGCAAACTCACCTCTAAAGGAAATCTCATGCGAAAAATGTTGCTTCCCCTCATTGTTGCGTCGTCGCTGCTGGCCGCGTTTCCCGCGGCCGCGCAGGATTTCCCGACCAAACCCTTGAGATTCGTGGTCCCGTTCACCAACGGCACGGGTATGGACACGATCGCGCGCCTGATCGCCCCCAAATTCACCGAGCGTTTCGGTCAGCCTGTCGTGGTCGAGAATCGCGTGGGCGTCTCCGGACATCTGGGCGCGCAACTGGTCGCAAAGGCCGCGCCCGACGGCCATACGCTGGTGGTTACCGCGCGCAATATTTCCATCACCGCCACGCTCTACGCCTCGCCCGACTTCAATGCGATGAAAGACCTCACCCCGGTCATCATCGCCGGTTGGGGCACGACCACGCTGGTGACCGGCGGCAAATCCAAGTTCAACACGCTGGGCGAGCTCATCACGACCGCCAAGGCCAATCCGGGCAAGCTGAATTTTGCGTCGGCCGGCGTCGGCTCACCCTCGCACTTTGCACTGGAGAGCTTCATGCAGGCCACCGGCACGCAGTTCCTGCACGTGCCCTATAAAGGTACCGCTCCGGTGGTCACCGCACTCATATCGGGCGAAGTGGACGTCGCACTGCTTGCCAGTCACACCCTGGCTCCGCAAGTCACCCAGGGAATACTCAAGGCCATCGCCGCGGCCAGCCAGTCGAGAAACCGCTCCTTCCCCAACCTGCGCTCATTCGGCGAACAGGGCGTGCCGAACTTCAGCGATGAGGGCTGGTATGGTTTCCTGGCGCCGACCGGCACGCCCAGGAACATCATCCAAAAACTCAATACCGAGTTCCGCGCCATCCTGCTGCTGCCCGATGTGAAGGCGCCACTGGAGAAAATCGGTCTCGAAGTTCGCCCCTCGACGCCGGAAGAAATGGGCCAGCAGAGTCAAAAGGAATTCACCACCTTCGCCGAGATCATCAAGAAGAACAACATCAAGGGCGAATGATGGACGCATCAAATGGGGGGAAGTTCAAGGGCGGCGGCGAGTTCAAGGGCACCGCAGTTGTGGTGGTGGGCGGCCACTTGGGCGTCGGTCCCGAGGTAGTGCGGGCATTCGTCGACCAGGGCGCCAAAGTGGCCGTGGGCATGCTCGCGGGCGCGAAGGCAGATCTGCCGGACGCAAGCTGCCTGCCGCTGGACCTTGCCGATCGGCAGTCGATCAGTGATTTTCTCGACGCCTGCGAACAAGAACTTGGCGGACTGGCTGTCCTGGTCATGGTGGCGCCGCCGGTCAAGACCAAGAACGCGCTCGACTTTACCGAATCGGAATACCGCGCTGTCATTGAACAGGAACTGATGGGACCGATCTCCTGCATTCTCGATGCGGCCCGGCGCATGGTGGCGCGCGGCGGCGGGCGCATCATTTCGTTCTCCTCGATGTCGGGCAAGACAGGCGTGCATAAACACGTTGCGCCCTATGCCGCCGCCAAGGGCGGACTGATCACTTTTTCCCGCTCGCTCGCCGCAGAACTCGCGCCGACCGGTGTTACCGTCAATGTCATTGCCACCTCTTTATTCGATGTCCAGGTCGCAGGGCATTCGCCCGAGAAAATGGTCGAAACGCTCAAGGGCATTCCGGTGGGCCGCGTGGGGCGCTCCGAAGAGGCTGCCCATGCCGTTTTGTTTCTTGCTTCGCGCAATGCCGGCTATGTCACAGGTGAAACCATGAGCCTGTCGGGCGGCCGGTTCATGGATTGAAGGAGGATTCACATGTCCCAAACTGAAACAAGCAGATCGGCAGCGCCCGCGGCGTCTGGCAGGGCCAACGTCGGGCCGCTGGTGATGCAGGCACCGCTGAAATTCCGGGTGCACACGCGTGCCTACACGGACCCCGCGGTGTTCGAAACCGAGATGGAACGCGTGTTCTCCTCGACATGGGTGTATGTCGCGCACCAGAGCGAAATACCGAAAATAGGCGATTTCAAAACCACTCACGTCGGCCTGCAACCCGTCATCGTGACGCACGGCGCCGACAATAATTTCAACGTCATGGTCAATCGCTGCGTGCACCGCGGTTCCGTGGTGTGCCGCGAAGCGCGCGGCAACGCCACCGAATTCAGTTGCCCTTATCACGGCTGGGTGTACACGATAGACGGCAAGCTGGCGGGCGTTTCCGAGCGGCGCGACCCGGGCAGCTACGGAGAACATTTTGAGCCGCCGGAAGGATTGTTCCGGCTGCCACGAATCGAGAGCTATCGCGGCCTGATCTTTGCCAGCTTCAATGCCCAGGTGCCGCCGCTGCTGGAATTTCTGGGACGTACAAAAAACATTATCGACCGCAAGCTGAATCTCTCACCTTCGGGTGAGATCGTGCTGAAATCCCGCCCCTATGTGTCTCGCTACAAAGGCAACTGGAAATTTCAGTATGAGAATCTCGTCGACCCGTATCACTTCATGCATACGCACAAAGGCTTCGTACAACTGCAGTTCAAGTATGGCGACACCACCGGAGACTTCGGCGTCCACAAGGGCGGCTCGGTCAAGGACATGCGCGCCATCCGCCTGCGCGGCGCATCGTGGAGCTGCAAGTACGGGCATGCTGTTCTGGAAAAGCCGGCGCCCTCGCCGGATCCGTTCCTTTCGGGCGAGTACGGGGATTTCTACGGCAAACTCAAGGTGCAGCACGGCGATGAAGAATTTCTCAAAATTGCCGGCCAGGGTTCAACGGCGGTATTTCCCAACCTGGGCATGATTCATCAGCAACTGCGCGTATGGCGCCCTATCGCGGTGGATCTGACCGAAGTCACGGTTTATCCCTACGAACTGAAAGATGCACCCGACAGCTACAACGAAGGCATGTTGCGCAGCCAGGAGCGCTTCTACGGCCCTGCCGGCTATGGCCAGGCGGATGATGCGGAAGTGTTCTCGCTGAATCAGCAGGGACTCGCCGGTACCGCGCTCGACTGGCTGATTCTTGAGCGCGGCATCGAGACAGACGTGCTGGATGAGAGCGGCGACTATCGTGGCATGCCCGCGAGCGAAGCCCCGCAGCGCGCCCTGTGGCGCGAATGGACCCGCCTCATGGGTGAGTGTTGATATGGCCGCAACTCACAACCTGACCAGGGCCCAGGCCGAAGACCTGTTGTTTCACGAGGCGCGGCTGCTCGATGACCGGCGTCTGGAGGAGTGGCTCAAGCTCTACACCGATGACGGGCTCTACTGGATTCCGATTGACGATGCCGCGCCCGTCGCGGCCAACGCTTCCCTCATCTATGACGATGCGAACCGGAGAGCGGAGCGGGTCGACCACTATCTGCATAACGCCTTCCCGTCCCAGTCGCCGCATTCGCGCACCATTCACGCCATCAGCAACGTCATCGTCGAGCCCCATGCCGCGGGCGCCGAAGTGCGATCGACCCAGGTGGTGTACGAAATGCGCACCGGAGATTTCACGCAGGTGGGTCTGGGCGAAGTTCAGGCGGTGCCTGCCGTCGTCGTACACCTGCTACGGGAGGTCGATGGTAAATTTATGATCGTCCAGAAGAAGATCCTCCTAATCAACCGCGATACCTGGCAGGGAAACCTGATGTTTCTGCTATAAAGCGGGTTGCGCTGATTTCCCCGCGTCGGGGGAACGCCGAGGAAACCATCCATGGAACTCTCCGCCCGCCTGGGCATGCCACCCCGCGAAACCAAAGTAGTCGGCCTGATTTGCGCCGGCCACTTTTTCAGCCATTTTCACATGCTGCTGGTGCCATCCCTATTCCCGGTGCTGCGCGAAGTGTATGGCGTGGGCTTCACCGAACTGGGTTTTGCCGTGGCGTGTTTTTCGGTTGCCAGCGGCTTTGCGCAGATTCCCGTTGGCTTTTTGGTCGATCGCCATGGTGCGCGAAAAATTCTTATTGCCGGACTCGCGATTGAATCGATCGCCATCGCCCTGATCGGTGTATTCCCTTTTTACGGCGCGCTTATCGCGCTGATGATCACCGCCGGACTCGCGAACTCGGTGTTCCATCCCGCCGATTACACCATCCTGAATGTCACCGTGGACAAGTCCCGCATCGGCAGGATTTTCTCGTTTCATACCTTTACCGGTTATCTCGGCGATGCCCTGGGCCCGATCTCGGTGTTGTTGCTCGCGGCAATTTTCGACTGGCGCGTGGCAATGTTCCTTTGCGGCATCGTGGGTCTCATTACGGCCGGGATGCTGTGGGCAAACGCCGACCTTCTAGATGATTCGAGTCCGTCCACCCCCCCCAAGGCACAAGCGAGCAAGACGCCGGGCACAAGCAACTGGGCCCTGTTGTTCAGCCTGCCGATTCTGATGGGGCTCCTTTTCTTTGCGGTGATGTCGATTGCCAACGGCGGCATTCGGACTTTTGGTGTTTCCGCGCTGCACGAGGCCTATCAATTTTCGCTGGCGTCGGCCGGTGTGGTCATTTCCATTTATTTGTTTGCCTCGCCGGTCGGCGTGCTCGCCGGCGGCCTGACGGCAGACCGCATCCAGCGCCACGATATCGTGGCCGCAATCTGCATTTTAATCATCGCCTCATGCGTGTTCACCATTGCGATTTTCGATCCGCCGCTGGTGGTCATAGGCTTCCTTCTCGCCATCGCGGGGTTTGGCAATGGTTTTCTCGCGCCGGCCCGCGATATGATCGTGCGTTCTCTCGCACCGCCGGGCTCCATGGGGAAGGTTTTCGGTTTTGTCTCCAGCGGCTTTGCCTTCGCCGGCATCGTCGCGCCAGTGCTCTACGGCTGGCTGCTCGATCATTCCGATCCGAAGAACGTGTTCTGGGTGAGCGGATTTGTCGCTCTCCTCACCATCGCGACCGTGCTGGGAACCGGCAGCGCGGGACGGCGCGCGGCAGCCAGGTAACAACTCGGAACGCCAAATCAAAGTATCGAACACGTTTGACCTCCAATTCTAGTCAAGCGTTTTAAATTTCCAATCACTGGATATTCACCATGGCGACATACAAGGGACGAAGAGAAGACCCACGCCTCTTAACCGGCAAGGGCACCTACACCTCGGACTGCAATCTGCCAGGCCAATTGCATGCGGTATTCGTGCGATCGGATCGGGCACACGCGAAGATTCTGAATATCGATGTTTCGGCTGCAGAAAAAGCGCCCGGCATCCGCGCGGTGCTCACCGGTGAAAGCATCGCACCGGCCAATCTCAAACGTCTGCAACCTCTTGTGGCCTATCCCGGCCGCGGCGGTATGAAAATCATCGTGCCTGACCGGCCGGCGCTGGCGCGCGGCAAGGTGCGTTACGTCGGCGAGGCGCTGGCGCTGGTGATTGCCGATTCAGCCAATGCCGCGCTGTCGGCGACTGAATTGGTGATCATCGACTACGAAGACTTGCCCGCGGTAATTGGGGTCGAGCGCGCGCTCGCCCCCGGCGCCACCCTGGTTCACGACGAAATCCCCGGCAATGTGTGCTTCGACTTCGATTATGGCGATGAGCAAAAATCCGCCGCATTGATTGCCGCCGCCGACCATGTGGTGCGCGTCACCATGGAAAGTCCGCGCGTAGCGCCAACGCCGATGGAGCCGCGCGCGGTGCTCGCGTCCTACGATGCGAAAACCGAAACCTATTCGATTCACTGCGAGCACCAGGGCGCCAACGCCATGAGCGAAGCACTTGCCGCCACATTGGGTGTCACCCCCGCCAAGGTGCGCGTTGAATTCACCGATATCGGCGGGGCTTTCGGTGCGCGCACCGCGCCTTATCCCGAATACGGCGTGCTACTGCATGCCGCCAAAGTGATTGACGCTCCGGTGAAATGGGTATCGACCCGCTCGGAGGATTTTCTGAACGACGGCCATGGCCGCGCCATGTGGCTCAGCGGGGAGTTGGCGATGGATAAGTCGGGAAAATTCCTCGCCATCCGCACCGATTGGCGCTCCGAATCCGGTGCCTATCTCACCCAGGCGGGGGCTTTAACCAACACCGGCAATGGAAAAACCATTGGCCCCGGGCCCTATCGAGTTGAAGCGATGTACGGCCACCAACGCCAGATCATGACCAACACCGCCCCCACCGAGGCATTCCGCGGCGCGGGTCGGCCCGAAGCTGCTTATGTGGTGGAACGCTTGGTGGAGGAAGCCGCCGTGCTTCTCAAAATGGACCCGTTGGAACTGCGCAAAAAGAACGTCATCCCTCGCGACGCCATGCCCTACACCAGCGCCACCGGCACGGTGTTCGATAGCGGCGACTACCCTGCCATGATCGATAAGGCAATCCTAGAATCAGGATGGGAAAGCTTCCCTACACGTCGTGCTGATTCGGCCAAGCACGGCAAATTAAGAGGATTGGGCGCTTCTGTATTCGTCGAGCCCGCCGGCGGCGGCGGGCTGCCCAAGGACCAGGTGGCGGTGCTTTTCACCAAGGATGGCAAAAACTCAGGCGATGCAAGCACCGGTGACATTCAGCTCTACATGGCCGCCGGCGCCAGCGGTCAGGGCCATGAAACCATCTTCCCCGAAATGGTGGGTGAGTGGTTGGGCATCGATCCTCAAAACATCGTGCTGCGCGCGGGTGATCCGGATGGCCCGGCCTTGGTCGGTGGCGCGGCGATCGGCTCGCGTACCACGCTCGCCCAGGGCAGCGCCTTTCGGCATGCCTCGACTGAAATCATCCGCAAGGGTCTGGACCTCGCCGCACAAGACTTGGAGGCGCCGCCCACTGATATCGAATTCCGCGACGGACGCTACCTGGTCAAAGGCACCGACCGAGGCATCACCTTGACGGAGATTATCGTTCGCCATCGACAAGCCGGCGCGGCGCATCCGCTGGATACCATCGCCGAAAACCCCACCGCACGGACTTTTCCGACCGGTGTGCATGTTTGCGAGATCGAGATTGATGCGGAAACCGGCGAAGCCCAGGTGCTTGCCTATACGGCGGTAGATGACATCGGCCGCGTCATCAACCACACCATGGCTGCCGGCCAGGTGCATGGCGGCGTCATGCAAAGCGCTGGCCATGTTTTTGGCGAGCAATGCGTCTACGACCCGGAAACCGGGCAGCTGCTCACCGGCAGCTTCATGGACTACAGCATGCCGCGCGCTGATCTGGTGCAGGACTTCCGCATCCTGGACCACTCTGTCCCCACCCCCAACAACATACTGGGCGCCAAGGGCGCGGGCGAGGCGGGCACCACCGGCGGACTGCCGGCGTGCATGAGTGCGGTTCTTGATGCGCTGCGTCCTGCGGGGGTGAAACATTTTGATATGCCGGCGACACCAGGGCGAGTTTGGGCGGCGCTGCGGCAAGCACGCTTGTAGCCGATTCGTAACATCCCCGGACGCTCGTTGCGGCGCCAATCCGCCTGCGGCGCAAGAATCCGCTTTACCTCACTGGCTCGCTCACTATAATCAGCGCGAATCGAATGCGCATCGACGCGAATTAACCGCGCATCGGTGCAAATTAACAGCGCATCGGTGCGCATCGGCGTGAATCCGCCGCGCGGCACACGGCATAATCGGGTCAGACAACATGATGAAATTTCGCTTTCCCGTCGTTATCATTGACGAGGACTTTCGTTCCGAGAACGCTAGCGGCTTGGGTATCAGGGGAGTCGCGAAAGCCATAGAAGAAGAAGGCATGGAGGTGCTGGGGGTCACCAGCTACGGAGATCTCTCTCAATTCGCGCAACAGCAAAGCCGCGCATCAGCCTTCATCCTCTCGATCGATGACGAAGAATTCACGCCCGGCCCGGAACTCGACCCGGCAGTGGTCAATCTTCGCGCCTTCATCGAAGAAATTCGCTTCAAGAACGCCGAGATCCCGATTTATCTCTATGGCGAAACGCGCACTTCGCGTCATATTCCCAATGACATTTTGAGGGAGTTGCACGGCTTCATCCACATGTACGAGGAGACGCCCGAGTTCCTTGCGCGCCACATCATCCGTGAAGCGAAATCGTATCTGGATTCACTCGCGCCGCCATTCTTTCGCGCGCTGGTGCATTACGCGCAGGATGGCTCTTACTCCTGGCACTGCCCTGGTCATTCGGGCGGTGTGGCGTTTTTAAAGTCCCCCATTGGGCAGATGTTCCACCAGTTCTTTGGCGAAAACATGCTGCGCGCCGACGTATGCAATGCAGTGGAAGAACTCGGGCAGTTGCTCGACCACACCGGGCCGATCGCGGCCTCGGAGCGCAATGCCGCGCGCATATTCAATGCCGACCACTGCTTTTTCGTCACCAACGGCACCAGCACCAGCAACAAAATCGTGTGGCACGCGACCGTGGCGCCCGACGACATCGTGGTAGTTGACCGCAATTGCCATAAGTCGATCCTGCATGCCATCACCATGACCGGGGCGATTCCGGTGTTCCTCACGCCTAAGCGCAATCATTTGGGGATTATTGGTCCGATTCCGCTGGAGGAATTCCGCCCCGAGAACATCGCCGCGAAAATCGAGGCCAATCCGTTCGCGCGCGCGCTGCGTGACAAAAAGCCGCGCATTCTCACCATCACGCAAAGCACCTACGATGGCATCATCTATAACGTCGAAATGTTGAAGGAGACTCTGGGTTCCTACATTGATACTTTGCACTTTGATGAAGCCTGGCTGCCGCATGCCACCTTTCACGACTTCTACAAGGACATGCACGCGATTGGCCGCGAGCGCCCGCCTCCCAAGGACGCCATGATCTTCGCCACCCACTCCACGCACAAGCTGCTGGCGGGCATCTCTCAGGCCTCGCAAATTCTTGTTCAAGAGTCGCAGACACGCAAACTCGACCGCCACGTTTTCAACGAAGCGTATCTCATGCATACATCGACTTCGCCGCAGTACGCGATCATCGCCTCCTGCGATGTCGCAGCGGCAATGATGGAGCCCCCGGGTGGCACTGCGCTGGTTGAGGAGTCGATCATGGAGGCGCTGGATTTCCGCCGTGCCATGCGCAAGGTGGACGACGAATGGGGCAAAGACTGGTGGTTCAAAGTGTGGGGGCCAGGCCAGCTCTCCGGCGAAGGCATAGGCTCGCGCGAACAATGGATGTTAAAGACCAATGACAAATGGCACGGCTTTGGCGATCTTGCGCCGGGCTTCAACATGCTCGACCCTATCAAAGCCACCGTGGTTACACCCGGGCTCGATGTTTCGGGAAAGTTTTCGCGTTCAGGCATCCCGGCATCGATTGTCACCAAGTACCTGGCCGAGCACGGCGTTATCGTCGAAAAGGCAGGCCTGTATTCGTTCTTCATTATGTTTACCATCGGCATCACCAAAGGTCGATGGAACACCCTGGTCACCGCGCTACAGCAGTTCAAGGACGATTACGACAAGAACCAGCCAATGTGGCGCATCCTGCCGGAGTTTTGTGCGAGTCATCCGGTGTACGAGAAAATTGGCCTGCGCGACCTGTCCCAACAAATACACGACATGTATAAATTCAACGATGTCGCGCGCGTAACCACTGAAATGTATCTCTCAGACATGCAGCCGGCGATGAAACCCTCGGATGCGTTCGCGCGCCTGGCGCACCGCGAAATCGATCGCGTGGAGATCGATCAGCTCGAAGGCCGGGTCACCAGCGTGCTGCTCACACCTTACCCACCTGGCATTCCACTTTTAATTCCGGGGGAGCGCTTCAACCGCACCATCATCGAATACCTGCAATTTGCACGCCGGTTCAACGATAAATTTCCTGGCTTCGAGACCGATATCCACGGCCTGGTGAAGGAAAAAACCAAGGACGGCGCCAGCCGCATGTATGTCGATTGCGTCCGCCAGCCATACTAGCGTGCATTTGCTTACCGGCGAGGTAAAACCCAGCGCAGTGTAGAACGACTTAATCAGAAAGCGCTGCCAAAACCTGCAAACCGCTCGCGGCAGGAGGGGGCGCAGGCCCACTTGTTCAGTGTTACAACATTTTTCTCTGTATTGGGGGAGCTACGAGGGGGCGTAGGCCCCCTTGTTCAGTGTTACAACATTTTTCTCTGTATTGGGGAAGTTACGAGGGGGCGTAGGCCCCCTTGTTCTATAAAGTAGCGCGCGATCAAAATACGCCCTTGTCATTGAGGAAGGCGCCGCACTTGCGGTCCTCTCGAAGAATGTGGCGCGTCAGCCAGGTTTCGAAGAAATATTGGAAGCTGGCCTTGTCGGGCGTCTCGCCGCCCAGCGCTGCGCGGCAATAATCGCTGACGTGGGCCAGCAGCTCCGCGTGCTTCTTGCAGTGAGCTTTTGCACCCGGATAGCCGTGCGCCTTCATTTTCTTTTCCTCAGCCGCAAAGTGATGCCGCGTGAAATCCTCCAAGGCGCCTAAACACTTGACCAGGGCATCGTGACCGGAATTGCCGTGCAGACACCCCATGATTTCATTGGCAATCGCGATCAGACGCCGATGACCGAGGTCGACCTTCGCAACACCGATGGAAAAAGTATCTCGCCAGATAAAAACCTCCGCCGGATCATCGCTGTAGACAACGCGCGCCACCCGTTGCTGATAACCCATCAGAAGCTTCCAGCGCAGGATAGGCACGTCTTGCAGAACCTCGCCGGGTATCTGAATGACCGTTGCCGTCTCCCGTACGCGCAGCCGTGAAAGGTAAGCAAGCTTGAAGATCGCGCCCAACTCGCCGAAGTAGTCGCGCTCTTTGAGTACCTCCGGATTTGCGCTGCCTATGTCGCGCTCGATGATTCCGGAACGAATAAGGTTAAGAACCTGAAGATCCGCGCCTGTGATGAATTCGCCCGGCGCGAAGCTTCGTTCCGATGCATTGTCTATGATGCGTTCGATGGCAACGGCGGGAATGCCTTCATTAAACAAGTGGATGGAATCCAGAAAAGCGCGCAGATTCGCGGTGCGACTCATGTGATCGAGCAGGCCGTTGCGCCGAATGACCTCGGTATAGACACCAGCAGGCAGCCGGATCAGCCGCACGAAGGAAGCGGCGCGGTAGGTGTTCTGGGACGGCCGATTGTCGAGAACGCAGCCAACGCCAATCATTGCACCGGCGGAAAGGCTGCCGAACATGTCATCGCGTGTACGCAACTTCTCCACCCGGCCGGTAAGCAGCAACAGGACTTCACAGGAAATCTCACCCTCCTTGAGAATGATGGCGCCGGGGTTGATTTCGGTCATCGGGTGGTTAAGCAACAGACGCAATTCATGCAGCGCAACACCGGGCAGATGGCTTGCCAGATAGTAGAACGCGTGATGGCGCATGAAGTCGGATTGGCCCGCCACCAGGACGTCGACACTGCCAAACACCGCGCTTGAGCCGATCTCCTTTTCTTCCGGCATCAGCTCGCCGGCGCGATGCGCAAGCAGAATGCGGGTCGATGCGTCATCCCGAAAATCCTTGGCATTGCCATGAATCAAGCCGCCTCCAACATCCACCTTTTTCACATCGGCGGCAACCAGATAGGCCGAACGAAAGCGATCAAATGCTGCTTGATTTATTCCCGGCGCCTCATCGCGGTCGGTAACCATGTCCCGAAGAACGTCCAGCGACGCGATGTCCGCGAGATGGGCATAAGTTCGATAGCCATCGCCCCACAGCGCGCGAAACGTAAAAATAGTGGTTTCGACCGGATGGGGCGAGTATGCCGGCATCACTTCCAAGCCTTCGATATTGTTCCAGGCGTCGGCAACCAAATCGTGGATCTCGAAAAAATCGGCAAACTGTTCTTCCTCGATCCCCATCAATGCGGCCAGCTTCTTGGCCACCGAGGCGCGCACCAATGGCGTCGCAAAGTAGCGAATGCGCCGGCCGGCGCGCATCATGGTGGTCAATCCCGCGAAGTGATCATCGTGCGCGTGGGTATGGAAAATACCGTCCACCTGGTTGATACCCATACCCAACGCAACCATGGAGTTGGCGATATTGGGGCCGGCATCGATCATGTAGATCCGTCCCTGATAGGTAATGATGCTCGACATGCAGGGGCGATTGACGTCCCAGCCGTCGCCATCACCGTTATGTATGACCGCGAAGTACTCCGACTCGAAGCGACGGAAACCCAGCAGATAAGGACAGTCATAGGTTTCGCCTGGGCTCAGGTTGAGGTCGACTTTGATGGTCTCACCCTGGTAGGAAAATTCGAAGATATTGGGGTGCAAGCGACGCACACTTACACCGTTCGCTATCTCAACCGTCCCATCGCCGATGACACGAGTATCAAGAAAATCGCTGGTAGGGCGAATCCGCCCAAATGCAAATTTGAGCTTGATGCGCATCATTTCGTCGGCCTGCGCCTCGGGCACGCCCGTCTCGATAATTTCCTCGCGCGACACCAGGCCGTAATTCCCCCGATAGATGTAGCGCAGCTGTGAATCGACCTGCTCAGCCGATCCGATCAGGAGCGGTTTTCGGCCGGTGTTGTTGGGATGGCCAGGCAGTATCAATCCCTGCTTGTAGAGCATCTGCAATACCGGGAATTCGGCCAGATTGGCGAACTCACCGTTTTGTAACGCAAGGTCGGAGAGCAGGATCGCGTTGGGTCCGGTTTCGCAGGTCACCCCCTTGCGTTCCTTCTCCAGAATCAGACCACGTTTGAGCATGTGCTTAACCGCGTCCGCCGGGCATCCACACAATATCCGCAAGTCGGCTTCGGGGATTTCTACCCATTGGATTCCCCGCGCCACCTCGATTTTATGGATCCCCATCTTTTCTCCCAGAAAGTTCTGTATTAAATACTTTATGAAATCCCAGGTTCGATAGTCTGGTCCAGCAAGAATCGCCCTTGTAACTCCTCCAAGCCCAGCGTTTGCAATAGTTCCCGCAGGCGCTGCGTGGTGCGGTGCCCAGTTTGATCCTGGCGGCGAGCGATTATCAGTTCGTTTTTCATTGAGTGCTCCCAGCCCACCAATTCGGTCACCGTCACCTGATAGCCATACGCTTCGAGTTGCAGGCAGCGCAAAACGTTGGTGACATGAGCACCGAACTCGCGGGTATGGATGGGGTGGCGCCAGATTTCGGTGAGCGAGTTTTTTAATGCACGGCTTTTATTTTTTTTCAACACTGAAGCCACCTCTGCCTGACAGCATGGCACCAGCATAATGAATTGGGCTTGTTTGCGCAGCGCAAAACGAATGGCATCGTCAGTGGCGGTGTCACAGGCATGCAACGCCGTCACCACGTCAACCGTATCCGGCAGCAGCTCGGATGAAATGGAGGCCGCCACCGTTTGGTGCAAAAAAGACATACCGGTGAAACCCAGGCGCTCGGCCAATAGCCGAGATTTTTCCACCAGATCCTGGCGGGATTCAATGCCGAAAATGTGCCCTTGCCCTTTGAGTTCCTTGAACAACCTGTCGTAGAGAATGAACCCCAGATAAGACTTACCCGCGCCGTGGTCGACCAACTGGATGTCGCGCGGAATTCCTTTGAGCAATGGTTCGATAAATTGGGTCAGGTGGTTAATTTGCTTGAGCTTGCGGCGGCTATCCTGATTAAGCCTGCCCTCACGGGTGAGAATGTGCAGCTCTTTGAGCAACTCGATGGATTGACCTGAGCGGACGTCGTTCGAAGAGTCCAATCGATCGTCGGTTTCGCTGGCCGTGTATTCAGTCATTTTCGAATTTGTTCATCAACGGCTTGTTCGCGTCCTGAAATGAGGGGCAATCGCGGACTATCGATTTCGATAAGCCTTGGCCAAGGAAACTTCACGCGGCTCATGTTCGGCAAGTTGAAGTTGTAGCGCCAGGTGTTCGGGAATGCACAGGTGCATCGCACCCGTATCCGCAAGCGCGCGCACTTCCAAGCTGAAAAGCGAACGCAGAACCGGGTTACTTAAGGTCAGCGTGGTATGTGTGATTCCCATTTCTACCTCCTGATTGCATAGTTTAACGCGCGAATGGCAGTCGACGGGATATCCAGCGCAACCAGCGCCAATAAGCCGCGGATGGCGTCAAACTATGCGCATGGAGGCTGCTATTTCTGCTGTCCAAACACCCAAGCCGGCACGACGAAAAAGCCATCCCGCCAAACGGGCAACGAATTTGAGCCTCAGCACGGATGTGCTGGATGCCGCCAGAACCTTGCAGATCAACCTGTCTCAGGTCTGCGATAACTATTTGCGCGACTTTGTCCAGCGTGAGCATGAACGCCGCTGGCGGGA
>CAMDFL010000088.1 GCA_945897475.1 Bordetella parapertussis
TGCCGCCGAAACTACTGGGGAAATTCAGCGACTTTGAAACCAGATCGAGAAAATCCTTCTTGTCGTGCGCATGACCTATGTCGACGCGCCAAGTGGCAAGACCTGCGTCGTTCGCGCACTGCGCGACCTGGCGCGCATCAAGCGTCAAGTGGTAGACGCCAGATCTGGTCGCGTCTGTGAGTAGTTTTGTGATGGAATCCATGTCACTTCCCCTTCGCCTCAAGCACGCGCTTGAAACTTTTGTAGTGATCGTCGGTATACCAGTACTCGTTCGAGTTCTTCACATCGCCGGATTTTCCTCCGCCCGCGACGATGCGACGGGCGCCACGATCACGTGAGCCCGGTGTCTTGACCGTGTACTCCTGGTAATAACCACGCACCTGTTGCGGCAGCAGCTTTTCCCGATTGCCAAACACCAGGCTGTCCTGTTTGAAGGGAAAGGGGCCGCCTTTCTTGATCAATTCCAGGGTTTGCCGCGCCTCGACGGGCAGTTCGGCGAACGCAATTTCCCTCGCAGGCGCAGCGCCGAGCACCAAGCTGGGGACGGCAGACAGCCAGGCAAAGAGGAGCAGCGCGACAATGCGCATCGATATGTTTCCCGTGAAAATCAGGCCGCCGCGGTAGGCTGCGTGCGAAGCCTGATATGCAATTCGCGCAACTGCTTTTCATCCACCGGCGATGGCGCCTGGGTCAACAGGCACTGCGCGCGCTGCGTCTTGGGGAAAGCGATCACATCGCGTATTGATTCAGAGCCGGTCATCAATGTCACCACGCGATCCAGCCCGAAAGCGATTCCACCATGCGGCGGCGCGCCGTACTTCAAGGCATCGAGCAGGAAGCCAAATTTCAGACGGGCTTCCTCATCGCCTATTGCCAAAGCGCGGAATACCTTAGATTGCACTTCCTCGCGGTGAATACGCACCGAACCGCCGCCGATCTCCCAGCCGTTCAACACCATGTCGTAGGCCTTGGCAACGGCCTTCCCCGGGTCGGTGTCGATGAAAACTTCGTGGCCGTCCTTGGGCGAGGTGAACGGGTGATGCAGCGCCACCCAGCGCTTTTCTTGGGCGTCGTATTCGAACATGGGGAAATCGACCACCCACAGCGGACGCCAACCCAATTCGACATGGCCTTTATCGTGCCCGACCTTGACGCGCAAGGCGCCCAGGGCGTCATTGACCACCTTGGCCGTGCCCGCGCCGAAGAACATCAGGTCGCCGTCCTTCGCCCCGGAGCGCTCTACTATTATCCGGAGCGCATCATCGGACAGGTTTTTCACGATGGGCGATTGCATGCCCTCGCGACCCTTGGCAATTTCATTGAACTTGATCCACGCCAGACCCTTGGCGCCGTAGATGCCGACAAATGTGGTGTAGGCGTCGATTTCACCTCGGCTCAATTCACCGCCGCGTGGCACCAGCAAACCTGCCACACGCCCGTCCGCCGCATTGGCAGGCGCCGAGAACACCTTGAAATCCACGCTCTTCATCACATCGGTGAGTTCGGTGAATTGCAGCGGCACGCGCAGATCGGGCTTGTCCGAACCATACAGACGCATCGCATCCGCATAGCTCATCACCGGGAATACATCGGGTAGAGACACATCGAGGGACTGCTTAAATACCCGGCGAATCATCTCCTCGAAAATTTTGCGAATGTCTTCTTCGCCCATAAACGAAGTTTCGCAATCGATCTGGGTGAACTCGGGCTGCCGGTCGGCGCGCAGATCTTCATCGCGGAAACACTTGGTGATCTGGTAGTAACGATCGTAGCCCGCCACCATCAACAGTTGCTTGAACAATTGCGGCGATTGCGGCAGCGCGAAGAATTCGCCCGAATGCACACGCGAGGGCACCAGGTAGTCGCGAGCGCCCTCGGGAGTGGACTTGGTAAGCATCGGCGTTTCGATATCGAGAAAGCCCTCGTCATCGAGGTATCTGCGCACCGCCATGGACACACGATATCTGAGAATCAGGTTTTTCTGCATCTGTTCGCGGCGCAGGTCAATAACACGATGGGTTAGCCGCACGTTCTCCGACAGACCGTCTTCATCCAACTGGAACGGCGGCGTCACCGAAGCATTGAGGATTTCCATATCGTGGGCGAGCACTTCGATCTCGCCGCTGCGCATATTGGGATTGGTGGTTCCTTCAGGGCGGCGGCGCACGCGGCCCACAACCTTCAGGCAGAACTCATTGCGCACACTCTCGGCGTTGGCAAAAGTTTCCGCGCGGTCCGGGTCGCACACCACCTGCACCAGGCCTTCGCGATCGCGAAGGTCAATGAAAATCACCCCGCCGTGATCGCGGCGACGATGCGCCCAGCCGCAAAGTGTCACGGTCTGTTCGAGTAGCGCGGTGTCGACAACACCGCAGTAATGAGTACGCATAATTTACCTGAATGAAATTTATTTTGTCCCCGGCAACGCCGGTTTCCTGCCATTCGCGCGTGGTGGAACCACACCCATAGACACCACATATTTCAATGCCTCATCCACGCTCATATCCAGCTCCACCACTTCGGATCGCAGCATCATCAGGAAGAACCCCGAGGTAGGATTGGGCGTGGTGGGCACGTAGAGGCTGACGTAATCACCGTCCAAGTGATTGGCCACGTCGCCGCCGGGCTGACCGGTAAGAAATGCAATGGTCCAGCTTCCCTCGCGCGGGTACTGGACTAGGAGGGCCTTCCTGAATGCCTGCCCACCGGGGGTGAACAAGGTATCGCTGACTTGCTTGACCCCGCCGTAAATCGAATTCACCACCGGGATGCGTCGCAGCACCCCTTCCCACACCTGCATCACCCGCCTGCCAAGAAAGTTGGAGGCAAACAGGCCGGTCAAGTACACAACCACCAGCGTGAGCAGCAACCCAAGTCCGGGAATATTGGTTCGCGGCTTGAAGTCCTCCGGGATGACCATCAGCGTCTGATCCATGGTGCTGACTATGATTTCCAGCACCCAGATGGTGATCACCACCGGAATCCAGATAAGGAGACCTGTGATCAGATACTTCTTCATGTGGGCAAAGTGCCCTTCGCTTTTCATCGTCGCTGGTCTTGCAATAAGTTGAGCCGACTACTAAACACCAAAGGTGAGAAGGCAAGGATTACGCCCGCCCCATAGCGCCGAGGTGAGGGCGTCAATAAACCGATCAGGCCGGCGTCACAGAACCCGTGCTGGTACCGCCACCGCTCCCGGCTTTGGTCTCAGAACCGGACCCTGAACCTGAACCTGAACCTGACCCTGAACCTGAGTCTGATTTAGCCGGCGTGGAGGACGCAGCCGAGCTGTCCGCGGTTTTCGCACCCGAATCGCTCCCGCCATCGGATTTGGCGGAATCGGTTTTCACCGAATCCCCTCCGGTAGCCGCTTTGCCGCTCTTGCCGGCATCGCCAGACTTCTCCGCGGGTTTCGAGCCGCTGTTCTTGAAATCAGTGGCGTACCAGCCCGAGCCTTTCAATTGAAAGCCGGCGGCGGTCAACATTTTCTCGAATGTTTCCTTGCCGCAACTGGTGCAGGTGGTAAGACGGGCATCACTGACTTTTTGCAAGAATTCCTTCTGGAACCCGCAATCACTGCAACGATATTCGTAAATAGGCATGGCAATCTCCACAGAGCCGGCGATTATACCGGTTTGGTATGACACACCCAGCTACATTGGGGCTTTAACCCTAAAACTCAATGGCTTGGAGTCGAAAAACCAGCCGCCGCCAAGCTCATCCCGAAAGTCGCGGGAACAATCCCAAGGCGTTTCGGCGATCAATGGCCTTGATCTGGCCGGCCGAGAACCCGCATCCCGCGATCCCCTTGGCGGTTTCCTTCGCGGTGCGATAGGGGTAATCGGTGCCGAAAATAATCTGCGACACGGCCACCAACTCTCGAAGCGAATTCAAGGCCATGGGATGCGCGGCCTGGGCGGTGTCGTAGAAGAACCGCTTCAATTCGTGCATCACGCCTTTGGGAAGCTTCGCGGCGAGGTCCGGGCGCATGGCCAAGCGCGTGAACCGCTCGGTGATGTAGGGCATGGTGCCGCCGGCGTGGGAGAAAAGAAATCTTACATTCGGACAACGCGCGGAGGTGCCGCTGAACAGCAGGCTGGCGATGGTGCGCGTGGTATCGGTGCCGAACTCGATCATCGATCCGGGCACATCCGGCACCAAATTGCGGCAACAGGTGGCCACGGTGGGATGAACATAGACAATGGCTTTGCGACGATTGAGTTCCTCGAATACAGGAGCAAACGCCACATCGCCCAGCCATTGATCGTTGACATTGGTCATCATCACCACGCCATCGGCTTTCAACACGCCAAACGCATGGTCGATTTCCCGCAACGCGCCTTCCACGTCCGGCAGGGGCAGGCTCGCGAACAATCCGAACCGGCCGGGATGGTCGTGCACCAGTTGCGCGCCAAACTCATTGCACTCGCGCGCCTCGATGCGCGCGGCTGCATTGTCGCCAAACCAGACACCGGGCGCGGATATGGAAAGAATGGAAGTCTCAACGCCGCCCTTGTCCATGTCCGAGAGCGAGAGCGCTGCGGACCACGGTGGCGTGTGCGAGACCGTGCCATCGTGGTATTTGGAGGATTCCACCAGATATTTCGGCGGGTAATAGTGATGGTGGGTGTCGATGCGGCGCGGATTTATAGCGGCCGACTTGGCTTTGGCGCGCGGCTGGATAGATTTCATCATGTCTCCTTTTTGATCCAGCGCGATTCAGGCAAAACGCGGGAACAGCTTCGCCGCATTGCCATGGTTGATCGCCGCGATCTCGCGCGTGCTAAAGCCGCTTTTAATGAGGCCCTTGCCCATGTCGGCCGAGCTTCGATAGGGAAAGTCGGTGCCAAAGAGAATTTGCGATATCGGCATGAAGCTCTTCAATGAGGACATGGCATACGGATGCGAGGCCTGAGCGATCTCGTAGTAAAACTTCTTTAATTCTTGCAGTACGCCACGCGGGAATTTCGCCTTTTGACTGGGCAATGCACCCACACGTGTGAAGCGCTCAAGAATAAAAGGCATGACACCACCCGCATGCGAGAAGATCATTTTCACATTCGGAAAGCGCGTTGCATTGCCGGAGAAAAGAACGCTTGCGATGGTGCGCGTGGTATCGGTGGCAAATTCGATCACCGAGGCTGGAATGCCGGGCAGGATATCCTCTGTAGCGTCCGGACCATGCGGGTGGGTGTAGACCATGGCCTTGCGGCGGTTTAACTCCTCGAAGATGGGTGTGAACGCCGTATCGCCCAGCCATTTATTGCCATAGCTTGTCATCATGAACACGCCATCGGCATGCAACACATCCAGCGCGTATTCAATTTCACGAAGGCTGCCCTCCACGTCCGGCATCGGCAGCACCGCGAAACTACCGAAGCGCCCAGGAAAGTCACGCCCCATCTGCGCCGCGTATTCATTGGTTTCGCGGGCGATGCGCCGCGCCTCTCGGTGATTGGCGAGGTGCGATGCAGAATAAACGCTGGTGATCGCGGTTTGCGTACCGCCGCGGTCCATGTCATCGAGCGACATTTGCGGCGTCCAATCGTAGGTGGCGGCGCGCGAACCCGGCGAACCGTTGAATAAATTCCCGGCGCCCAGGTCTTTCACATATTGGGGTGGCGCGAAATGATGGTGCACGTCGATGCGGCGCGGACCGGCGGGTTTCGAGGCGGCCTTGGATTTATTCTTCGCGCCTGATTTTGATTTCGCGCTGGCCGCGCGCTTTACCGCGTGCATTTGCGTACGCATTTCCGTATGCATCGCGGCGGACTGGCGACCCGGCAAACAACAGGCGCAGGACCACGAATTAAACCACGGCATGACAATGGGTTGAACGGACATCACCTGCATAGCGAGCCTCGAATCTGGAAATCGGTCTGGATATTGCTCTGGATATCGGTCTGAAAATCGACGAGGCGCAACCTTACATCAAGCCGCGATTTCCGGTGACGCCGACCAGGACAGGTTGATTTAATTTCACAGGCTTGATGACTTTCAACCCGCGTAAATGGCGGCCAACCAGATCCCAGATCGGTTCGCCTGTGACGCCCTCGGCCACCGGCGCCCAGCCTGCGACCTTATAGTTCCTGGCGGATTCGATTGGCTTGCCACCCAATCGCATATCGAGAATCCGCGCGCCCATTTTTGCCATCGGGTCGCAGCGATAAGTCATTCCGCCCACGCGCACCATGTCGCCGCCCTGGCGATAGTAGGGGTCGGGATTGGCGAAGTTGTCTAAGACGTCCTCCAGAATCGTCTTGATAGCGTCACCGCTCATGTTGCTGAGCGTGGTGGAGGGGTAAGTGATGGCAGTCTGATCCATAAGATGTTCGAAGGTAATCGCATCACCGGGCAGGAGCGTGGTCCCCCAGCGGAAACCCGGCGAAAACGCGATCTCGGCGTTCTTTTGCACCATCATGGCATCGAGTATCACTTGATCGATGCTGCCGTTGAAGTTGCCACGCCGGTACAACAAGCCCTCGGTCACTGCGAGTTTTTCGGCGAGCTTGTCCTTGTAGGGTGCGCGCACGTTTTCGATCAACGCCGCCATATCGCCATCGGCGGGCAACAGGTTCGAGAAAACCGGCAACAGTCGATAGCGAAAATCACTGACGCGCCCGCCTTTCACCTCCAGGTCGAGAGAGGCAAGAAATTTTCCGTTCGAACCGGCATTGGTAACCAGAGTTCGTCCACGCGCGTTGGATACAAGCGTTGGCGCGGGAAGACCATCATGCGTATGTCCGCCAAGGATGGCGTCGATCCCGGTAACTCGCGAGGCGAGCTTCAAATCCACACCTATGCCGTTGTGCGACAGAAGCACAACGACCTGCGCACCTGCCTTACCGCCTCGATCGGCGCGAACTTCATCGACCCATTGCTGGAGGCGATCCTCATCGATGCCGAAGCTCCAATCCGGAATCAGGTGGCGCGGATTGGCGATTGGCGTGTAGGGAAAAGCCTGACCAATAATCGCCACCGGAATGCCGCCCAGTTCGCGAATGACATAAGGCTTGAACACCGGATCATTAAAATCCGTGGTTTTTACGTTCTGCGCAAGGAATTCGATCTTACCGGCCAGTTCATGATCCACCGCCTGCTTCACGCGCTCCTGGCCGTAAGTGAACTCCCAGTGCGCGGTCATGGCCTCGACCCCAAGCTGCTTGCTTGCTTCGATCATGTCGCGGCCTTGGGTCCACAGCGATGTGGCGGAACCCTGCCAACTATCGCCGCCATCCAGAAGCATGCTTGGAGGCCCCTCGGCGCGAAGCTTTTTCACCAGCGTCGCCAGATGAGCGAAGCCACCAATCTTTCCGTAGCGGCGCGCCGCCTGGGTGAAATTCAAATGGGTGAATGCGTGAGCCTCGCGCGTTCCCGGTCGAATGCCGAATTCGCGCAACAGATGCTCGCCAACCAGATTCGGCGGGCGATTGAGGCCTGCGCTCACGCCCAGGTTGACGCTGGGCTCGCGAAAATAACTGGGCAGAAGTTGCGCATGGCAGTCGGTGAAATGCAGCAGGCGCAGATTGCCGAACCTGGGCAGGTCGTAGAAACGCGCATCGGCTGAAGATGCAATCTGGGCGGGCGTTTCCAGCGAAAGTCCGGTTGCCGAAGCCGCCGCCAATACTTGCAGAAACTCGCGACGGGAGAGTGACATTAACTACGCGATATCGGTTACAGCGACCATTTGTCTATTTATTTATTGACCGGAGACTGCGGATCAAGCAGCAAGGCGACCACATCCTTGATCTGTTGTTCAGTGAGGATCTCGCTATGCCCGAAGCGCGGCATGTTGGAGCAGGCGTTGTAGGCATTCGAGTTGTAAATCTTGGCGTAGGTATAGCGTTGAATCGCTTCGCTGGTGCCACGCGTCTTGCCGAAATTTCTCAATGAAGGCCCGATGGTGCCGTAGGACAACTCCTGCGGCGACAACTGATGGCAGGCATAGCAATTGGCGCCGGAGGGATTGTTGGGATTGTCGTTGAACTGCTTGCCCGCGCCCGACTGCGCGATGCGCTCGCCCGCCTGCCAACTGCCCATCAACTTGCCATCGGCGGGATATTTCACCTTGGATAGCTGCTCTTTTTCGATCGCGGCTATGCGCGCTTTATTGCGCTGCCAGCCCGGATCGGAACAGAACAGTTGCGCTTCATCCTGCACCAGACGCGACATGCCCGCTTGTCCATTGGGCTTGAAGCCTCGCATCATTTCGCGCATGGCTTCGACATCGCCCACCGGGGAGCGCGATTGCGCGTGCGCAGCGGCCGAAACAAGCCCGAGGGATGCCACGCAAATGGAGATCAGGATTTTTTTCATCATCATCTCCTAGCGCTTTATCGCCGGCGCCGCGAAAGCCGCGCCATTGGCATTGCGTGCAAGAAACATAGTCAAGGCCACCGAGGCATCGGATGCATATACCATCTCGGGAAAGCGCTGCTGGCGGAAGCAATCGTACAAACGCCACTGGAATGAGCGCAGCTCCCCCTGCGAAACGCGATAGGCAGGCCAGGTGGTGTAGGCCCGCTGAGCGTCTTTCTGTTTGGTGAGGTTGGGAAGATCCTGCAAGCGGATGCGCTTGCTATCCTCGCCGTGACATGTGGCGCAGGCAAAGTCGTGCGGGCCGCCGCGAAAATTGAAGAGTTTTTGTCCCATCTGAAATGCTTCACGCTCCTTGGAATGATTGAGCGCAACGTTCATCTTCACGCCCTTGGATTGGGATGTCACGTAGGCCACCAGCGCCTCCATGTCAGCCGCGGCGCCCGGACCGCCGAATACTCGCCGCGTCACATCCGCGCGGGTGAACCCCTGCAAATTCACCATGCAATGAACCAGGCGCGACTCAAGGTCATCGACACGATCAGTATCCTTGAAGTATTTCGGCAAGCGCGCATAGGCACCCTTGACGACACCGGCTCCAAGTCCCACGTCGCATTTCTCAAGGGAGACTTTATTCGGTCCGCGCAGCTGCTTCCAGAGATCCTCTCCCTTGGCTTCCCACAACTCCGCGGGATTGCCATCCTGAAGGGCATCCCGATACTCCTGGATCGCCTTGGCGGTATTGTCTTGAGCCAAGGCAGAAGCACCGCATAAAGCGATGGCCAGCACGGCCAAGCGGATCCGTTTTTTCATTTTTTTCGCCTCTACGCCTTGGTTTGGCAGCGATCAATGCGCCGCCGGCATTCTGCTTTGGCGACACTCGTTACGCCGCCGATATTTCTTAATAAGCGCAAAAGCAACCTAACCGTGTATCTGCGCGCTAACTCACGCCGCGATTATCGCCACTTCATCGGTTCGTTTTTCGCCACGGCTGTCGGTCCAGGTCACGCTGATGCGCTCGCCCACTTTGCCGCCTGCGAAGCGAAAGTGAATGAACGGGTTTTTCGCCACCGCCGGCCCCCATTGGGCCGACATGACGGTGCGTGCGCCGTGATTCACGGTCACGTTTTGTATAAACCACGCCGGCACCAGATTTCCACCGCCGTCGCGACGCTGTCCGGTTTCCATTTCGTGACTCATCAGCACGCGGACTTCCACCTTGTCGCCCGCCATCTGGGCTCGTATGCGCATCGGATCTGCCATTTCTGTTCCTTTGTCCTTGAAGTGAAGATGCAGGGGAATTACCCGCCGCATCCTCCGATCGTGACCTTAATTTCTTTTTTGGCGTAGTAGTAGCGCCCGTCGGCTTTCACCAGTGCGTAGATGTCGGAGGTCTGACCCATTTTTACCCGCGTGGAAATGAATGGATCCATACCTGCCAGGACGTTGAAATTCGCCGCCAAGGAATTGGGATTCTTCTCAACCAAAATGGCAATTGACTCGGTCTTAGGAAGGCTGCTGGTAACCGTAATCGGCACCAATGCGCCGTTCTCGGCAATATCAGGCGTGGGACTGGTGAAACGCACTCCGGCATTCTCGGTCGCGACCGCGCCACCCAGGGCTTTTACGGTATCGGCGAGGCTCTTGGTCTCGAATGCGGCTTTGTTCCAGGTCACCTGCGCAAAAGCATCTTCAGGCCGCAATAAACCCACGCTGACTGCGAGCGCCATAACGGTGGCGCCGCCACCGGCTTTTATTACTTCACGTCGAGTGATCCTCATTGGTCTCTCCAAATGCAAATATAAGGCATGGGGCATTGCGTCAAAATATTGACCAGGGGAAACACTGAAGCCGTCTCAATTCTGCAGGTCTCAATTCCGGAAAAAGACCACACAGCGTTTCCACTGAAAAGGGGCAGAGCCCCTTATTCACAACTTTCCTAGAAAGGTATGTCGTCCTCCATGTCATCTACTGACTTGCCAGGCGGCTTCTTGGCGCCGCCGCCCGCGCGAGGCTCGCTCGCCATGGCGGGCTCTCCCCGGTCTCCCAAGTCCATAGGGTTACCCGCGCCCTGACGACTGCCCAGCATCTTCATTTCGGTCGCGATAACCTCGGTGGTGAAGCGCTCCTTACCCTCCTTGTCCTGCCATTTACGGGTCTCCAACCGCCCCTCGATATACACCTGCGAGCCCTTTTTAAGATACTCACCCGCGATCTCGGCCAGCCGCCTGTAGAAAGTAACGCGGTGCCACTCAGTCTTCTCCTGCTTCTCGCCAGATGCCTTGTCCTTCCATGTCTCCGTGGTAGCAACCGTAATATTGGTTACCGCCTCGCCGCTGGTCATGAATCGAGTTTCGGGATCGCGTCCGAGATTACCCACCAGGATGACTTTATTGACTGATGCCATGAATGCTCTCCAATGAATAGTGTTATGCGTTATCGGGGGAAAGCGGGGCCTCGCCCGCCACCAGTTTCATCACCGCTTGTTCGTCCAGCATACCGCGATAGAAGGTGAGGCGTGCGATGCCCTCCTCGGGTGACACGACCACATCCCTCACCCCGCGCAACTGCGCGAGCCCCTCGCGCAAGGCGACGGGATCGGCGGCCTTGCCCAAGGGAAAATTGCGCCTTTCCAGGTCTCCGGGGGCGCGCATCGGCCAGGCCACCACTACCCATAACGCGAACAACGCGATTCCGAATACAAAAACTTCGGTGACTCCGTAATTTTTTGCGATCCAGCCGCCAATCCAGGGACCGACGAACAGGCCCAAGGCCTGGGTGGTGTTATAGACGCCAATTGCGGTGCCACGCGCATGCGCAGGCGCCAGCTTCGTTATCAACGAGGGCAGCGAGGCTTCGAGCACGTTGAATGCCGTGAAAAACAGGGTCAGCAGAACCACCACCGTCCAGAAATCGCGGTAGGCCAATGCAAAACCGAGGTGAACCACCACAAGCAGCGACACCGCGCCAATAAACATCATCTTCATCTTCCCGCGCCGTTCGGCCGCCATGATGGGGGGCACCATCAGGACAAATGAAACCAGAACCACCGGCAGATATATCATCCAGTGATCCGCGACCGGCATGCCAGCATGCTCCACCAGCGCCAGCGGCAATACCAGGAACAGAGACATCTGCGCCATATGCAACACGAAAATGCCGAAATTAAGGCGAAGCAGTTCCGCATTGCGCAATACTTCGCCCAAGTCACTGGCTTTCACACGACGCGATTGATCGCGCAACGCCGAAGGTTCGGCGGGAACCACATAAATGGTCCAGAAAATCGCCGCCACCGCGAGCGCACCGATAAAAATAAATATCCCGCTCATTCCAATGACGCGGTACATCGCAGGCGCGGCGACCAGCGACAAGGCAAACATCAGGGCAATCGATCCGCCAATCAGCGCCATGGTCTTGGTGCGGTGCTGATCGCGAGTGAGGTCGGCGGCGAACGCCACTACCGCGGAAGAAATCGCCCCGGCGCCCTGAATCGCGCGTCCCAGAATGGTGACCCAGATGTCGTCGGCAAAAGCCGCCACTACGCTGCCGATCGCGAACAATACCAAGCCGATCACGATGACGATCTTGCGCCCGTACCGGTCCGATGCCATGCCAAACGGGATTTGCAGCACGCCCTGGGTCAATCCATAGATACCCAAAGCGAGTCCCACCAATATCAAATCATTGCCGCCGGGAATCGTTACTGCATGCACGGCGAACACCGGCAGGATCAGGAAAAGCCCGAGCATGCGAAGCGCGAATAGCGAGGAAAGGGAAAGCGCCGCCCGAATTTCCAGGGGCGACATGCGGTCTTTTATGGGGTTGTCCATGAAAATATAGCGCAGGAAAATATAGCGCAGGACTTAGGGAATTTCGTATAGTAGCAAGTTTATTCGTGGGGACCGCTGACTAAGCATGGATCAGATCAGGATACGTGGGGCAAGAACCCACAATTTAAAGAACATCAGCCTCGATCTGCCGCGTCACAAGCTCATCGTGATCACCGGGCTCTCAGGCTCAGGTAAGAGCTCCCTCGCATTCGACACTCTCTATGCCGAAGGGCAGCGGCGCTACGTCGAGTCGCTCTCGGCCTATGCGCGGCAATTCCTGCAACTGATGGAAAAACCGGATGTAGACATGATCGAGGGACTGTCGCCCGCGATCGCGATCGAGCAGAAAGCCGCAAGCCACAATCCTCGATCGACAGTGGGCACGGTCACCGAAATCCATGATTATCTGCGCCTGCTGTTCGCGCGCGTGGGCACGCCTTATTGCCCCGAGCACAGTCTGCCCCTGGAAGCGCAATCCATCAGCCAGATGGTGGATCATGTGCTCGCATTGCCCGAGGACACGCGCCTGATGATCCTGTCCCCGGTGGTCTCAGACCGCAAGGGCGAACAAGAGGAATTGATTCTCGAAATGCGCGCGCAAGGCTTCATTCGCCTGCGCATCGACGGCAAGGTGTTTGAAATCGATGCCCTGCCCAAGCTTGCAAAGACCCATAAGCACACCATAGAGGTGGTGGTGGACCGACTGAAGGTGCGCGCCGATGCTAGGCAACGCCTGGCCGAATCGTTTGAGACAGCGCTGCGCCACGCCGATGGCCGAGCCATTGCCGCCGAGATGGATGGCGACCGCGAGCATCTTTTTTCCGCGAAATTCGCCTGCCCGGTATGCGGCTACTCGATAGAAGAGTTGGAACCGCGCCTTTTTTCGTTTAACAACCCCATGGGCGCCTGCCTCAAATGCGACGGCCTGGGCAGCATCACTTTCTTCGACCCCAAGCGCATCGTCATGCACGCTGGCTTGTCATTGGCGGGCGGTGCCATCAAGGGCTGGGACCGGCGCAACCAGTTTTATTTCCAGATGCTCACCAGCCTGGGCAATCATTTCAAGTTTGGCGTGGAAACTCCCTTCGAAAAACTGCCCGGGGATATACAACAAAAAGTGCTCTTTGGCACCAAAGAAAAATTGCCATTCGCCTATCTCAATGAGCGCGGCCGCACCGTGATGAAGGAACACGCCTTCGAGGGTATCGTCCCGAACTTAGAGCGTCGCTACAAGGAAACCGACAACGTCGCCGTACGCGAAGAACTAGCGAAGTATGTCAACACCTGTATTTGCCCGGAATGCAAAGGAACACGGCTTCGCGATCAGGCCCGCAATGTCAAGGTCGGAACACCCGGAGATGAACGCGCCATTTACGAGGTCAGCGGCATACCGCTACGCGACTCGTTGTCGTTTTTTAAGACACTGAAACTCTCAGGCGCAAAACATGCGATTGCCGAGCGCATCATCGCCGAGATCGGTTCGCGCTTGAAGTTCCTTGTCAACGTGGGATTGGATTACCTCACGCTGGATCGCTCAGCCGATACCCTCTCCGGCGGAGAATCTCAGCGAATACGATTGGCATCCCAAATCGGCTCCGGCCTCACCGGCGTGATGTACGTGCTGGATGAGCCATCAATCGGATTGCACCAGCGCGACAACGCCCGGCTCCTGGATACGTTGAAACATCTGCGCGATCTGGGCAACACCGTGATCGTGGTCGAACACGATGAGGAGGCCATGTTCGCCGCCGATTATTTGCTCGACATGGGGCCGGGCGCAGGGGTTAGCGGTGGCGAGATCGTCGCGCAGGGCACCCCCGAGGAAGTTCGCAACAACCCGGCCTCGCTAACCGGGCGATATCTTGCACGCAAGCTTGAGATCGCGGTGCCACGCAAACGCAGACAACCGGAAAAACACCGAATGCTGCGCCTCGAAGGCGCAAGCGGCAACAATTTGAAGAACGTCGATCTGGATTTGCCGGTCGGTTTATTTGTCTGCGTCACAGGCGTGTCGGGTTCAGGCAAATCCACCCTCATCAATGACACCTTGTATTGCGCGCTGGCCCAGCATTTATATCACTCGAACGCCGAACCCGCGCCGCATCACAACATCCTCGGCCTGGAACACTTCGACAAGGTGATCAGCGTCGATCAAAGTCCGATCGGCAGAACGCCCAGATCCAACCCAGCCACCTACACGGGCATGTTCACGCCGATTCGCGACCTGTTCGCCGGCGTACCGCAAGCTCGCGAGCGCGGCTATGGCCCGGGCCGCTTTTCATTCAACGTCAAGGGCGGACGCTGCGAGGCCTGTCAGGGAGATGGCGTGCTAAAGGTTGAAATGCACTTCCTTCCCGATGTCTACGTACCCTGCGACACCTGCCATGGCAAGCGCTACAACCGCGAAACACTCGATATTCATTACAAGGGCAAGAGCATCACCGAGGTCCTGGAGATGACCGTGGAGCAGGCCCACGAATTTTTCTCCGCGGTGCCGGTGGTGGAGCGAAAGTTGCACACGCTGATGGAGGTCGGCCTGGGCTACATCAAGCTGGGCCAATCGGCCACCACGCTATCCGGCGGCGAGGCGCAGCGCGTGAAGCTTTCGCAGGAACTGTCCAAACGCGACACCGGCCGAACGTTCTACATTCTCGATGAGCCGACAACAGGCTTGCATTTCCAGGATATCGATCTCTTGTTACGAGTACTGCATGCCCTGCGCGATCATGGCAATACGGTGCTGGTGATTGAGCACAACCTGGATGTCATAAAAACCGCCGACTGGATCATCGATCTGGGGCCTTCCGGCGGAGATGGCGGCGGGCGCATTGTTGCAGAAGGCAGCCCGGAGGATGTCGCCGACAACCCGGCAAGCGTTACCGGGGAGTACCTCAGGGCCGTGCTTGGCAGAAAGAAAAAGGCGGCTTGACAGCGAGATGCTATATCAACTTTGAATTAACACTGAACCTGGAATCCCGCCAATCCTGTGTCCAGAAAGACCATTCATTGAAATATTTAACTTGGTTTTAATTGACGGCATGCCCATCTATTAGGCAGAATGCTCCGCATCGCGCAATGAGCGCTTGCCGCTAACATCAAAGGCCAGGCCACCATGCTTCTGCCAAATTTCACCTTCATGCTTCTGCTGATTATCGAGGGCTGCGCCGGGCCTTCGGAATCCTCGCAAGCCTGCGCCGCGCAGAATTTCAGCCTGCGCATCCCCTATGAGAAACTGGAGCAATGCGAGGCCGCCAGAAAAGGAGTGCTCGCGCCCGATGGCGTGCAGAAATACGTCAAGTCTGTGTGCCTTGCCGTGCCCAAGAGCCAGAAATAATTGCGGCGCATCCCGATATCTCCAAGGGAAATGAAAAATGAATAGCAAACGCGGCTGGATAATCCTGTGGGGCGCGGTCTCCGCACTGTGGATAGCCTATTGGGTGGTGCTGACTCTGTCACTGGGCGGGGAGAACATCCATGAAATGATTGCCGGTATGGGCCCACCGGTGCTGTTGTCGGGACTGTTTCTTTCCCTACCGCTCGGCACTTATGGCGCAGGCATGCTGGTGGCCTGGCTGATACGCAAAGCCAACGGAAAAGCCTGAAAAATTCAAGCACAAGCGCCGCTGCAATCAGACGCCGACACATCGTTTCCTGCCAATTCCAGGCATTGCGTTTTAACTTGTAGAAAGAATTTCACATGAGCATCAAACGTCACCAACCCGGCAAGCTTTTATCGAACGCGGTTGAATACAACGGCGTGGTCTACCTGGCCGGCATGGTCGCCGATAACCTGGACCGTGATGTTCGCGGCCAGACAGAAGAAGTTCTCAATAAAATCGATGCAGCACTAGCTGCCTTGGGAACCAACAAATCGAAAATGCTGTCGGCCAATATCTGGGTGTCCGATATCCGCCATCGCGATCAGATGAACCTAGCCTGGCTTGCGTGGATGGACCCGGCTAATCCTCCGGCTCGCGCCACCGTCGAGGCGAAAATGGCTGACCCAAGGGTGTTGGTGGAGATCATGTCCACCTGCGCGAAGTAGGCTGACAGGGCCAGCGAGGCGATCAGCCTCAACAATCACCTGGCGACCCGCCCAGCGTGCGGGCAATGTAGCCTGCAACAGGCGCGCGAGAATTTCGATCGCGCCACCGATTAACGGCGACCAGGAGTGGCCCAATACCGTTCCAGCCCTTCGAACACTCCCTGTATCAGCAACGCCAATACCGCCGCGGGCACCGCGCCGGCCAGCAACTGAATATTGTCATTGAGCGCCAGGCCCGAAGCGATACGCTCTCCATAGCCTCCGGCGCCGATGAATGCGGCGATGGTGGCGGTGCCTACGTTAATCACTGCCGAGGTCTTGATGCCGGCAAGAATGGCCGGTCGCGCAAGCGGTATCTCTATCGTCACCAAGCGGTCGCGCGCCGACAGTCCCAGGGCAATCGCTGCCTGTCGCATCCCTGCGCCCACGCCCAGCATACCGGTATGGGTATTGCGAACGATAGGGAGCAGGGCGTATAAAAATAACGCCACCGAGGCGGGCCAGAAGCCAATGCTGCCCATCAAAGCGATAAGAAATGCAAGCAAGGCGAGCGAGGGTATGGTTTGAATGATGCCCACCACCGCGAAGATGGGTTGCGCCAGCGCGGATTTCTTCGCCGCCAGCACGCCCAGGGGCAATCCAAGCACGAGACTCGCCGCGAGCGAACCGAAAACCAATATCAAATGTTCGCCGGTAAGTCGAGCGAGGTCGGGTGCGAACAGAGCATCCCAGAATCCGCGTGGCGGCGAGAGTTTCATCTGGGACGAAGCATCGCCGTCACCCGCCGCGCCATCCAGTAAAGCCGCCGCCTGCGCGAAAGTTTTACCATCAATCTCTGCGGCGGCGTTCATTTCTATCATGCGCGCTTCGTCGATACGCCCCTCAAGCCCCTGCAATGCCCGCCATTGAGCGGGAAATCGAGCGGGCGCCTCGGCACGATACAAAAGCAGCGCCTCATAGCGTGGAAAATAGCGTTTATCGTCGCTGAGAACCCGCAACTTGTAGCGCGCGATCTTGGCATCCGTCGAATACAGATCGATGACATCCACGCGGCCCGCGGCCAATGCCTCATAGGCGATGCCATGGTCCAGACCCGAGGGCGACACGCCTGCCAGGCCATGGGACTTCGCCAAACCCGGCCACCCATCCTGGCGCGCCAGAAACTCATGCGAAAAACCGAATTTGAGCGCTTGTTGTGCCGCCAAATCGCCAAGCGCGCGAATGCCAAGCTTGACGGCAAGCTCTTCCCTCATTCCCAGCGCATAAGAATTATTGAACCCCAATGGAACGGACGCCGCCAAGCCCAGGGGTGCCAAACCTTTGTTCAAGATTTCAAGCGACGGATTGCCGTCCATCTTCAACACTTCGCGAGCGATGGTGCCGCTGTATTCCGGGTAGATATCAATAGCATCGCCGCGCAGCGCGGCAACCAGGATCCCGGTGTTTCCCATGCCTTGCTTGTGAATAGCGGCGCCCTCTCGGGACGCGGTGAGTAACAGCAACTCGCCCAACACATAGGATTCGGTGAATCGCTTGGAGCCAATGCGAAGACTGTCTGCGGCGAGCGACGATGCCGCGCCGATGACAAGCAACAGCACCGCGACTCTAGGCAACTTACGCAAGCAATTTGCGCCATGAGCAAGCAAGGGGTTCATTCGCAGTCGTTCATTCACAGTTGTTTATTCACAGTTGTTTATTCACATTCATCCATGTCGTTCACGCCAGTTTGGCACCTGACGCCCGGACAGTGTAGCCAGCTCGGCTGGCGTCTTGGGCTTGGCATCCCGGATGATGCGCAATAGCGCCCGATTACCCTCTGACAGCACGACCGCCATCGTGGCCATCGACGAAAACCAGACGGTGCTGCTGGGCGTTGACCTTTTGAACTCATCAACCTGCATTAACCAATAGCATTCACCAATACTGCGGCATCATGATAGCCTGCG
>CAMDFL010000089.1 GCA_945897475.1 Bordetella parapertussis
TGAGTTTGCCGGGATTTTTTTTCGAATTCTCAAGCAATTCCTTCACCGAATTGACCGGCAGGGATGTGGCGGCGGCGAGAACGATGGTGGTGGTGACGCCGGTGGTGATCGGCGTGAAGTCTTTCACCGGGTCGTAGGAAAGATTCTTGATACTAAATGGGCTGGAAGCATGCGTGCTCGAAGTGCCGGTGAGCAGGGTGTATCCATCCGGTGAGGAGCGGGCCACCAGTTCCGAGCCGATCATGCCATTGGCGCCGGCGCGGTTTTCCACCACCACGCCTTGTCCAAGCGCGTCGGTGAGTTTGAGCGCGACCAGGCGTCCCATAGTGTCCAGACCCGACGCAGGAGGGAATGGCACGACGAGCCGAATTGCTTTATTGGGGAATGTCTGCGCGAATGCGATGACTGGAATGGCCGCTAATGCGAGCACGGCGATGCCGATGCATTTTTGAATTTTCATGCTGCCCCCTCGAAAGCTTGTGGTAAGCGCCCCTCGGGGAGCGGCAGTCGGGCCGCGAATTGCACCGCCAACTTACATCGCTGAATTGCGTTGTACCTATTGGAGGTGAGATCGTTTTTTCGATCAGCCCCGGCGCATTGAATCGAAAAACTCAGCGTTGCCCTTTGTTCCTTTGACCTTGTCCAGAAGAAACTCCATGGCTTCCAGGTCGTCCATCGGGTAGAGCAGCTTCCTCAAAACCCATATTTTTTGCAGAATGTCCTTGGGAATCAGCAGTTCCTCGCGGCGCGTGCCGGAGCGATTGACGTTGATCGCCGGGAAAATTCGTTTTTCATACATGCGGCGGTCAAGATGGGTTTCCATGTTGCCGGTGCCCTTGAACTCCTCGAAGATCACGTCGTCCATGCGGCTGCCGGTATCGATCAGGGCGGTGGCCAGGATGGTGAGCGAGCCGCCTTCCTCGACATTGCGCGCCGCGCCAAAAAATCGTTTCGGGCGTTGCAGTGCATTGGCATCCACGCCGCCGGTCAACACCTTGCCCGAGGCCGGCACCACGGTGTTATAGGCACGCGCAAGGCGTGTTATGGAGTCGAGCAGAATCACCACATCTTTTTTATGTTCGACCAGGCGTTTGGCTTTTTCAATGACCATTTCGGCCACTTGCACGTGGCGTGAAGCGGGTTCATCGAAAGTCGAGGCGACCACCTCGCCTTTGACCGAGCGTTGCATTTCGGTCACCTCTTCGGGCCTCTCGTCGATCAACAGCACGATCAGTACGATGTCGGGATTGTTCGCCGTGATGGCATGCGCGATGTGCTGCAGCATCACCGTTTTGCCGGCTTTCGGAGGCGAGACGATCAAGCCGCGCTGGCCTTTGCCGATGGGCGCGATGATATCGATGATACGGCCGGTGATGTTTTCCTCGCCCTTCATCTCCCGTTCAAGCTTCATCACCTTGTCCGGATGCAGCGGCGTTAGGTTCTCAAAGAGGATCTTGTGCTTGGAGGATTCCGGCGAATCGGCGTTGACCCGATCCACCTTGACCAGGGCAAAATAACGCTCGCCGTCTTTGGGGGTGCGGATTTCGCCTTCGATCGAATCGCCGGTGTGCAGATTGAATCGGCGGATTTGCGAGGGGCTGACGTATATATCGTCGGTCGAGGCCAGATACGAGGTATCGGGTGAGCGCAGAAAACCGAAGCCATCTGGGAGCACCTCCAAGGTGCCATCGCCGAAGATGGATTCGCCTTGCTTCGCGCGATTTTTTAGAATCGCGAAAATAAGCTCTTGCTTGCGCATGCGATTGGCGCCGTCAATCTCAAAGGTTTGACCCATTTCGATCAACTGGCTTACGTGCTGGCTTTTCAGCTCTGATAAATGCATATATTTGTGGTGAGGTTCTACCGCGGTGTAATTTAACCGCTATGTGGTTTAGCCAAATACGTCTGGCTGAAGGGATCTCTTAGAGCGCTCTGATGCTTATTGGAGACCGCTCTGATACTTATTGGAGACCGCTCTGAGACCTATTGGCGAGGGAACTACGGGAAGAGGGAAGGGTTACAGCGTGTGGGTTACAGCGTGCAGGTTACAGCGTTCGATTAATGCGGGCGGCTGTTATTGTGTAATCCTTAGCCTGCACCGCTTCGAGAAAAGCTGCCCCGGCTCACCGGGGCTTCACTCGAACAGAGCTAGAGTAGACGCTTTAGATGTTGCTGTCAAGAAAGGCGGAGAGCTGGGATTTGGATAGCGCGCCGACTTTGGTGGCTTCGATGTTGCCGCCTTTGAAAAGCATCAAGGTGGGAATGCCGCGAATGCCATATTTTTGCGGGGTCTGCTGATTCTCATCCACATTGACCTTGGCCACTTTGATCTTGCCGGTGTACTCGCGTGCAATGTCCTCCAGCAGCGGGGCGATCGCCTTGCAGGGACCGCACCATTCGGCCCAATAATCGACCAAGACCGGTACATCGGATTTCAAGACATCGGACTCGAAGGAATCGTCGGTGACGTGCAGTATGTGTTCGCTCATTGCATCCTCGTGTGATGGCTTATCCCGGAAGGGATGCGCCGTAGTGAATTCTGGTGGGGTGAATTGCGCCAAGTGCGGCCATGCTATCCGAAGTAGAGCAGTTCGTGTGTCGCGGGCTTGGTCAGACCCCTTAGGCAACCGGAATGAACCAATCTGAACAGCGCTGCATGATACCATTGACGCGGTAAGTATCTGATTTTGACAATTATTTTATCGCCCGGGTTTTATCTCCCGGGTTTTATCGCCTGGGTTTTATCTTCTGGGTTTTATCGTTTGGGCAGCGCGTGCGCAGCTGTTGGGAAAAAAATAATGACCTATGTAGTTTCCGAATCCTGCATCAAGTGCAAATATACCGATTGTGTCGATGTCTGCCCGGTGGATTGCTTTCGGGAAGGCCCAAACATGTTGATCATAGATCCGGATGAATGCATCGATTGCACGCTGTGCGTGCCAGAGTGTCCGGTGGACGCTATTTTTGCCGAGGATGATGTGCCGGAGGCGCAGCGCGCCTTCATCAAAATCAATGCGGATCTTGCCAAAACCTGGCCCGCTATCGTCGAGCGCAAGGAGGCTCCGTCGGATGCTGATCAATGGTCCAAGGTTGCCAACAAGAAGCATTTGATGGAGAAATAGCGGCAACACAATTTTCAGGCGCAGGTAGAAAGACTGTAGTAAGAAACCGCGATAAAAAATCTCGATAAAAAGCTGCGTTAAAAAACGGCGATAAAAAAGCGTTGATAAAAAACGCCATAAAAAACCGCGGTGAAAATAAGCTCCCGCAGCGCTATCATGTCGCAGAATGTCTTCCGCTCCCTCTTTCCCCGTCGCACCCTCTTTCCCCGCTATCCATCGCCATGAACTGATCGCTCGCCTGGGTTCGTGCCCAGGCATTTGCGTGGTCACGCCCAATCAGCGATTGTCAGGCGCGCTGGCCGAGGATTTCGCGATGGCGCAAGTGGCGCGCGGCCTTGTCGTCTGGGAGTCCCCCGATATTGTTCCGCTGGGCGCATTTATCGAACGTCTTTATCAAGACGCCTTGTATTCGGAAATCGCGCGAGGCTTGCCGCTATTGCTCACTCCGATTCAGGAACAGGCAATCTGGGAGGCGGTTGTGGCCGGTTCGGAGGCGGGTAGCGTATTGCTTAGTTCAAGTAGTGCAGCCACTCTTGCCCGCGAGGCTTGGACGCTTGCGCACGCATGGCGCTTATTGCCCAGTTTGCGTGATTTCTTCGGCAATGATGACACGCGGGTGTTTGCCGATTGGGCCTGGCGCTATGAGGGTGTCACCGCGCGCGACCGGCAGACAGAACGAGCGCGACTGCCCGAAGTGCTTACTCCCCACCTGGAGTTAGCGGCGATTCGCAAACCCGCTATGCTTGTCGCCTACGGCTTCGATATTTTTACGCCGCAACAGCGTGGCTTGCTCGCCGCCCTAGGCCAAGCGGGAGTAGAAATCTTTCGTGGATTACCGGATGTGCGTCAGACCGAGGTGAAACGTCTGGCCCTGCGCTGCGCCCATGACGAAATATGGGCCGCTGCAAACTGGGCGCGCGCGCGCCTGCAGGCTGCCTCCGAGGGTGGCAATCGGCAATGCACCATCGGCGTTGTTATTCCGGATCTGGCGAATTGCCGCGAGGCGGTTGGTCGCGCATTTGCACAGGTGCTGACACCGGCGCAAGGCTTGCCGGGGGCCGAATTTGTCGCGCCGCCTTTCAATATTTCACTGGGGTCGCCGCTCGCGGCATACCCATTGGCCCGCGCTGCGCTGCTGATTCTCGATGTTTGCTACGGGGACATCGAGTTCAACGCCGCCAGCCGCCTGTTGCGCTCGCCCTTTATTGCTGGCGGTGAGAGCGAATTCGCGCCGCGTGCATGTCTGGATGCGGCGATACGGCGTGGCTGCGCGCCACGCACCAGTCTCGAACGCTTGCGCCGCGCGGTGGTCCGCCACACCGGCACGGACAATCCCTATCGAGTTCGGGCCTGCCCACGCCTGTTGCAAGGTCTCACCGCGTTGGGCGAGCATGCCAGGGAAAATCTTTCGGGTTCCAGGCGTCCGAGCGAATGGGCAAGAGCGGTGCTGGGATTATGGGATGCCTGCGGCTTTCCCGGTGATCGGGTGCTTGATTCCAGCGAATATCAGACTTTGCAGAAGCTGCACGAAACCGTGGCCTCATTCGCCGCGCTTGATCGTGTCGCGGGTCGAATGCGCTTTACTCAGGCGCGCGCGCGACTTGCCCGAGCCATTGTTGATGTGATGTTTCAGCCGGAAGCCAGGAGCGTTCCCATCCAGATTCTGGGTGTTCTTGAATCCGCGGGCATGGCGTTCGAGCATTTGTGGGTGATGGGCTTGAGTGATGCCGCCTGGCCCTTGCCCGCGCGGCCCAACCCATTTATTCCAGTGGCTCTGCAAAAGCGCGCGGGTGTTCCCGAGGCGAGCGCAGCGGCCTCACTCGAACTGGATCGCAGAATTACCCAAGGCTGGCTCGGCGCCGCCGGCGAGGTGGTTTTGTCGCACCCACAGCGCGAAGATGATCGAGAATTGCCGATGAGCCCCTTGATTCAGGATATGGAATCGGGTGACGTGAGCGTTGTCGTCGCAGCAGAATATCCCACGGCTCGTTCGGTCATCCATGAATCGGGTTTGCTTGCGCGCATAGCCGATGGCGCCGCGCCTGGCTTGCCGGCTGGAATCACCAGCGAAGGCGGCACCAGCGTATTTCGCGACCAGGCCGCCTGCCCGTTTCGCGCTTTCGCGATTCACCGCCTGGGGGCACGCGCCCTTGCGACGGCAAGCGCACTCAATGCCTCGGATCGCGGCACTCTGGTGCATTCCCTGCTGGCTAAGATTTGGAGGGAACTCAAATCGAGTGCGACTCTCAACACACTGGCGGAACGCGATTTGCTTGCCTTGATCGGCGCCGCCGCCGACGCAGCGATAGCTAATTTACGTTGGCAGCGGCCCGATGCGCTCACCGGCAGATTGGCCGAGCTTGAGCGAGATCGCCTGGTGCGCATCTCCTGTGAATGGCTGGAGATTGAAAAACAGCGACCGGCATTCGAGATCGCTGCGATCGAAACCAAGCAGGCAATCAGTTTTGGCGGACTGACGGTCAACGCCCGCCTGGATCGAATGGACCGCTTGTTGCGGGGCGCGGACGTGCAAGCCGGCTGGGCAGTGCTTGATTACAAAACCGCTCCCGCAGAACCAGGCGCGTGGTTGGGCGAACGCCCCGATGAACCTCAGTTGCCGCTGTATGCGGTGGGCACGTCCAGCGGTGGCGCACCGGCTGGCGTGGTGGCTTTGGCATTCGCGCGGGTTAGCACGGGAAACATGGCGTTTCGCGGCATCGGTCGTGAGCAGGATTTGATACCTGGTGTCGACACCATCGAAAAGCAGCGTGCCAAGGCCGCTCGCCTGTATCAAAACTGGGATGAAATGTTTTCGGGATTTCGCCGCGCATTGGATACGCTTGGCGGTGAGTTTGTAGAAGGCGTGGCGCGCGTTGCGCCCAAAGAGGGCGCTGCCACCTGCCGTTATTGCGAACTGCATGCCTTGTGCCGAATCAGCGAGCGCGATGGATTCGTTGACGCGGTTGATGACAATTCGGCATCACCGGAAATTGATTGATGAGCAGCGTAATACTGCCTATGGACTCCGCGGCGCGCAGCAGTGCGCTCGACCCATCGCGATCATTCATCGTTCAGGCGCCAGCCGGATCGGGCAAAACCGAGCTGCTGATTCAGCGTTATCTGGTGTTACTGTCGTTCGCCAATGAGCCCGAGGAAATCGCGGCAATAACATTCACGCGAAAAGCCGCGGCCGAAATGAAGAATCGGGTGCTCCTCGCGCTAGATGAGGCGCGCGCCGGTGACGGGGCCGCAGACATCGCATTGTTGCCTGCCCATCAGCGTCTGACTCGTCGCCATGCGCTTGCCGCCCTGGCGCGCGAGCGCGTGCGCGGTTGGGATCTGCGTTGTAACGCTTCGCGTCTGCGCATACAAACCATAGATTCGCTGTGCGCCTCATTGACTCGGCAGATGCCGGTGCTCTCGGCCTTCGGTGCGCAACCCGAGAGCATCGATGACGCGCGAGCCTTGTTTCGCGAAGCGGCGCGGGCCACACTCGATCTGCTCGATGATGAGGATGAATGTGCCCGCGATCTGGCTCTATTGCTGGAACACCTCGATAACAACCTGGCGGCGGCCGAAAGCCTGATCACCGCCATGCTGGCCAGACGCGACCATTGGTTGCGAAGCCTCTCAGGTGGAGAGAATCGCCAGGCATTGGAGTCTGCGCTTTCTGCGGTGCGTGGCGCGGCGCGCGCGCGTGCCGCGTCGTTGCTGCCCGAACCAATACGCCCTGAGATTCTGGCCTTGCTCGACTACGCCTCGCTGAATTTGGACCACGATGGTCGCGCCTCGCCCTTGCTTGCCTGCTGGAATTTGAAATCGATTCCATCCAATGATGAGGCCGGGCATGAAGCCTGGTTGGGGCTGGCCGAACTGCTTCTGACCCGGGCAGGCGAATGGCGCAAGCCGGGCGGATTGAACGTGGGGCTGGGATTTCCACCAGGGGAGGATAAGGCTGGCAAGGCTCTTGCCAAGGCATGGAAGGAGCGCTTGGCAGCAGTTTTAGCCGGCTTGGGCGAATCGAACGCGCTACAGGAAGCCTTGCATGGACTGCGCCAATTGCCGGCGGCACGATACGAAGAGCGCCAATGGCAGGTGCTGGGAGCGATTCTGCGGCTCATGCCGGTCGCTGTGGCGCAGTTGAAACTGGTATTCGCCGCGCACGGCCAGGCGGATTTTGTCGAAATCGCGCAGCGCGCCTTGATCTGTTTGGGCAGCCCCGAGGCGCCTACCGACCTGATGCTGGCTCTGGACTACCGAATCCATCATCTGCTGGTGGATGAATTTCAAGATACCTCGTATACCCAGTTTGCTTTGCTGGAGGCGCTCACCGCCGGGTGGGCGCAAGGCGAGGCGGGCGAAGGCGAGCAGAGCGCACGCACCCTGTTTCTAGTGGGTGACCCGATGCAGTCGATTTATCGATTTCGCGAAGCCGAGGTCGGATTATTCCTGAAGGCGCGGCGTGAGGGCTTGAGCGGCATCACGCTCACACCGCTCACGCTCACCGCTAATTTCCGATCGCAATCGAGCATCGTCGAGTGGGTCAACCAGAGCTTTAAACGAATCATGCCCGCCGATGACGACATCTCCACCGGTGCGGTGCGCTATACGCCTTCGCAGGCTGTGCATGGGCCGCTGCCAGCGCCGGTATGCGTTCACGCGAATATCAGTGGGCAGCCATGCGAGGAGGCGATGCGGGTCGCCTCCATAGTCCGAAAAACCTTGCAGGAGGAAGCGGATTCCCAAGTCGCGATCCTGGTTCGCAATCGCGCACATCTGCGCGCCATTGTCCCGGCGCTGCGGGAAGCCGGACTGGCATTTCGCGCCATTGAGATCGAAGCGCTGGGGCATCGCCAGCCGGTGCGCGACCTGTACGCCCTGACGCGCGCCATCGCGCATCTCGATGACCGAGTGGCGTGGCTGGCAATTCTGCGAGCGCCGTGGTGCGGATTGACTTTGGCCGATCTCCTGGTGCTGGCCGGCAAGGAATCCAGTGCGGCCAGTATTTATGATGAAAATCATAAAGATTTGTTCGGTGATATATCGGAAATACGTTCATCAAAAGTCGATATAAATATTAAAAATGGGCTAACTACAGTCTGGGAGTCGATTTGCGATAGCACCCGAACAGACTATCTTTCGCCCGATGGCAGCTCGCGATTGACGCGCCTGCGGGTGGCGTTGCAAACCACGCTTGGCAATCCTTTGCGGGGCGGCCTGCGTGAGCGAGTGGAATCGGCCTGGTTGGCCCTTGGCGGTCCGGCTTGCGTCGGCAGTGACACCGATCTGGAGGACATCGATATCTTTCTGGATTGCTTGAGCGAGCATGAGGAAGCCGGAGAAATCGCCGATGCCGGCGCCTTCTTGCAGGCTGTGGAGCGCTTGTACGCGCTGCCCGACCTGCACGCCGATGATCGGCTACAGGTGATGACGATCCACAAGGCCAAGGGGCTTGAATTCGACACGGTGATTCTGCCCTCGCTGGGTGCCGGTAGCGGCAAGGATGAACGCGGCTTGTTGGCCTGGATGGAATTGCCAGCCGAATCGGGTGGCGCGCAATTGGCATCCCAATTATTGATTGCACCCATCAATGCCTCCGGCGCGGATAACGAGCCCATCTACGAATATCTGCGAACCCTTGATCGAATCAAGGGCAGACACGAGCAAGCGCGCCTGCTCTATGTTGCGGTGACGCGTGCCAGGCGGCATTTGCATTTGCTGGGGGCGACGGGCAGGGATCAGGATGGCGCAGCACGAAAGCCTGACGCTGGCTCTTTGCTGGAGCGGCTATGGCCTGCGGTGGCCGGGGAGTTCGCGGCGCAAGCAGCGAATGCAAAGCCGCCCGCCGATGCCGGGCAAACAGCGGCGCCGGCAGGCGGACTCCAGTCTGATGATCGCCACGCCACGCAAGTAGTACGCCTGGCATCGACATGGCGCGCGCCCTTAATGCCGCCCGCGCTAAGCTGGATGCAAGCCGCGGCTGAAGACCCGATCGCTCAAGCCCTGGAGTTTTCCTGGGCGGGAGAAGTCGCCCGCCATGTCGGCAGCGTGGTGCACCGCTGGATGCAACGTCTGGCCGAGGATGAGTTGCAGAACTGGGATAGTGGACGGATCGATGGCTTTCGCGATGCCTTTGCCAATGAACTGGCCGTCCGTGGCGTGGCCCAGGCACAGTGCGAGGCCGCTGTCGATCGTGTGGTGGAGGCACTCAGTCAAACCATTGAGGACACGCGCGGCCGTTGGCTGCTTGGGGCCCAGACGGACGCTCGCAATGAATACCGCCTTGGGAGTTACTCAGCCGGTGAGCGCCGCGAATGGGTCATCGATCGCAGCTTTGTCGATAAAGAGGGTCGTCGATGGATCATCGACTACAAGACCAGCAGCCACCAAGGCGCGGATATCGACGCATTTCTCGATAGGGAGAAAACACGCTATGCGCCGCAACTGGAGCGCTACGCGCGTTTGTTCCCCGGCAAGGACACGATTCATCTGGGACTTTACTTTCCGCTCTTGAAAGGATGGCGCGAGTGGCTTGCCACCGCCCCGCCAACCGCGTGAATAGCGGTGCTATGATCGTTCGTCAAAATTAGAGCGTTAATTTCTGACCAGCATGACCTGACACTCACACTACCCGGGAGCACGATATTGAGCACGCAACTCATCACCGCCGCCGTTGCCTTAAAAGCCCGCCACACCGAGCTGCGCGAATTTCCCATGCCCGATATTCCGGCGGACGCCGGGGTGATGCGGGTCTCGGTAACGGGTGTGTGCGGCAGCGACTGGCCGATTTATCTCAATGACAAAGCGGGGCCGCGCATCCTCGGCCATGAAATGATTGGCACGGTCGCGATGCTGGGGCCGTTGGCGCGCGAACGCTGGGGCCTCAAGGAGGGTGATCGCATCGCGCTGGAGGAGTACCTTCCCTGCGGCCACTGCAATTTCTGCCGCACCGCGGAGTATCGCTCCTGCCCCGAGACTGACGCGCAGCGTTTCGGCGCTGTGCGCTATGGGTCAACCTCGGTGAACAAGCGCCCTTCGTTGTGGGGTGGCTACAGTCAATACGTCTACTTGCACCCGCGCTCGGTGTTTCACCGCCTTCCCGATACCACCGTAATTCCCGATCGCATCGCCGCCATGGCGTTGCCGATTGGCAATGGATTTCAGTGGGCCTACCTCGATGGCGGCGCCGGACCCGGCAAGACCGTGGTGGTTCAGGGTCCGGGGCAGCAGGGCCTGGGCTGCGTGATCGCGGCCAAGGCGGCGGGGGCCTCGTGCATTATTGCGACCGGTCTCGCGCGCGATGCGGATCGACTCGCGGTGGCCCGTGCCTTGGGCGCCGATCATGTTGTAGTGGTCGATGAGCAGGATTTACGCGCTGAAGTTGAGCGCATAACGATGGGGCGAATGGCTGATCAGGTGATCGATGTGGCCGGGGGCGGACCAGAGATATTCAACAATTCCCTGGCCCTGCTGCATCGCCTGGGAACGTTTCAGACATCGGTGCGCCGGCGCGCGCCACTGAACAACTTCGACATCGACCAGTTGGTCACCAAGCAGATCACCTTTCGCGGCATGCGCGGCCACAGCTTTCAGGCCGTGGAGCTTGCGCTTCGCACCATGGAGGAGGGCAAGTTCCCGCTTGAGCGCATGACCACGCACCTGATGGGCTTGCACGAGGTGGACGCGGCGCTTCGCATGGTGGGTGGACAGACCGAGGAGCGCTCTATTCACATATCCGTCGATCCGTGGAAAACCTGAGTACTCGCTCCAAGTTTTACTTTTCGTTCGCGTTGGCGCGGACGTAGTTCCACACCTGATCGATTTGCTGGCTGTCCAGCACACCCTTCCAAGGCGGCATCTGGCCTTTTCCGTTCGTAACGGACTGTTCGAATCGAGCTCGTTCCTCGCCTCGCAGGCGCCTCAGGTCGAAGGTCTGTCCGGAGCTGACCATGCTGTCGCCGTGGCAGGTCTGGCAATAATTGTTATAAATTTTCTCACCGGCCGCTATTTTTTCCTTATCCTGAGACACGACCTGCGACGCAAATAATGCCGTCACCACGAATAAAACCATTCTCAATTTTCCCTGCACTTTGACTCCTTGACTTGGATTCCCGCCACGTTTTGCATGGAATCGTTTTGATATTGCCTTCAGTGCGCGGGTGGAAACCCGCGCTTGGTCAAATACTCCGCGGCGTGGAAGCGACAGATATCGATTTCCTCGCGCATTTTTGGCGGCGCTAATTTTTCCATCATTGCGATCGAATCCGAACCGGAGGCGACTTCGCGGCGGAAAATAGCGCCTTTCTCCTTGTCCCGGTCGAGCACTTCGTCGATATATTTTTTTACCGGCTCAATGTCGCATGCTGCGGCAGGCAGGACGGTTGCCATTGACAAGGTGAATGCAAATACCGCACCCAGGCGCCGATTGGCGCGATTCGAAATGATCATAGGCTGAATTGTGAGTTGAGAAGACCAGGTGGGCCGCCGGTAGCGACCCACCTGAAATTACGCTACTTGTTAAACAAGCCGAAGGTCCACAGCGACGCACCCGCAGGCACGCTGGCCAGATTCGGATCGCCGGCGCGCAAGGCATAGACGCCGCCGATGCCGCTCATTACCGTGACGTACTGCTTGCCGTTCTTCTCCCAGGTCACTGGCTGACCCATGACGCCCGAGGGCGTCTGGAAGCTCCACAGGACTTTGCCGGTATCGGCATCCAGGGCCTGGAACTCTCCGGTCATCACGCCGGTGAACACCAGATTGCTCGCGGTCACCAAGGTCGAGGACCAGTTGGGGCTCTTATAGGGCACTTCCCATTTGGATTTTCCGGTCATCGGATCGACCGCCTTCAGGAAGCCGCGCACATTGGGGTCGTCAAGCACCACGGTTCGCTTGACCGTGGGTGTGCCCGAGGGTTGACCCATTTTCAGCACGGGTGGCGTATCCGCCTGGTAGGTCATGCCGAGGTGTACGGTGTTGATGTAGAGCATGCCGGTCTTGGGGCTGAACGACATGTGCTGCCAGTTGGTCACCCCGGTGACCGAGGGCCACACGGTAACGAGCTTGCCTTCCAGGGCGCCTTTGAACACATCGTTGACCTGGGGCCGCCCGGTCTGCATGTTGATGAAATCGGCCCAGTTGACCTTGCCGTAGGCGTTGCCGGCGAGCAACTTGCCATCCTTGGCATCAAGGACATACAGAAAACCGTTGCGGTTGGCCTGCATCACCACCTTGCGTGGTTTGTCATCGACCTTGATGGTGGCAACCACCGGTGTTTGCACCGCGTCGTAGTCGAAAGGATCCTCAGGCGTGGTCTGGTAATACCAGACGCGTTCCCCCGTTGTGGGTTTGAAGGCGAACACCGAATTGGTGAAAAGATTGTCGCCCTTGCGTCCGCGCGGGTTCCAAGGCGACGGGTTGCTGATGCCCCAGTAGACCAGATCCAGATCGGGGTCGTAGGATCCGGTCACCCAAGACGTCCCGCCGCCGGTGGCTGCGGAGTCTCCGGCCCAGGTCTCCGATCCTGGCTCACCCTTGGCGGGCACCGTGTAGAGGCGCCACAGATGCTTGCCGCTGTTGGCGTCATAGCCCTCTACAAAGCCGCGAACGCCGAATTCGGCTCCGGCGACACCGACGATGACGACACCATTGACCACCAGGGGCGCGCCTGTCATCGCGTAGCCATTGGCGATTGAAGCAGGCGCAGGCGAAGCGGTTCTCCAAACTTCCTTGCCGGTCTTGGCGTCCATGGCCATAATCACATTATTGAGTAGCGCACGAATGATCTTGCCATCGTAGATGGCCGCGCCGCGATTGACCACGCCGCAGCACACCACCCGCAGCGTCTCGGGAGGGTACTCATGGGCGGTGCGCCAGACCTGCTTGCCGGTCATGGCGTCAACAGCGATGGTGGCGTTGTGGGCGGTGGTATAGATCACCCCGTCCCGGATGAGCGTGAAAGCTTCAGCGCCGCGACCGTCATTGATCGAATAGGACCACATCGGCACCAAGCGCTTGGCATTGGATTTATTGATGCTGGTGAGCGGGCTGTAGCGCTGCGCGTTATAGCCCATGCCGTAGACCAGCACGTCGCCGGTGGTCTTGTGATCATTGACAAGATCACTGGTAGTTTGCGCCTTGGCCCCCGGGGCCAGCACGGCCGCCAGAGCAAACGAAGCCAATAGCGATTTTGCGGTTGAAAGTATTTTCATTCGATCTCCTTTTTTTTTGCGACATCGCCCCCTGACGATGCCTGCATAGTTGGACCTAACAGCGGCAGAACATAAATCGATCTGCCCGCAACTATTCTAAAAGGTATTTCGAAACGCCGCACAGGTGGTGGTGCTACTCTCGACTGTCATGAAACGAAGACTCTTCATAGCCGGTGGCGCAGCCGTGTTCGGCTCGGCCTTGGCATCAGGCGGTTGCGGCACAAATCCGTGGCTGCAGCGCGCATTGACTGCGCGCGATCTCGCGCTGTCTTCTGTCCGACGGCTTCAAGTGGTTCGTGTGGATCCATTGTCCGGGCGTTGTGTCTACGTGGCCGATACCGGGCATGCAACCGTGGATCACCCCATCCTCCATGCACGCACCGGCGAATCTTTCGATTTTGTAATTGAAAATCTGTTGCCGCAGCCGACCACCGTACATTTTCACGGGCTGGGCTTGCCCGAGGCCAGTGACGGGGCGGGTTTCGATCCGATACCACCCGGGGAGAGCAGGCGAGTGAGGTTCGATATTCGCGATCGCTCAGGCCTCTACTGGATGCATTCGCATGCGCATGGTTTCACCGCTGAGCAGGTTCATGCGGGGCTGGCGGCCTTGCTGGTGGTTCACGATGACGAGGACGCGGCGCTGGATGAGGCACTCGCTCTTGCCGCTGGTAACCGCTTGGCGCTGGCTCTGGCCGATGTGCGGGAATCCAATGGTGTGCTGCGGCCCTATTCACCCGGCGAAAGGGATTGCCTGCACGGTTGGTATGGCAATCGGATGCTGGTCAACGGTGCGCTCGATGTGAGCATAGAGGTTTCTCCGGGTTGGGTGCGCTTGCAATTGCTCAATGCCTGCAATGCGCGGGGATTGCTGCTCGGGCTTACCCATGCTCGGCACGGCGAAACTGGCTTGGCGAGGTTTCATTTAATCGGCACTGACGGCGGACTTCTCGCCGAACCGCGCGAGGTGGACAGGGTTTTTCTCTACGGCGGCGAGCGTGTCGATATTGCAATCGAAATACCCGCGAATGGTCTATTGCAGGCGAACAGCCTGGCGTTCGATGCCCGCCATCAAATCCGCGGCAAATGGCCGGGTCATGCGCATCCGGCGCGGCATCACTATCCGGGGCTTGCCGCAGCGCAGGTCTGCGCCTCGCGAGAATCCATCGATTCCGTTCCTGCCGATGGCGCGAGGATGTCGCTTTTTTCACTGCGAGCCTCAGCGGCCATTGCGCCTCAGGAGGGACGGATGCCTTCGAGACTTTCCTCTTTGACTGACGCGCGTACGGCGCGATTCGATGTTGATCGCCGTCTTCGGCTGGACTTCGACGATCAGAACGGTTTTGTCATTGACAACCTGCGCTATCGAATTGACGAGCCCGGATTCGCGATCACGCGAGGGACGAGGGAAATCTGGGAAATCCGTAACAGTCCGATCTCAATGCCGCATGCAATGCACTTGCACGGATTTCATTTTCGTGTGTTGCGCCGCCAGGGGACTTTCGGTCCAGCCAGGGCGCTGGCCACCGAGAGTAACGCGCGCATGCCCACGGACCTTGGTCTCAAGGATACGGTAGTGGTCTGGCCCAATGAAACGCTGTGGTTAGAGGTCGATTTCTCGCTGCCCGCGGGCGCGGCATTCCGCGGCCCGCAGCGCTATATGTTTCACTGCCACAACCTGGAGCACGAGGACGGCATGATGATGCGCAACCTGGTCGTCAATTAATCCAGAATCTGCACTCCCCAGGGGGTATTGCCGACGGGCACGTCCTTGATGCGGATGTTTTTCGCGGTATCGATGACGGACACCGAGTTCGAGCGGCCATTGGCGATATAAAGCTTTGCGCCGTCGCGGGTAATGGCCATGTTCCAGGGGCGCGCGCCGACCTTGATGGTATCTGTGACCTGGTCCGACACGGTATCGATGACCATCACCGTACCATCCCCGCCATTGCTGAGGTAGAGGCGCTTGCCATCCGGATGCATCGTCAGTCCATTGGAGCGCAACCCTGCCTTGATGCTGCGCAGAATTCGGTGCTCGCGCGCATCGATGACGAACACCGCGTCGGCACGTTCGCAGGCGACGTAGGCTTTGGCGCCGTCGGGGGTGAAAGCAATGCCACGCGGACGGGTGCCGACCTGCAATTGAGCGATGAGTTTGCGAGCAGCGACATCGATGACCTCTAACTTGTCGTCTTCTTCGGCGCCTACATAGACGAAGCGACCATCCGGGGAAAACACCGCGTGCTCCGGGTTCTCGCCGCGAATTTTTACACGGAACGCCACTTCGTCGCGCGCGGTGTCGATGAAGGCGACGCTGTTAGAGAGTTCAACTGCGGCTGCGACAAGCTTGCCATCCGGGGATATGTAGACCCCTTCAGGGGATTCACCCAGCTCAATGCGTTTCACGACCGTGCGTTTGGCAATGTCGATAATCAGCAGGCCATTGGCGGATTGATCCGACACGTAGGCGATGCCGCGCCTGGCGTCGATGGCGGTGCCGCGTGGCTTGCCGCTGGTTTTGATTTCGCCGATGACTTCATCGGTTCGCGTATCGATCAGAGAAATCGTGCCGCCGTTTTCATTGCCAACCAGCGCGGTTCCCGCCCAGGCTGCCGGGCTCGCCGGCGCCAAGATGAACGCAAACAGCTGTAATGCATAAAATGCCGCGCCGCAGCGGTGAGGTGAACCGGTATATTTCATGTTGATCCCATTGCGTGGTGCTTGCATTGCATTGTGTTCCATTGCAATGTTGGCTTTAACCACTGAATTAAAATTCAATCTGCAGAATTACTTCGGAAGTCTGTCAATGTCCACATCGTCAACATATACACGAACAGCCATTATTTTGCATTGGCTGCTTGCCTTAGGCGTGCTCACCCAGTTCAGTCTGGGCTGGTGGATGCGAACACTGCCCGACAAAACCGGTGCGCAAGCCTACTGGTTCAATTTGCATAAATCGATCGGTTTGACGGTATTCATGCTGCTGGTGGTGGTGCTGATCTGGCGCATCAGGAATCCACCGCCTCCTTTGCCCGATTTCATGCCTGCCTGGCAGAGGTGGTCCGCCAAGGCTTGCCATTACGGTCTCTTCCTGTGTTTGCTGATCATGCCAATCAGCGGCTACATGGGTTCGTCATTTACGCGCTTTCCCATTCGTTATTTCGGCATGGTGCTGCCCAATTTCTGGGGGTGGGAGAGTGTGGAATTGAAAGCCTTATCCAGTCTGGTGCATTTTTGCACTGTCCTTGTATTCATGAGCCTGGTGGCCGTTCATATTGCCGCGGCCATCATGCACCTGGCGCTCAAGCGCGATCAGGTGTTCCGGCGCATGTGGAGCTGGAGACCCTAGCAGCCTGGCTACGCGCAGGGCGCATCGAGATCAATGCACAGGTTTTGCGACGCGCATTCATTTCAACGCCGGTCAATCCACCTGCGCCCCGGAAACCTTGACCGCCACGCCCCATCTTTCAATCTCTGCGTCCAGAAAGGCGGCGAATTCGCGTGCTGGGGCGAAATGCACATTCATCCCCGGTTTTCCAAAGGCAGACTGAATATCAGTCAGGGCAAGGATACGGCGCAGTTCCGATTCGAGCCGTGCCACCACCGGCGCCGGCGTGGCGCCAGTGGTGAGCACGCCGGTCCAGCCGCTCACCTCGAAGTCCCTGAAACCGGCTTCGATCATGGTGGGCGTATCGGGAAACAGCGGGTTGCGCGCGCGTGAGGTCAACGCCAGGAGGCGCAGCTTGCCCGCGCGGATCTGCTGCATCGATACCGACAGCGAGTCGAACATGAAATCCACTTCACCCGAGAGCAGGGCAGTCATCGCCGCGGGTGCGCCGCGAAAAGGTATATGCGCGGCCGAGAATTTGCCCTGGTATTTGAACAATTCACCGGAGAGCTGAATGGTGGTGCCGGTGCCATTGGAAGCAAAGTTGAACTTGCCGGGAGTGGCGCGCGCACCATCGACCAAGGCCTGCACGCTCTTCAATGGGCTGTCCGCGTTCACCACCAGCACATTGGGCACGCTGCCGATCAGCGCGACCGGCGCAAGATCTTTTTTGGTGTCGAAAGGCAGTTTCTTGTAGAGCGTGACATTAATCGCGATCGGCGGCGCGGCGATCGTCAGCACATGGCCATCGGGTGCGGCCTTGGCGACGAAGTCGGTGCCGATATTTCCGCCCGCGCCCACCCGGTTCTCGACAACCACCGGTTGGCCTAGGGCCTCAGCCAGCTTGGGCGAAATGACGCGTGCCGAGAAATCGGTAATACCGCCCGGCGGAAAGGTGACGATCATTCGCAGCGGTTTGCTAGGAAAGCTCTGCGACTGCGCGCCTAGTGATAACAATGCAAGCGAAACGGCACCTATCAGTGCAAACCTACGCGCAATAGTCATAGTCTTCTCCTGGGCAAGCATGGTCGCCGATTTTAACGTGAACCACGATGAGCCCGCCTTGGCCCTGCGGCATCCTGCGATCACATGCCGGTCTTGTCCGCGGTTTCCTACTTCTGTTTTTCTTTTTCGTCCTGTTTTGTTTTTTCGTCCTGTTTTGTTTTTTCGTCAAATTCCTTCTTGAAATCCCCGATAACACCCTTCAGCGGGCAAAGCGAAAACGCCGGGCACTTCTTGCAGCCTGCCACGATGGCGATGGGGCACAGAGTCATTGTGTTTCTACTTTAATCGTCAATTGTGTGTTCGGCATCCATGCACGATAGCCTTGTCGCCATTGCCGCCATTGCCGCCATTAGCGCGGCGAGCGCA
>CAMDFL010000090.1 GCA_945897475.1 Bordetella parapertussis
GTGCTCTAGCACCAGCAAATTACCAGGAGCAGCTTTGGAGCGTTTCAGCGTCATAAAAAATGAACCGTGGAGGGACGTGCAATTGTGACAGATCGGCGCGGGACTCGATCACGTAACGAACCACCGCAGCAACTCAAAACGCTTGCCCTCCGAGAGACGAAAGGTGCTGAAATCGCGATCATCCGGCAGATAAGGCACGAATATAAAATACCGGCGGACAGCGCTTTCGCGGCTACCCCGCGCGCTTTCGCTACTACTCTGCTTTCATGCGCGCTTCGCGCACCACCCTCCCCCACTTTACGATTTCCGCTTTCACATAATCGGCGAACTGCTGCTGCGCGCCGCCGACCGGTTCCAGGCCTTGCGCGTTCAACCTCTCGCGGATGTCGGACATCTGGATGATGCGATTGGTTGATTCGTTCAATCGCTGCACTACCGCCACCGGTGTTCCAGCAGGGAGGAAGAAGGCCGTCCAGGTGTAGTCCTGTACGCCCGGCACTCCCGCTTCGGCGAATGTAGGCACATCGGGCAAGGCGAAAAAGCGCGTGGCGCCCGCCACGGCGATCGCCCGCAATTTACCGGAACGCACATGAGGCAGGGCCGCGGTCGGCGCGAGCGAGGCGATGGGCGGCTCACCGGCCACCAGCGCGGTGGCCGCAGGACCTGCGCCACTGAAATGAATGGGCGTGACATCTACCTTGGCGATCACCCTGAAAAGATTTTCACCGGTGAGATGCGGCGTGGTGCCAAGGCCTGGTGTGGCGAATGCCATCTTTCCGCCTTTAACCGTGGCTAGCAGTTCGGCCATAGTTTTCACCGGGAAAGCTGTGTTGACAAATATCAAATTGGGCTGTGTGGCCACGTTCACCACCGGGGTGAATTCGCGTTCCTCGTAACCAGGGTTTGCATACAGGCTGACATTCACGGCAAACGCCGATGTGGTGACCATCACGGTATAGCCATCGGGTGCTGCCTTGGCGACCAGCGCAGCTGCGATGTTGCCGCCCGCTCCGCCACGGTTCTCGACAACTACCTGTTGACCCAGTGCGTCGGTGAGCTTGTTGCCCATCAGCCGCGCAACGACATCCGCCGGCCCGCCTGGGGCAAAGGCCACCACGAAGCGGATAGGTTTGACCGGCCAGGACGCACTTTGCTGCGCGTGGCCGAAATGTGAAAACAATAAAGCCACCACGCAACCCGCATATCGACCCAAGTCATTCATGCCTGCCTCCCCGAAACTGCGGCGATCAGATAGAGCGCTAAGAATCTTGGCATGATTTCTCCAGTGGGTTGCATAATCGACAAACGGCGACAAGCAGCGACAAGCGGCGACAGGCCGCGACAGAGATATCCACGCCACGTGGATGCATACCACCTGAATGCGTGGCGTGTGGAGTGCAAAGCACATACTATCCTATCCCAACTGGTCGTCAAAAGAGGTCCGAGCAATGAGTACGCCAAGAGTTCGAAGCGTGGACATACACGCGCACTGGTACCCCATCGAGTGGCTCAAAATGTTCGAGCGTGAAGCCCCTAGCGAAGGCGGAAAGCTGGAGCGCGACGCGAACCGTTTTTTGATTCGCACCGCGCGCGTCACCAATGCGTTCGACCAATCCTTCGTTGACATCGAGTCGCGCCTTGCGGTCATGGACCGTATCGGCGTGGACGTGCAAGCGTTGTCGCTCACCACGCCGATGGTCTACTGGGCTTCACCGGGCCTTGGTCTGGCTCTCGCCCAGTGTTATAACGATGCCGCTTCGGCGGTACACATGAAATATCCTGAGCGCTTTGTGGGTCTGGCCATGTTGCCGATGCAGGCGCCGGCGCTGGCGTTACGTGAACTGGACCGGGCGGCAAAGCTGCCTGGCATGCGAGGACTGTACTTGGCTACGCACATTAATGGCGTGGAACTCGACGACAAGGCCTTCTGGGACGTCTACGCCCGAGCCGAGGAAATTGGGTGGCCGGTGTTCCTGCACCCGATGGATACCATCGGCGGGGATCGCACCGGGCACTATTACTTGAAGAACCTTTTGGGCAATCCCTACGACACCGGCGTTGCCGCAGCTTCGCTGATTTTCGGTGGCGTACTCGACGCGTTCCCCAAGCTCGAAGTCAATCTGCCGCATGCGGGCGGCGCGTTCCCGGGACTGATCGGCCGGCTCGATCACGGCACCAAAGTCCGCGCAGAGCTCAAACATATGAAGCGCTTACCCAGCGACTACCTCAGGCGCTTTACCTACGACACCATAGGCCATGACGACCGTATCAACATGAATCTGGTGCGTCTGGTGGGCGCTGACCGTGTGCTTCTGGGCAGCGACTATTGTTTCGATATGGGACTGGATGACCCTGTCGCCAGCCTTTCACGCCTGAAAGATTTAAGCACCGAGGAACACGAAGCGATTCTGGGAAAGACGGCGGCTGGACTACTTAAACTTTAGTTCTGAGAGAGCCGGACCCGAGCACTCTCGCGCTCACCGTTTATACTTGCGAAAATTTTTCCGAAATGCTCCCCGCGCCATGGCCAATGCACTGAGTTTTAACATGTGTCTTCTCGCCCACCACGAGCTGCAGGGGTTCGGCGGCATCGGCGAGGGCATGGCGCTGCAACAAACCAGCGGCGGTCGCCGCATCCTCTGGCTTGCCCACGAAGCGGCGCCTAAGAACTTTACCGGCGTCGATGTCACCGATCGGCGCGCACCGCGTGTGGTCGTCCAGACCGAGCTGCCACACGCCAAGGTGCGCTCGAACTCACTCGACATCACAGGCCAAGCGGCTTAGCGGCTCGCACGACGCCGCGATCAGTGCATTCTCCCTGCGCTTCGACACACCCTTTGCCTGGGACAGCGCGACCCCGATCGCAGCACACGTATCGTATTCATCACGCGCAACATCACACGCGAGGCGGTGGCCTCATTGTTTGCCGCGGTTGGTTCGCTGGTGGCGAGTTGAACAGCAAGTTGAGCAGGTCCCCTCTTATTCTTCCTAAAGGATAGCGATGACAATAATGAACGGCGGACAAGCGCTGGTGCAGCAGTTGAAGCGCGAGGGCATTGATACGATTTTCGGCCTGCCCGGCATCCAGCTTGACTGGGTGTTCGACGCGCTCTATGAGGAACGCGCGCACTACAATCTCTATCATCCGCGCCACGAGCAGGCCTGCGTCTATATGGCCGACGGCTACGCACGCGCCAGTGGAAAGATCGCGGTGGCGCTGATGGTGCCGGGGCCGGGGCTGTTGAACGCTGCCGGTGCGCTATCGACGGCCTATGCGGTCTCATCTCCGGTTTTCGTGGTCACCGGCAACATCGAGTCGAAAAACATCGACCGTGGCAAGGGGCTGTTGCACGAGATCAACGATCAGCTGGGCATGATCGCGCACCTCACCAAGTACCAGGCGCTGGCGCGTTCGCCTTCTGAAATACCAAGCCTCGTGCACGAGGCCATGCGCCAGCTTCGCACCGGCCGAGCGCGCCCGGTCGAGATAGAGGTGCCCCCCGATGTGCTTGAGGCGAAGGCACCGATCGCGCTTATAGATGCTGTGGCGCATGAGCGGCCAGGGCCTGATCCCGACCTCATCGAAAAGGCTGCGCGCCTCCTCGGTGCGGCCAAGCAGCCGCTCATATTCGCAGGCGGCGGTGTCATCTCGGGAGACGCCTGTGGAGAGTTGCTGCGCGTCGCCCTATTGCTGGAGGCGCCGGTGATCCAGAGCGCGAATGGCAAAGGCGCGCTTTCCGACCGCCATCCCCTATCGCTGCCGCTGCGCGCCATGGCGGAGGTGGGTCCCGACACGGATGTGGTACTGCTCGTTGGCACGCGATTTGTTCAAGGGCTCATGAGCCAGGTAGTGCAGCCGTGGGTGAAGGGCAAGACGGTCATACACCTTGATATCGATCCGTCCAACATTGGCAACACCTATGAGACAGCCGTGGGCATTGTCTCGGATGCGAAGAAAGGGCTCGCAGCCCTCGCGGAATCACTCGAAAAGCACAATACCAAACGGGCATCGCGCCGCGAGGAACTTTCGGACCTCAAGCGCTTTCTCGACGAAGATGCCAGGCGGCAAAGTCCGCAGGCGGACTACGCCCATGCGATCCGCGACGCCCTGCCCGATGACGGCGCCTTGGTGCAGGAATCAACCCAGGTCGGTTACTGGGCGGGCCAGGCGTTCCCCGTGTACCAGCCGCGCACCTATTTCACCTCGGGCTACCAGGGGACGCTCGGCTACGGCTTCGCAACGGCGCTAGGCGTTCAGGTCGGCATGCCGGGCCGCAAGGTGGTGTCGATCAACGGCGATGGCGGCTTCGCCTACAACGTGATGGAACTGGCCACCATGGTCGAGCAGAAGATCCCGCTCACCGCCATCGTGTTCAACGACAACGCCTACGGCAATGTGAAGCGCATTCAGCAGACGCGTTTCGGCGGCCGCACCATCGCCTCCGACCTGCACAATCCGGACATGATGAAGTTGGCCGATGCCTACGGCGTCGAGGGGCGGCGGGTGAAATCGCCCGCGGAACTGAAGGCAACGCTGCTGGAGGTATTCAAACGTAACGAGCCCGTCTTGATCGAGGCCCCTGTCGGGCCGATGCCATCGGTCGCCTTCAAGACGCGGGCGGCAGGCGCATAAGCCGGCTCCGGTTTCGTCATAAGGAGGGTCTGAACAAGAGGGCTGTATTTACAATAACTGCACCCCTTGTATATTCCCCAACTCAGCGGGAAACATTGAATGTAAAGGATTTAGATTGAAACTTATGCAGAGTCTCCCCAGACAGATTCTCAGGCCTTCATGATCGGTGTCCTGATCACCCTGCTGTCAGCGACCACCTTCGGCATCAATCACGCAATGATCCGGCGCGGCGTGATCAGCGGTACAGCAACGCAGGCGGTGGCCATCTCGATGCCAGTTGGCCTGGCGTTTTTTACCGTGGTGACGCTGCTCGTCGGGCAACTTGGCGTGATCGCGCAGTTCTCGCCCTTCGCCTTGTTCATGCTCGCAGCGGCGGGAATCGTGCACTTCGTCTTCGGGCGTTACTGCGCCTATCGCGCCATCGCGGCGATTGGCGTGAATCTTGCGATGCCCGTGACGCAATGGTCGATGTTGGTGTCGCTGGCGCTCGCGCTGAACTTTCTCGACGAGAAACTGGACGCCGTCACGCTCGCGGGCATAGCACTGATCATTCTCGGGCCCGCGCTGCTCGCCGCGCGGCACAGCCGCCGCCGAACCGTGCCTGCTGTAATAACGACAGCGACAACAACGACAGCGACAGCAACGACAGCAACGACAGCGACAGCAACGACAGCGACAGCAACGACAGCGACAGCAGCAGCAGCGACAACGACGACAGCGGATTCCACCTTCAAGCCCCGCCTGGTCGAGGGCTACACCTTTGCCTTTCTTGCTTGCTTCGGCTGGGGCTCCTCGCCGGTGCTGGTGCGCGCGGGACTCGATGGCCCGGGGCAGGCCCTCGCCGGCGGCGTGGTTTCATATGCAGCCGCGACGGTAGTCATCACACTGCTGATGCTGGTCCCGGGTCCGCGCCGCGACCTCGCATCGATGACTGCCAGGAACCTGCGCTGGTTTTCGGGCACCAGCATCATGACCGCTGTCTCGCAGATGCTGCTATACCTCGCCATGGCGATCGCGCCGGTCATCGTGGTGCAGCCTCTCTTGCGCTTCCAGACCCTCGCCTCCACCATTGCGGGCTGGTACCTCAACCGTCAGCACGAGTCCTTCGACCGGGGCGTACTCTGGGCAATAGGGGTATCAATGATCGGCGCGGTACTGCTCGCGCTGGACGGGCAAACACTAATGCGCGCCCTCGACCTCCCCGCGTGGCTTGCGCCGGCACTCACCTGGCGCTGGCCGGTCTAGCGCATCAGGACAACGCGGGTTGATAGCGGTCCAGTTCGTCCGCCGTCCCGATTTTCGTCGCGTACTTCTCAAATACCTGCGTCTGGGCGACAGTTAGAAACATAATCCAGTGATACCCCAATAGTGCATAGACTGAGGCTACTTCACCCAGTAAGCACGGGCTCGGGAGGTTTTCCCTGAGCAGGATCCGCGTCCGCGCTATTGTCGAACACGCGCAATGCTGTGTTCTGATTGGTATAGCAAGCATCGACGCCATTAAAATGGCCGATTGTTCCCTACCGGATATAAACATGAGCACTGAAAAAATCGATGACGCCAGCATCATCACCAAAGCAAATGTCTTCCACGACGGCAAGTGCATGAGCCATAGCGTTATCCGTACCGACGGCAGTAAGGTTTCGGTTGGGGTGATTCTGCCCGCCACACTGAGCTTCAACACCGACGCCCCAGAGATCATGGAATGCGTCGCTGGAGGCTGCGAATACAAGCTTGATGGAAGCAACTTGTGGGTCACCTCAAAAGCTGGCGAACAATTCAGCGTTCCAGGTAATTCGAAATTCGACATCCGCGTCACCGAGCCCTACCACTACATTTGCCACTTCGGCTGAAATTGAAGAAGAAACCGAATTTAGTTTTGGTAAAGAAATAGAAGATAACTTTGAAGATTCACTTTGGAAGTTGGCGCCCGCAAGGCCACTTGGGCCGCAACAGGAGGGCCGGCCGTTAAGCGATCCGCGACGCCTGGAAGGCGGTCTGGTACCACTGGCCATCCATTCTGAGCCAGACCTGGGTGACGCGGGCGTGATCTTCACGTCCTTCGCGGGCGTTGGTCATCGCTCCGGTCATGACCGCTGTGTCTGCGTAGACGCGAACCTGGAGGTCCTTGCGTGTCACGGTACGCGGATTGTTCCTCACGCCGGCCAGGTAGGCCGCCTTGTCTTCCTGGCGGCCAGGCATGTGGACATGGGTGAGATCGTCGGTGAGCAACGATGCGAGCTCGTCCCAGCGTTGATTGGAGATGGCCTGGCAGCGCTGCTCTTCGCGGGCAAGAATGGCCAGGATGGTGGCGGCGTTGGCTTCGTTTTGAGTGGTCATGCGGATGATTCCTTCCGGGATGGTGTTGTGATTTCTCGCGTCCAGACGATACTTTACTCTTGGATTCAGGATCTCTCGCAGGTGCGAAGCCCTGGCAGGGCGGCACTGTGCTTCCCGTCCAGCCGTGCAAGAATGCGACGGGGACTCGACAATCGGAGGAATCATGATTCAGGTAATCAGGCTTTCGCTGCTGCCGCTTCTTGCGGCGCTACTGGCGGGTCACGCGGCTTCGGCGCACGCGCAGGCCTATCCGAGCAAGACGATCACCATGGTGGTGGTGCTGGTGCCGGGCACCGGCATGGACATCATTGCGCGCAGCTATGGCGAGAAACTTGCGCAGACCCTGGGGCGGCCGGTGGTCGTCGAAAACAAGCCCGGCGCGAGCCAGATCCTGGGCATCAACGCGCTGCTCGCAGCGCCTGCCGACGGGCACACACTGCTGGTGGCGAGCAGCACCTCCATCTCCTACAACCCGAGCTTCTTCAAGAAGCTGCCCTACGATTACCAGAAGGACTTCATCCCGATCTCGCTGTACCTCAAATCGCCTTTCATCCTGGTGGTGAATCCGCAGATACCGGCGAGGACCGCGCTGGAACTCATCCAATACGCCAAGGAGCGCCCGGGCAAGCTCAATTACAGCTCGCAGGGCAATAGCGGTGCCCCCTACCTGTCGGGCCAGATGCTCAACGCGCGCTTCGGCCTGGATATCCTGAACATCCCCTACAAGGATTCTGCGCAGTCGATCGCCGACGTCGCCTCGGGCACCGTGCACCTGGCCTTCGCCGAAGCCGGCGCCTCGCAGTCCCTCATCAGGGACGGCCGTATCCGCGCACTCGCTGTTTCCTCGCTGGTGCGGCTGACTTCGCTGCCCGATGTGCCGCCGCTTGCCGAAGCGGCCAATGCTCCGGAATTCGAGGCCGTCTCCTGGCATGTACTGCTCGCCAAAGCGGGAACGCCCTCCCCGATCGTCAATCGCCTGCACAATGAAATGAAACGCATCATGGCCGAGCCGGAAATCCGGAACCGCATGCGCGGCATAGGCCTGATCCCCAACGAATCGCCCTCGGTGGAGGCAATCCAGAAATACTTCGTCGAAGAGGATGCCAAATGGGGAGGCCTTGTGAGAAAGCTCGGCCTCGCCGGCACGATGTAAGCGTGTCGATATAGTGGGCATCACGCAGGCAGAAATGACGGTGCTCCTCAAGGAGGAGGCCCTGCGATGGGGCGGTGTGATCCGGAAGGCCGGCGCCAAAGCCGACTGATCGGTACGTTCATCCCCCGACGTTCAACAACCCAACTATGCCCGTGCCGGATTGTCGTGGTGCACCGTGCGTTTTTTACTCGGCTTTCGCGCCAGAGATTTTCACCACCCGCGCCATCCGCTGAATTTCCGACGCAATGAGCGTGCCGAACTCGGCGGGGCTGCTGCTGGTGACGGTGAAGGTGCCCTGTTCGGCGAATTTCGCAATGACTTCGGGCGATTGCGCTGCGCGCACCATTTCATCGCGCAGACGTTGCGTGATGGTGGGGGGCGTTTTTGCCGGGCCGACAATGCCGAACCAGCTGTCGAAATGAATGTCGGGATAACCCATCTCGGGCAGCGTCGGAAGGTCGGGCACGGCGGGGTTGCGTTTGAGTGTCACCGCGCCCAGCAGGCGCACCTTGCCGGCCTTGTACAACGGCGTGATCGAGGCATAGCTGCCGATATACAGATCCACGCGCCCCGACATCAGGTCGTTCATGATTTCGTTTGACCCCTTGTAAGGCACGTGCACCATCGAGGAACCCGCGGCCGCAGCCAGCATCGCGCCGCCCAGGTGGCCGGTGGTGCCGAACCCTGAGGAGGCAAAGCTCAGGGCATCGGGCGCCTTCTTCGCCATGGCGATCAGTTCCCCTACCGATTTCGCCGGGCTGTTGGCCGACACCATCAGCATGGTCGGGCTGCTCCATAACACCGACACCGGCGCAAAATCCTTTACCGGGTCATAGGGCAGCTTGGCAATGAGGCTGACATTGACCGCGAAAGTGGCCACGCTGCCCAGCAGCAGCGTGTAGCCATCCGGCGCCGAGTTCCTCACATACACCGCCGCCACGCTGCCTCCGCCGCCGGGGCGCGATTCCAGCAGCACCGACTGGCCGACGTTCTCGGCCATCTTCTGCGCGATGTAACGCATGGTCACATCGGTGGGGCCGCCTGCGGCCTGGGTGTTGACCACGGTGATGGCTTTGGTGGGAAAGCTTTGCGCCATCGAGGGCGGGGCGAGACAGGGCGCGAGGCTGATTGCGGCAAACATTTTTATCAGTGAATGCATGATTTCCCCCTTGATTGATCTAATCTGCGTTGACGCCACGCAGCCTTTGCGCATCCTGGCGCGCGCCTGCGGCGAGGTAACCGACATCGCTGCCGGTCATCACGAACTTCGCACCCATTTTCAGCACTTTCGATTGCGTGTCGAAGTCGGAACTGAGGCCCGCGGAGCCGTAAATCTTCCCGTGCTTTTTGCAGGCGTCGCGCACGGCCTCCTGGGCCTTGATCATTTTTTCGTGACCGAGCTGGCCCGGTACGCCCATTTCGGCCGAGAGATCGTTGGCGCCGATCAGCAGCACATCAAACCCGGGCACGGCGGCGATGGCATCGGCGTTGGCAATCGCCTCGGGCGTCTCCAGCATGAAGATCAGCATGCTGCGCTCGTTGGCGGCTTTGTTGATCTCCGCCAGCGGCATCGATTGATAGGCCAGCGCCGGGCCGGTGCCCGCCACCGAGCGATGACCGATGGGCGCGTGCTTGCAGGCATCGACCATGGCTTTGGCTTCAGCTACGGTGTTGATATGCGGAATGATGAGCCCCAGTGCGCCGCCATCGAGCATGCGCGTGGCATCGTGACCGTTGTGCCCGGCGATGCGCACCACCGGTGTAAGACCCAGACCGATGGCGCCGGCGCACAGGGCGGCCGCGGTTTCATGCGATACCGCCGAGTGCTCCATGTCGACATAGAACGAGTCATAGCCGCAGGCGGCGGCCACCATGGCGATATCGAGGGTGCGCGCCTGGCGAAAGCCCATGGAGAGCACCAGGCCTCCTTCGGCGATTTTGCGTCGGGCGGGATTGACGAAGACAGTGGGTTCGGCCATGAACGGATCTTTCCTGGATGGAGACAATCATGCGGGAGGCGAGTATATGTCGATGGCGGAAAGTGATTGCGGCATGGGGCGCAGTGGACGGCAGTGGGCACTCATGACCACGATCTCTGTGTTCCAATGGATAGCATGCATCCGCTTCTTCGCCAAGTGATAACCATTTCTCCCGCCATTCGCTTCCGCATCGCGGCCCTCTCGGGTTTTCTCGCCGTGTTCCTCGGCGCATTCGGCGCGCATGGCATGCGCGCGACGCTCGCCGCGCTCAACTCCGCGGACGCGTGGAACACGGCATCGCTTTACCACCTGGTGCACTCGGTGGTGTTGCTCTATCTCGCGCAAGGTAAATCCGCGACGTTGAGTTACGCGCTGTTTCTCGCGGGCATCGTATTTTTCAGCGGCTCGCTCTACGCCTACGCGGCCACGGGCTATAAGCCGCTGACCTTCCTCGCGCCATTAGGTGGTTTAACCTTATTGCTTGCCTGGTTGTCGTTGCTCAGAGCCAGCGGCGAAGCTTGACGCGGCGCGTTTATGTCTCGCTGTAGAACGTATGGGCCTGATCTGGGCGTTTTTCATTTGGCATGACGATCAATATAAAGTTCAAGTTTCGGGGGGGCAGTGCGTCGCCTGCGCCGATTGCCCTTGCGCATTTACTCCGCTTTCATCCCGCTCTCCTTGACCACCTTGGCCCACTTGGCAAGATCGGCGAGCATGAACTGGCGGAAGTCCTCGGGTGAGCTGCCCACCGGTTCCGAACCGTCGGCCACGATGCGCTCGCGCACCTGGGGCTCGTTCAATATCTTGATCATCTCGGCATGCAGCCGCGAGACGATGGGCCGGGGCAGGTTGGCCGGGCCGATAACGCCGTACCAGCCGATGACTACGTAGCCCGGCAGGGCTTCGGCGACGGTAGGCAGATCCGGCAGAGCGGCAGAGCGTTTGGACGCGGTGGTGGCGAGAGCGCGCAACCTCCCCGCGCGCACATGCGGCTGCGCGCCCTGCAAACCGGCATAACTGAATTGATACTCGCGCCCGAGCAATGCCGCGAGCGACGGGCCGGTTCCCTTGTAGGGGATGTGCTCGGCTTTCACGCCGGTCATTTGCTTGTACAGCTCGCCCGCCAGGTGTCCGCCGCTGCCGATGCCGGCCGAGCCGAAGTTGAGCGGTTCGGTAATGCTTTTGGTCCATGCGACAAACTCGCCGAGATTCCTCGGCGGGGATGCAGAATTCACCACCAGTATTTGCGCGGCCTCGGTGAGTTGAGTGATGGGGGTAAAGCTATTGAGCGCGTGGTAGGGCAGTTTGGCGATCAACGCCGCGTTGATGGTGTGCTGGTGGTAGGTGAATAACAGCGTGTGGCCGTCCGCTGGCGCGTTCGCGGTGAGTTCGCCGGCGATCACGCCGGAGGCGCTGGCGCGATTGTCAACCAGCACCTGCTGCTTGAACACCTCCGACAGGCGCGTGCCGAAGCTGCGCGCCAGGATGTCGTTGGTGCCCCCGGGCGCCGCCGGAACGAACAGGCGGATCGGCCGGCTCGGATAATCCTGCTGGGCATGGGCGCGACCCGCCAAGGTCAGAGCGGACGGCAGAAGCATGGCGCACAGCAGGGCGCGGCGTACATTGTTCGCGATGGTCATCAATCGATACTCCTCAAGATGCAACGGTCCCGCCGTCTGTGGCAGCCAGTCTATCCCAGGTGCGCGCCGCGCCGTTTGTAAAGTTCTTCATCCGCGTAACCCATGGTTTCCGGTTGCGCGCGACCCAGCATGACTTGAAAGTACACCGGCTCCAGGCTTTCGTTGATGTAGCCGTGAATCACCCCCGGCGGGCAGCAGATGGCTTCCCACGGCCCGAGCCGGATGTCGATGCGTTTGCCGCTCTCATCTTCGACAAAAGCGGTGAGGTAGCCCTGCAGTACGAAGAACACCTCCTCGACTTCGTGTGTGTGCGACGCGTTGCCCTGTCCGGGTTCGACATACATCACCGATAGCGTGAAGCCGCGCGGCGGAATTACCGTGGCGTCGCCATGTTTGCCCGATCCGCCGGCGCCGATGAAGCGATGCTGGGCGCGCTTGTAACCCTCGATCTTGGCATCCTCGAACGCCGCCCAATCGGGCTTGCGGTCGCGAAAGCGGGCGACGAATTTCTCCGCGATCTTCTCGATGGGCCAATCGGCAATCTCGGGCGGGCGGGGATGGCGGGCGACGTTCATGGCGGCCTCCTTGTTGGATTCGCGCAGCTTAGCTGACGAACAGCCCGCCGTCGCGACGCTGAACAAAAGAAGGCAAGGGAGCGAATTCAGACGCCGCGCGTGCATATTGACCCGCTTCCCGGTCAATCCTTGCTGCTGCTCTCGTTGTTTCTGGCTGCATGTCATTTGACACGGTGTATCCCGTATTCCCACTCTTGCGCTGACATGGCCTATCGGCGAATTCCCTGGATACTTGATGAGACGGGTTGCATTCGGTGGTCAGGAGGCAGCGGCGGTCGGCAATCGATTGCGCAAGCGGGCTGGCCACGCTATAAACTCGGCATTGCAACCATGAAAGGCGCTCCATGCGATTAGTTTCCCGTCGATTGATACTTCTGGCTTCTTCTTTGCTGCTGTCAGGCGGCGGGATGGCAGTCGCGCAGACCTACCCGTCCAAACCGATACGCATGATCGAAGCTGGCGGTGTCGGAGGGCCTCCTGACATCATAGCCAGAGGCATCGCCGAGGGAATGTCGCGCGCTCTGGGCCAGCCTGTGGTCGTTGAAAACCGGATTGGCGCCAATGGCATTGTCGGCACCGATGCCTGCGCCAAGGCGAATCCCGACGGCTACACCTTGTGCGTGCTCTCCAATGTGTATCTGTCGATGAACCCGTATCTCTACGCCAAGCTTCCCTACGACCCGGTACGGGACGTCGCCCCCGTGATCAACATGGGCTTTATCGGGGGTGTGATCATTGCGCATCCCTCTTTGCCGGTGAATTCGGTGCGCGAGCTGGTGGAGTTGGCCAAGTCCAAACCCGGGGCGCTCAACTGGGCCTCCTGGGGCACGGGGAGCTTTGCGCATCTGACGCTGGCTTTGCTCGAGACCAGCACAGGGACCTCATTCAATCATGTGCCCTACAAGGCACCTGGCCTTGCGGTGCAGGGCGTGGTGGCGGGCGAGACCAATCTCACCCAGAACAATCCGCGTGTCATGGCGCCATTGATCAAGGCGGGAAAGCTCAAACCCATCGGCGTGGTGGGCCCCAAGCGATTCTCCATCATGGCGGAGGTGCCCACCTTCGCCGAGCAGGGCTACGACCTGGATTTTCTGCGCGGCAGTTTTGGCGTGTATGCGCCGTCGGCGATGCCCCGCGCTATGGTGATGCAGTGGAACCAGGAGGTGAACAAACTCATGGCGGATTCCGGGTTCCTGGACAAGTTCGTGACCGGCCTGGGGCTCGATCCTGTTGGTGGATCGCCGGAAGAGTTTGCCGCGTTTCTTAAAGCCGACCGCAATACCGCAGCGCGAGTGGCAAAAGCGGCGAATCTGCAGGCCCAATAACCGCGACTGACAGGCGGGTCTGCCAAAAAAGTGCGATCCGATCAGCCCATGGGGCCGAGGAAGGTTTCGCCGCAATAGATGTCGCCAACCGGCTCAAGCACCTCCGGCCAACGCTGGTTATCGATCTGCGGGCGTTGCGAGGCAGGCTGCGGTCTGCCATCCCAGCCGATCTGCTCCATGTAATGGTAGAGCTGCATGGCATGGCCTTCGGCATCGATGGCCAGTGCCGAATGGCCCACGCCCGGGAATAATCCCGAGGGCAGATATTTGATGGTGATGCCCTGTTTGGCCAGATACGACACGGCATCGCATAACTGCCGGTAGCTGCCCAGCTGCAGGCCGAATGCCATCAGCGTGGTGTGTGGGCTGAGGCCCAACTCCTTGCGAAGCGCCCGCGGGTAGAGCGCCATCGAATGATGCTCGGTGTTGGTGCGCAGGAACACGCAGCGGTGAGTGTTCCATTCGATTTCCTCGGTGACGGTGAGGCCCATGGTGTCGCGATAGAAAGACAATTCGCGATCAAGATCATCATAGAACAGCCGCACCGGGCCGATGCGCTCGATCTTGAAGGGGCGCGGCAATAGCACGCCGCCGACATCGTATTGGGCGTCACCCAGATTGAAGTCGCGATAGCCGGCGTGAATATCTATGCCCTCGTCCATGGCGTTTTTGACTTCCTGCGCCTCGGATATATGTGGCAAATCAGGCGCCCGGTCATAGCGCCGCTTGTGGGCCGACTTGGGTTTCGATAAGCCATCCCAGCCAATCTGCTCGATGCCGTAATACAGCTCATTGATGTGATGGTTGGGGCCGACCGGATAGGTATGCCAGTTGGAACCGGGGTTATCGCGGCCGCTGCGGTAGATGTGCTGCTTGTTCGATGAGAGCCAATGATACCCATCGACCACCTCGCAGAGGCTGCCCACCTGCCAGGTGATCTGATTGATGGTCACATCCTCCGGGGTGCCGGCCCGGTTGGGACGCGCGCGGATGGCGCGATCCGGAAATAAAACGAAGGAATGATGGTCGGTGCCATGGCGCATGAAATAACCGTTTGCCACCCCCACCTTTTCTACTGCAGTGTTTTCGTCGCGGTTGAGGTTGATGGGGTCGGAGATCGAAAAGCCCAGCAGATCGCGGTAGAAATGCAGCGCTTTGTCCATGTCCTGGACGTTGACGCCGAAATGGCCCAGGCGGCGGATCTTGAACGGGCGCTCCAGGCGTACGCCGCCAACGTCGAATCCGGCTTTGATGCGGGGATCATTCATGGTGTTTGCTCGTGAAGGTTGTTTTGGACGGCGATCTCTGAGTCGAACATTATTACATCTGCGCACGATTGCCATCTCTCTCGTGCCTCGCTCTCTCAAAGCAACGGTGCGCGTTTTGCTTTTATCGGTTTGCAGGAGCGCTCACATGGCGCTCAATATGCGCGAGTGCGTCGGCGCAATTCAATACAGGAATTCGGTGAAAGTGCTATAGATTCAGCAGGAGGCGGGGCGTGATTTTGCCCTCCCAAGCACATCGGCGAATTCCCTGAAAGCCGCCGCGATGAGAAAATTTCGCGTCGCCGCCGGCATGCTAGGCAGATCCCAATCTTTTAACCAGGTCAGCGCCATGAGGCTTTCCGCGGACTGAATGGCTTTGCGAAACAACTGGCGCGCCGCGGCCAATCCGCGCTCCAGCGCAACGCCGGCAACAAGCATCGCGGCGATATCCAGATAGTCCTTTTTCTCCAGGCGTTGCAGGATGACTTTCAGCTTGTGAGCCATCATGTCGTCCAGGGACGCCACCTGCATCACGCCATCGTTGGTCAATAGAGGCTGGCCTACACGGCCAAAATTGAGGGCGCAGAAAAACGAAAGCTTGCCAGGGTGCGGCCATTGACTGGCAATCCTTCAACATTGGCAGCGCCGCCAGCGTCCATTTCCGGCAGCCCACGGGGGGGCGTCGCGCGCAATCGCGTGGCCGACCCGGTTGGCAAGTCACGCTAGAATCCGGTATTCCATCGAACTGGCAGGCGCTGTTGGTCGGCCAGGTGACGCGGATTTTTTAATGAAATGTTTTTTTGCAATCGCGCTTTGTATTGCCGCGGGTTCGGCCTGGGCGCGGTGTCCCGAACACGCCTTCACCGAATCGCGGCAGATCCGTCTCGATCAGAGGCCGGTTTTGATAGCCACGCATGCGTCCGCGTCCTTCGACGCGGAGTATTCGGCCAAGCGCGGTATCGACGAGGCGGTTCGTTTCGCGCGCGACCGGAACATGCAAATCGTCTATTTGCAGGACGATCGCGACGACCCCAAATTCTATGCCGACGATTGCAAACCCGATTACTGGGCTTACTCGGAAGGCGGGGAGATCGGCTTCAGCATTCCTTCCAACCATGTGTACCTGGTCGGTGGACATCTGGAGCTTTGTATGGCCAACACGCTTAACCAACTGCTGGATAAATGGTCGAAAGAGCCCATTGGCGATCGTACCGTTGAAGTGCTGATGGACGGCGTCTACTCCAATGGCAGGAGCGTCGATGAATCCACTCCGTACTACAGTGACATGATGCGCTACGTGCAAATTCGTTCGTATGGTCGGCCTGCGGGGGAGCACTGGGGCAAAATTACGATGCTCGAAACCATGGGCGTGATTATCAAGGAAGCGCAGCAATACCGTTACCTCGAGTCGATTCTTCCGCAGTGGCGTCGCAGCCTGCCCGCCGGCTATCGCGTCGAGCTGCGATTAAACGATTCATCGCCGCACGTGTTGCAACAAGGCAACGGAGCGCGTTCCCCGGTTCTCAGATTTCAATTCGTCGACTCCGCGGTAACTCTCATCGCGAAAGAGTTTTTCGGTGACAGGCTCTGAGCGGAACTGATAGTCAAATTTAACCCGAGCTGAACGTATGGCGGCAGCTAAATTTCTCCAATGGGCCATGTTTTGGACTTTTGAAAAGCACACATTCGTCATTACGTTCAATCCGGTCGGTTTGGCGATGCCAATCCCGGATTTACTGGATGAACATGTTTGTACAAGCGACGTACGCCGTCCGTTTCCCAGCCACCGCATCGTTTAAATTGCCAAGGGGCATCATTTCTCGTGCACAACGTAGTGCTTTGCATCTCTCGATAATTGTTACTCATTTACAATTCGTAACGCGTAAAAGCATGATTTATTAAACATTTCCCGTACCTCCCCTGTCAACGTTTCAGCCGCCAAATCGTTCTTGGATTGCTATCACCAAATTTCGGGGAAAACAATGGAAAACGTTCAATCAAAAGTAAAAATCCACCCGCTGATCATCGCAGCGGCAGGATCGGTCATTTTATTCAGCGTCTTGGGTTCGGCGGCCATCATGGGCTGGATTCCAAAAGGAGGCGCCCAACCGGGCGCCGGCATATCAGAATTCTCTGGTGCAAGTACAAACACCACAGCGGTCGCGGCGGCATCTGCGCCGGAAGCACAAACAGTCAATGCGACACCGGCGCCGTCACCCGCGGCTCGCGTTGTCGCACGACCCGCACCTCGCCCGGTGGCGCGAACCGAGCCTCGGCCTGCGCAGGACACACACCCGGCGCCGGCGGAATCACTTCCGGCACCGGACGCGCGGCACGCCGAGAATCAACACACCGTTGTTGCGCAAGCCCAGGAAGCAGCGCCCACTCCAACGCATGTGGTTGCCCCCATTTGTCACGAATGCGGAGTCATCCAATCGGTTAATGAAATCGAAAAACCCGGCGAAGGTTCGGGTCTGGGGGCCGTCGCGGGCGGTGTGGTCGGAGCCATTGCAGGCAAACAGATCGGCGGCGGACGCGGACGAACGGCGATGTCGGTGCTGGGTGCTGTCGGCGGTGCGTTTGCCGGCAATGCCATCGAAAAGGATGTGCGCAAGGTGAAATCCTACGACATCACCATCCGTTTTGAAGACGGCTCGATCCGCACACTTTCGCAGGCAACCCAACCGGTATGGCGCGGCGGCGACCGGGTGCGGCTGATCAACGGCGCGATTCAGCC
>CAMDFL010000091.1 GCA_945897475.1 Bordetella parapertussis
ATTCGAACCTTCGAAGGCAGAGCCGTCAGATTTACAGTCTGATCCCTTTGACCGCTCGGGAACCCCTCCGAACGAAACCGCTGATTATGCGTATGTTTTTAGGTAGTGTCAAGGTAGAATGTGTTTGCAGGCTTGGTACGTCCCCTCGATCTTTGTATTTTTCCTCGACAAAACGATTATCTACCGCTGCCAGCACACATTCATTGCCAAAGTTCGGTGAAAAAAAACCATCTAACTTTAACCTGTTGATAAAATTAAAGTATGCCTAACAGCAAGAGCCTCACAACACCGCTGATTCTCGTTTCAGGCCTGCTGTGTGATTCATTATTATGGGCGCCTCAAATCGGTGCGCTTTCGGATATCGCGGATTGTTGGGTGGCGAACCCAACCCAATCTGACAATATCAATTCCCTTGCCGCCGAGTTGCTTGACCGATCTCCGTTTGAGAAGTTTGCCCTGGCCGGCCTGTCAATGGGTGGCTACGTAGCCTTGGAAGTCCAGCGGCAGGCCCCCACGAGAGTACTCAAACTTGCCCTACTGGATACCAACGCTCGCGCGGACACGCCGGAGCAAACAGAACGCCGCCGTATTTTAATGGATCTTGCACAACGCGGAAAATTCCCTGAGGTCATTCAAGCATTACTACCGCTACTTGTGAGTCGCGCTCGATCTTGCGATAGCAATATCGTAGGAATCATCAAAACCATGGCACGAAACATCGGCGAGGAGGCGTTCTATCGCCAGGAAGCGGCAATCATCCAGCGAATCGACAGTCGCCCACATCTTGCCGCAATTCATTGTGCCACGCTGCTGGTATGTGGTCGTCAGGACGCCTTGACCGCCCCGGATCTCCATCAGGAGATTGCAAATGAAATCACTGGGGCCACGCTTTCGATCATCGAAGATTGCGGCCATCTCTCCACTATCGAGCAACCTGAAAAAGTCAACCTGGCACTGCGCACTTGGCTATTATCGAGGAACTCATAAATCACGACAAAAACATTCCTCTTTCGAGGTTGTTATTTTTTGTGAACGTTCGATTAGTCAAAGCCAAACAAGTTGAATTCAAGCAAGTTCAATCCTGGCAGCTTGAAATCCAAAAAAATTGAAACGCGGCGTGATCAAACCAGCGAATGGCATGCAAGTCGTAATTCCACTTATACAAGTCGTGATTTCACTTAACAACGCGAAAAATTACACAGTTTTTAATAATTGCATCGGCCCAGAATTGCAACGCGCCGTTGCATAATGCCTTTTATGGCCTCAATTCTTGTCATAGAAGATGATTCGTCGCTGCGCGATACACTGAGAATGCATTTGAGCGCGGCCGGATATTCAGTGCGCATCGCCGCGGATGCCACCGAGGCCATTCGCGCCATTCTCATAGGCGTACCCGACCTGATATTGTCGGATATTACCTTACCCTATATGAACGGATTCGAGTTGCTGGAAGTGTTGCGACGCGACGAATCCACGCGCTCAATACCGGTGATTCTGCTCTCCGGCCTGGTCGATGACGACAATTACGTCAAGGGCATCCTCCTGGGCGCGACCGCTTATCTCACAAAACCGGTTTTGCGCGACGAACTATTGAAGACAATTAGCGGGGCCTTGCGCTCAGCTGCCAAAAAAGTTGGGTAGCCTCCCACGGGTCAAACTCGATCCAAAGGCTATTTAGGCGCATCGCGCAAGGCTCTGCGCAGGATTTTTCCGACATTCGTCTTGGGTAGCTCCGAACGAAACTCAATATGCTTCGGACGCTTGTACCCGGTGAGATTGGCGTGGCAGTGCGCACGCACCACGGTCTCGGTAAGCGAGACCTCCTTTTTCACCACGAAAAGCTTCACTGCCTCGCCCGAGTGCTCGTCGGGCACGCCGATTACCGCACACTCGAGAACGCCCTCAATCATGGCCACCACACCCTCCACCTCGTTGGGGTATACCTTTAGTCCGGATACCGAGATCATGTCCTTTTTGCGATCGACAATGCGCACAAACCCTTTGTCGTCGACAGCGGCCACATCACCCGTGGAAAAGAATCCCCTCGTATCCAGAACTCGAGCTGTTTCCTCAGTCTGGTTCCAGTAGCCCTTCATCACCTGCGGGCCGCGAACGCACAGCTCGCCCGCCTCTCCGATTGGAAGTTCCTTGCCGGAATCGTCGCGAATCTCGATATCCGTGGAGGGCAGCGGCAAACCGATCGCGCCGTTGTACTCGGCCAAATCGAAGGGATTGATGGTCACCGCCGGCGAGGTCTCCGACAATCCATAGGCTTCGACCAGCGTGCATCCGGTTATCCCTTGCCACCGATCCGCCACCGCTTTCTGTATCGCCATTCCTCCACCCAAAGAAATCCTCAATCCCGAGAAATCTATTTTTGGAAAGTCAGCATGATTCATCAACGCGTTGAACAAGGTATTGACACCGGTGATCATGGTGAAGCGGTGCTTGCGCAGTTCGCCCACGAACGCGGGTATGTCGCGCGGATTGGTGATGAGAATATTTTGACCGCCGATTTTCATCATCAGGAGGCAGTTGGCGGTCAAAGACAGCACGTGATATAGCGGCAGCGCCGTGATAATGATCTGATCGGTATCCGCCCGAAGGAATGGCTTGACCCAGGCTGCGGCCTGTTCGAGGTTGGCGAGAATATTGCGATTGAGCAACATCGCTCCCTTAGCAAGGCCGGTAGTGCCGCCGGTGTATTGCAGAAACGCGATGTCCTCGTGTCCCACCTGCGAGGGTTTCAATTCATGCCTGGCGCCTTCATCGAGCATCGCATTGAATCGAATCGCGCCGGGTAAATTCCACACCGGCACCATTTTCTTGATGGTCCTCACCACGAAATTGACGATCAGGCCCTTGACACCAAGGAGATCGCCTAAGGAAGCCACGACAACATGTTTTACGGGCGTCTGCCCGATCACCGTTGCGAGCACGTGGGCGAAATTTTCCAACACGACAATTGCCTCGGCGCCGGAATCCTTCAACTGGTGCTCGAGCTCTCGCGCCGTATATAGCGGATTGACGTTGACCACTGTGTATCCGGCCCGCAAGGCGCCAAACATGAAAACCGGGTACTGAATGCAATTGGGGAGCATCACCGCTACCCGCGATCCCTTCGCGAGGCACTTGGACTGCAGCCAGGCGCCGGCATTGCGCGCCATCACATCGAGCTCGCCAAAATTCACCACACGGCCCATGTTCTGGTAGGCAGGCTTGTTGGCGAACCTCCGGGCGCTCTGCTCGAACAAGTCGCCTAGCGAGCGATATTGGCTCCAGTCGACTTCGGCGGGCACACCTGCCGGGTAGTGCTTCTGCCAGATCCTATCCATCGATTCCTCCTGGGCGGTTTTCGCTTGGCAATCACCATACGGAGTTTGGAGATGGCAGGCAAGTCCGGGGAAGAAAATTGTGCGGAGTGAATTCGGGATCTGCCAGCGCGGCACCTTGATCGCGGCCTGGAGCATCTCGGCGGTAACACCGTAGGGCGCCATGATCTCAAGCGAGGGTGGGTGATAAGTGCCCGCGCGCAGGTCATAGGTCAACCCCGGCTCCGATTCGAGCACGGTCACCGGCACATCCCTGGCTGGCCAATGCGAGCGCGGTCAACAAACCCACAGGGCCCGCGCTGGCGATGATTACGTTTTGCTTGGGGTCATATCAACGATGCTTAAAAGAGGGTTTGCGTTTTTCGACGAAGGCCTGCATGCCTTCCTTTTGATCCTCAAGAGCGAAGCTCGCGTGGAACATGCGCCGCTCGAATATCATGCCTTCCGCAAGTGAACTCTCAAACGATCGGTTGACCGCCTCCTTGGCTGCGAGTATCGAAGGCAAGGAGAATTCCCCGATTTGCGCAGCCGCAGCGAGCGCCTCCTCCAGGACCTTGTCCGGGGCAACCACGCGCGAAACCAGCCCGACACGCTCGGCTTCCATCGCATCCATCATGCGTCCAGTCAGAACCATGTCCATGGCCTTGGCTTTGCCCACCGCGCGCGGCAGGCGCTGCGTGCCGCCGGCGCCGGGGAGAATGCCCAATTTCACCTCAGGCTGCCCGAATTTAGCCGTGTCCGCGGCGATGATGATGTCGCACATCATAGCCAGTTCGCAGCCTCCGCCCAAGGCGTAGCCCGACACCGCGGCGATCACAGGTTTTCGAATGGTGCGCATGCGTTCCCAATTGCGGGTGATGAAGTCACCGCCAAACGCCTCGGCGTAACTCAAGTCCTTCATTGCGGTGATATCAGCGCCGGCGGCGAAAGCCTTTTCGCTGCCGGTGATCACAATCGCCGCGACCGCGGGGTCGGCGTCGTAATCCGCCATGGCCCTGCCCAGTTCGTCCATCAGGGCATCGTTCAAGGCATTGAGTTGCTTGGGTCGATTGAGCGTGATCAATCCCACCCGACCGCGTAATTCAACCAATATGTTTTCGTATGACATCGCAGGCTCCAAGACCGCCCGTCCAACCTTCTCGGTTGCGCGGATGCGTTCGGCAAAAGAACGGCTTACCATCCTCGCTTTGACTGCCTTGACCGTGAAAAACAGTCTAAAACATGCCAATGCATGCGATGGGGACCGAGATTCTACCAGTCTGGTGTCGCCGTCCTTTTATCGAATCCTCCGTCTTATTCGTCTATCTCGTTCGTCTCGTTCGTGTATATAGACTAGACCGAATCGTTTCCTGAAAATGCGCAAGCGAAACTTTGGCCAAGCGACTTAACCCGTTGTGCTTCGATCTCCAGGGCCATCGGGGCGCTCGCGGCCTCGCGCCGGAGAATTCTTTGCCTGCATTTGCCAAGGCTATGGAAATAGGGGTCACCACGCTGGAACTCGACACGGCAGTGACACGCGACGGCGTGGTCGTGGTCGCGCATGACCGTCGCCTCAACCCAGACATCACTCGCGATAAATATGGAGCGTGGCTCTGTGCTCCCACACGAACGGTTCACAGCCTGAGTCTCGCGGAGATAAAAGAGTTCGATATTGGGCGAATTGACCCCGCAAGCGACTATCACAAACGTTTTCCCGGTCAACACGGTAGCGATGGTCTGGCGATGCCGACTTTGGAGGAAGTGTTCTCGCTGGTACAGCGCTCAAAGAACACCTCGCTTCGCTTCAATATAGAGACCAAGCTCTCGCCGCTGCATCCGGATGAAGCCCCTGAGCCTTTGGAATTCGTCGGCGCCCTACTCGATACCATTCGCTCGGCCAGGCTTGTGCATCGAGTGACCATTCAGTCGTTCGACTGGCGCGCCCTGCGCCATGCGCGAACGCTTGAACCGGAAATATCGGTGAGTTATCTGAGTACACAGCAATCACCGGGGGCGACTATAAACGCCGACAAGGACTCGCCCTGGACCGATGGCGTCCACTTTTCAGTACACGGATCGGCACCCCGCATGATTGCCGCTGCGACGAGCAGCTACTCATCAAACACGGAGAACATCATCTGGTCACCCCATTTATCTGACATCACCGAAGCATTGCTTGAAGAAGCCCACGCACTGGGGATCTCCGTGCTGCCTTGGACTGTGAACGAACCCGACGAGCTCGCCCATGTCATTGCCCTGGGGGTGGATGGTCTTATCACGGACTATCCCGACCGCGCGCGTACCGTCATGACACGCCTGCAAATTCCACTGTCGGAATAACCGGCACCAGCAAGTGCGAGTCGTATTGCCCGTCAGCATAGATGAATGAAACAAGCCGTCGCGACACATGTCGCTCACACCCTCCCAGGAAATCCCAGGCACGCTTACTGTGACCGCGGGGCCGTGCGCGCCAACGCCGGATGCCTCTAGGCTAAAATCGCAGCTCTTTTACGCTGGTGTTTCCCATCCGAACTTTATGACCAAGACCCCCGTCGATAAATCCGCGCCGGCATCTAACTTCATACGCGCCATTGTCGAGGCCGATGTGGAGGCCGGTAAGCACGCGTTCAGACGCTGGGCGGGCAAGCCCGGCCCTGCAGGGGCGCATGCAGATTCACCAGCCGATGCCGCGGTAATACGCACGCGCTTTCCCCCTGAGCCCAATGGCTACCTGCACTTCGGTCATGCCAAATCCATCTGCCTGAATTTTGGATTGGCGAACCATTTCGATGGTGTCTGTCATTTGCGCTTTGACGACACCAATCCGGAAAAAGAAGAACAGGAATACGTTGATTCCATCATCGATGCGGTGCGCTGGCTGGGATACAGCTGGGAAACTCCAACAGCGAATAATCTGTATTTCGCCAGCGATTATTTCGATTTCATGTATGAGGCGGCCGAGCGCCTGATCCTGACAGGCCATGCCTATGTAGAGAGCCTCTCGGCCGAGCAGATGCGCGCCCTGCGCGGCACACTCACCGAACCAGGCAGTAACAGCCCCTATCGCGACCGCAGCATCGCGGAGAACCTGCAACTGTTTCACGCCATGCGCGATGGCCAATTCGCCGACGGAGCGCATGTGCTGCGCGCAAAAATCAACATGGCCTCGCCGAATATAAACTTACGTGACCCGGCCATCTACCGTATCCGGCGCGCCACCCACCATCGAACCGGCGACAAATGGTGCGTCTACCCCATGTACACCTTCGCCCATCCCATCGAGGATGCGCTGGAGTGCATTACGCATTCGCTGTGTACTCTGGAATTCGAAGACCAAAGGCCGTTTTACGACTGGTTGCTTTCACGCCTGTCTGAAACCTACAAACTACCCGATGACACAGTGCTGGAGGGCATGCTGCAAACGCCGTTGCCGCGCCAGATCGAATTCGCGCGCTTGAACCTCAGCTATGTGGTTCTCTCAAAGAGAAAATTGATCGAACTGGTCGAGAACCAAAGCGTCGAAGGCTGGGACGACCCTCGCATGCCCACGCTGGTCGGGGCGCGCCGGCGCGGCTACACGCCCGAAGGCTTTCGAGCGTTCGCCGAGCGTATCGGTGTCTCGAAAGCGGACTCCTGGATCGATTACTCGGTGCTGGAAGAATGCATGCGCGAGCATTTAAACGAAGTCGCGCCGCGCCGGGTCGCGGTTCTGGACCCGGTCAAACTCATCATCGAGAATTATCCTGGCGATACTGAGGAAATGTGCTCACCGCCCAACCACCCGCAGAAAGCCGATTGGGGAACACGCACCATGCCGCTTTCCCGCGAGTTGTGGATAGAGCGCGAAGACTTCATGGAAAATCCTTCCAAAGGTTATTTCCGACTCTTCCCAGGTAACAAAGTGCGCCTGCGCTACGGATTTGTCATTGAATGCACCGGTTGCGACAAAGACGAACAAGGAACAATCACCGCCGTGCGCTGCAACTACTTCGATGATTCGAAATCAGGCACGCCTGGCGCCGACGCCTACAAGGTCAAAGGCAACATCCATTGGGTCAGCGCCAGGCACGCCTACGCAGCGGAGGTCCACCTTTTTGATCGCCTGTTCAAGCTGCCGCATCCGGGCGCCGGCGATAGAAGTTTTCTGCTCGACCTGAACCACGACTCGAAAAAAACCATCACCGCACAGCTCGAACCGGCATTGCGAACCGCAAAACCGGGCGAGCGATTCCAATTTGAGCGGCACGGATACTTCATCGCCGATCGCACCGACCCGGTCAGCGGCGAACCGGATTTCAATCGGACGGTGACTTTGAAAGACTCCTGGGTCAAATAGTCGCACCGTACAACGACCGGCACGGCATACCGATGTTGCTGCGGATCGAAGGCACCGCAAGCTGATAATGCAGGTTGCTGGTTCAGCGGAAACCCGAGGGCGAGTGCCCGTGTGGCTAAATAATCATTACCGCAAGCACCTTGCCAGAAGATCAAGCACTGGCGCGCATCTTCGGGCAATTCAGCCTCTACAGATTCTTTTCGCCCAGCGGCGTGGCGTGCCCCCAGGTGCCTTCGTAGTCGCGCTTCTCCGATTCAGGCAGGAAGGCATCTTCGATTTCGCGCACCTTGCCCGAGTTCACCACGGTCTTCAGTTGCACCGCGCCGAATTTGCTGGCGCGCACACCTGCGGCCCAATCATCCAAGGCCGGCTTACCACGCTGCTTCAGGTCGTTGAATAGTTGCCAGGCTGCCTGCATCCCGGCGGTTGCGGCGATCACCGGGTAGAGCACGATGCGCAGGCCGAGCTTTTCATATTCCTCGGGAGTCGGCGCGGGCTCGGGGCCGCCCCAGATGGTGAGTACCGGGGCAGGGATGCGCGCGCAGGCTTCCTTCACTTGTTCGCGCGACTCGATCGAATTCAACCACACAAAATCGGCGCCGCCGTCTTGCACATAGGCGATGCAGCGTTTCACCGTTTCCTCAAATCCACCGTTCTCAGCGCCCAGCGTGTCGCAGCGTGCGCAGATCACAAATTCGGGATCGATTTCGTTTTTCGCCGCCACCGCCGCGCGGTATTTGCCGACAGCCTCCTCCATGGAAATGCAGCGCCGACCCGCACTGGTGGAGGATTTTTTCGGCGCCTCCTGATCTTCGATCTGAATTCCCGCGATTCCCGCGTTGACGCATTCCTGCACCGTGTAATGCACGTTCACCGCATTGCCAAAACCGGTGTCGGTATCGACGAACACCGGTATGTTGGTGGCAGCGGCGACGTGGCGCACGTGATCGACAATGTCGCGCAGGCCCATGATGCCGTTATCAGGCACCCCCAGCAGAAACGCGGAGACCTGCGATCCCGCCACGAAAAAACTCTCGAAACCCGAAAGCTCGGCGATACGTGCATACACCGGGCTGAATCCACCGGGCATCACCGTCAGTGTTTTTCGATTGAGCAGATGACGAAACAATTTGCGCTTATCGGTCGGGGATAATTTGCGTTCGGCGGTCATGGCGTAATTCCTATTGAATGGGGCGCGGCAATTATGCCCGCAGCGTGGACGCTGTGAAACTTATACCCGACGCTCTTATGCCAGCAGGCTTTGCTCTGTTACGCCCCCAGCCTTTGACGCTGCGAAACGCGCGATGCTATGGTGCGCGCTCTCCGCGATTTGCCGATTGAGGAAACCATCATGATTATTCTCTCTGGCCGTACCGAACTGCCCAGCCGCCCGCCCTGCGAATGCTGTCCACCTTGGGCCATGGGCCATGCCATCGACGCCGGCATCGACGCCGCAACCCGCGCGAAAGCAAAAGCCAAAGCGAATGTTGCGTCGCGCGCCAGCCAAAAAGCCAAAACGCGCCGCCCCGCAGCGCCACCTTCGCCCAACAGCATCGACGTGCATCACCATATTTCCCCGCCGGCTTACATCAAGGCAATCGGCCCGGAAAACATGGTCAACAGCTATCCCGCTTCGCGCGTCGCCGCCTACGACTGGACGCCGGCGATGGCCATCGAGATGATGGACAAAGGCGGCACCGCCACGGCTATCACCTCGCTCTATTCAGCCACCTTCCTTGCCGAACATCCCGAGCGCCGCCGGCTTGCGCGCGAGGCCAATGAATTCGCCGCGAACATGAAACGCGACTATCCCGGCCGTTTCGGTTCCTTTGCCGTGCTTCCCATGCCCGATGTCGACGGCACCCTGCGCGAGATTGAGTACGCCATGGATGTCCTGAAAGCCGACGGCGTGTATATGGTTACGAGCTACGACAATAAATGGCTTGGCCACCCGTCATTCACACCAGTCTGGGAAGAACTCAACCGCCGCAAGGCCACGCTATACACGCATCCGACCGTGCCGCACTTTCTCGAGAATCTGCTGGCCGACATTCCCGATACCGCCATCGAGATCAACACCGACACCACCCGTTCTATCGCCGACGTTATTTTTTCCGGTACTGCGTCGCGATCTCCCAAGGTCAATGTCATCTGGTCGCACGGCGGGGGCACCATCCTGCCGGTGATTGAACGCTTTATCCGGCTCGCGAATCGCCCGCAACTCGCGGCGCACATGCCAAAGGGGTTCATGCACGAACTGCAACGCTTCTACTACGATGTGGCGCAGGTGGCGCACCCGGTACCCATGGCGGCCCTGATGACCATGCTGCCGCTATCGCAAATACTGTTTGGCACCGATTTCACTTTCCGCACCGCCAGCGAAATCAGCGCGGGCCTGGCGCAAAGCAATTTGAGCGCACATGAACTGCGTGCAATTCATCGCGACAACGCCGCGAAACTTTTTCCCCAATTCGCCAAACTGCCTGGCTAAAAGCGAAAGTGCGCCATGATCAGAATCATGGCCACCTGCATCACCCCCTGGCCGCCCGAGAGCCTGATGTTGTAGCGATTCAGGCGCGTGATTTTCTCGCGATCGGGTTGCGGTTTTTTGAGTTCGAACCAGACGCGCAAGGTATTGGGCAGCAGCAGGCCTATGCCTACGATGGTCATCAGCATCACCAATCCCATGGAAACCATCGCCCAGAAATATTTGGGATGATCCGGCAGGTTATAGCCGAGCCAGCCGGCCAGCGCCCAGCCCGCGGTACCCGCGGTCAAGGCCACTATCGGAAAGTAAAGCAAGGTTCGCGGCACCATATAAGCGATCACCCGCGTTCGGGTATCCAGGTCGAGGCTACGCAGCACCGGCCCGATAATGAATCCCATGAACAGATCCGCGCCGGTCCACAACACACCCGAGAGCACATGCACCCAATTGAGCAGGAAAAGACTTTGCATACCCATGGCGAGAAACATGGCCGCGGGAAACAGCAGCACCCACCAGGTCAATTGCCGCCACAGCGGCTGCATAGGAAAAGCAGTTGGTGTGGACGTTGCCGCTGTTGCCTCGGTACCGGACATTGTGAACCTCGCATACGCTCCAAACAGGATAATACGGGCGTGGCGACGTTTTCAAGCGGCCAGCGCATTTACCGACATCACACATCTTGAAGGGTAAGAACTTATGGGTCAATTTTCAATGGGTCAGCCGGTGCAGCGCGAGGAAGACCCGCGCCTTTTACGCGGCGAAGGCCGCTATACCGCGGACATGGAATTGCCGCGCAACACCTTGTACGCGAGCGTGGTTCGCGCAACTCACGCGCATGCGCGCATCGTCTCGATCGATACCGCCAAAGCCCGGGCCGCGGCCGGCGTGGTCGCCGTCTACACCGGCGCCGACATCGCCGCGGATAAATTGGGCAGCATCACCTGCCGCATGCCGATGAAGAGACCCGACGGCAGCCCCATGCATCAGTCCGGCATGTTCGGAATCGTCAGGGATCGCGCGCGCATGGTGGGCGATGTGGTCGCCTACGTGGTGGCCGATACACAGTGGCAAGCCAAAGACGCTGCCGAGCTGGTGGAGGTTGATTACGACCCCCTGCCGCCGGTGGTGCTGGCCAGCGACGCCGTCAAACCCGGCGCGCCCTCGCTGTGGGAAGGCTGCCCCGACAACATTGCCTGGATGTATGAAGCGGGTGACAAAGCCGCGGTGGACGCAGCGTTCGCCAAAGCTGCACATGTGGTCAAGCAATCCCTGTATATCAATCGGGTGACCAACGCCGCCATTGAGGCGCGAGGTTGCATCGGACATTTCGATCCGCACACGCAGCGCACCACGCTCTATGGTGGTATCGCCTGGGGCCATACCGCGCGGCGATTATTCGCCAATGAAATTTTCGGGATTCCTGAGCATCAGTTTCGCGTGGTGGCCGGCGACATCGGCGGTTCATTCGGATCGAAGGGCAACACCTCGAACGAAAATCTGGTGACGCTATGGGCCTCGCGGCGCTTGGGGCGTCCGGTTAAATGGATGGCCGAGCGCAGCGAGACCATGTTGTCGGATGACCATGCGCGCGACAACCACGTGGAAGTCGAACTCGCGCTCGATACGGAGGGGCGTTTCCTCGCGGTGCGCGCGCACAGTCTTGCCAACATGGGCGCTTACCTCTACGCGGATCGCCAGCTCTCGCCGGCGTTCTCGAACATCGGCGGCATCTCAGGCACCTATGCAATACCGGCCATGCACGTGACGGTCAAGGGCGTCTATACCAACACCTCTACCACCGCCACCTATCGCGGGGCCGGACGCCCGGAAGCGTCCTACATCATCGAGCGCATCATCGACATCGCGGCGCAAAAAATTGGCAAAGATCCGCTTGCAATCCGCAAGCTCAATGCCATTCCGAAAATCGACAAACCCTGGAAAACGGCGCTGACCTTTGTCTACGACAGTGGCAACTTCGGGCAGAACCTCGACGACGCCGCGGAACTCGCCGACTATGGCGGCTTCCCCGCGCGCCGCGCCGAATCCGCCGGGCGCGGCAAGCTGCGCGGTATTGGTGTTACCAACACCATCGAACGCTCCTCTCCGCCCCTGCCCGAGACCGCCGAGATCCGTTTCGATGCGACCGGCACCATGACCTTGATTGTCGGCACCAAATCGCAAGGTCAGGGCCACGACCAGATGTACAAGATCCTGCTGTCGGAATTATTGGGCGTGGATTCGCGCGACGTCCGACTGCTGGAAGGCGACACCGATGTCTCGCCCTTCGGTATCGGAACATTCGGATCCCGCTCCGCGGTAAGCGGTGGCAACGCAGTGCATCTGGCCTCGGGAAAAATCATCGACAAGGGGAAAAAGATCGCCGCGCATCTATTGGAGGCGGCGGAATCCGACATCGTGTTCGAGCGTGGCAGGTTCAGCGTCGCAGGTACCGACCGCTCGGTCGATCTGAAAAAAGTGGCGCAGACCGCCTATGAGCCGATGAAACTGCCAAAGGGCCTGGAGGCCGGCCTGTATGAAACCGGAACCTTCGTCAGCCAACCCACCTTCCCCAACGGCTGCCACATCTGCGAGGTGGAGGTCGATCCAGAAACCGGTTTTGTCGCGGTATTGGCCTATTACGTCATCGACGACGTCGGCACGATCATTAATTACCTCACGCTCAAGGGGCAGATTCACGGCGGCATCGGACAGGGCCTTGGCCAGGCGCTGATGGAAGACGTGCACTACGATCGCGACAGCGGCCAATTGCTCTCGGGATCTTTCATGGACTACTGCATTCCGCGCGCCGACAACCTGCCAGCCATCGAAGTGCATTCGCACCCGACGCCAACGCCGACAAATCCTTTGGGTGTGAAAGGGGCTGGAGAGGCGGGAACCGTGGGAGGTCTGGCCTGCGTCAGCAACGCGGTCATAAATGCATTGGCGCCACTGGGCGTCACGCACCTCGATACACCGGCGACGCCCCAGAGGGTGTGGCGGGCGATACGAGACGTACAGCGCGCGAATCACAGCGACACTCACAGCGAGCCATCTGACCAGCGGCGCGGCAATTACTCCGGTTGAATACCCGCCGCCTTGATGATCTTGCCGTAGACCTCGAATCCGGCCATATACATTTTGTGGAAATCGGCGGCTGAATTGGCGATCACCACCAGGCCCATGGCGTCGAACTTGGGTGCGAGGTCTGGCGATTTGAGACCTTTCACCAGTTCCGTATTCACGCGATCGAGCAGCGGTCCGGGCATATTGGCCGGCCCGAGAAAACCGAACCAGGAATCGGGGCGGGTAAAACCGGGCAGGGTTTCCGGCGCGGCCGGCAAATCGGGCAGTTGCGACCAGCGTTGCGGATTGATGGTCGATAACACGCGCAATTTGCCTGCCCTCATTAGCGGCAGCACGTTATTGACCGAGCTGAACACCATGTTGACCTGGCCGCTGGCGGTCTCCTGCACCGCCTGGATGATGCCCTTATAGGGCACGTGCAACAGGCTCACGCCCTGCGAGGATTGAAAAATCTCACCCACCAGATGAAACGCATTGCCGACACCCGCCGAACCATAGCTCACCTTGCCGGGATATTTCTTGAGATAGTCCACCAGTTCGCGCACCGAATTGACCGGCATTTCGGGATTCACGGCGAGCACGGTCACCGCATCTACCGCGGCGGTGATTGGCGTTACATCCTTACGCGGATCGTAGGGAAGCTTACGCACCAGATAGGGCGCGCTGATGTGCGTGCTGGTGGTGGTGGCGAGAATCGTGTAGCCATCCGGCGCCGATTTCGCGACGAACTCCGAGCCGATCATGCCGTTTGCCCCGGCACGGTTCTCCACCACGAAAGGCTGGCCAGTGCTCTCGGCGGTCTTCTGCGTCACCAGGCGCGTCATGATATCCAGCGTGGCGCCGGGCGGAAACGGCACGATGACTCGGATCGGCTTCACCGGCCAGGCCTGTGAAACCGCCGAGCCGGAAATCGTGAACAGCATCGCACCCAGTGCGCTGAAAAAGATCTTTTTGAATCGATTCATGCTTGCCCTTTCCGGGGGAGGTGTAAGCCCAACAATTTTAATCTCCTGTATCGACTGCGCGAAGCCTTGTTGAAACCGAGCACTTCGCTATGAAACACCGCATAGGAGCCTCCGCGTCGCACCTGTATCGATAATTTAACGCCGTCATACCTACGCCTGCATGGTTGCCGAGCGCAACAAGTACGGACAAAGTTTCCGCCAGCAGGTAGCATTCACGCCTAGCGGTCCAACTTTTGACAAGAATTAACAAGCAATAATGGTCATTGCAATTATGCTCGAATTCTCATCGGCGATAGGCGACTGCGCAGAAAAAGGCCATCGCGTACGGCGCACGTCAGTGCGAATGCCTGGCCGCGATCTGGCCTGCGGTCTTAGCGCCTTGCCTCGGATAGGAAATCACACATGCCTGAGCACACTATCCAACATCTGAGTTTTACGATGGAGCGCACGATCAATGCGTCGGTGTCGCGGGTGTTCATGGCCTGGTCGAATCCCTCGGCAAAAAGACGCTGGTTCGTGGGCCCTCGCGGACAGTGGAAGGAACGCGTGCGCGAGTTCGACTTTCGCAATGGGGGCCGCGAGCGCCTGGTCGGCCTGTTTCTGGACGGAAAAACGTCCACCTACGACTCGCGCTTCCTCGACATTGTTCCCGAGCAGCGCATCATCTATACCTACGACATGTACAGCGACAAACAAAGGGTGTCGATATCGCTTGCGACTCTGGAGTTTGCTACCCTGGGCGCGGGCACTCGTTTAATGTATCGGGAGCAGGCGCTGATTCTCGACGGCGCCGAGGACGCAAGCAAACGCGAAAAGCGAACCGGCGTGCTGTTCGATCAGATGGAAGCATCGCTACGGGTAAAACCCGCCGTCTGATTGCGCAGGCTGCAGCCGCGCCTGATATCGGGGAATCCAAAGGCGCGTAGCCCCTTTATCAAGGTCGGGGTGCAAACGAAAAATCCTTATTTATTTCGCGGCGTCAATCCACCAACTGCGTGAGCTTGCCGTCCGCTGCGCGTCCCTGAGCGCGGTACTGGCCGATCGCCTGCATAAGCGGCAGGTCGGACACGGCGTAGAGCACCGCATCCTTCGAGCCGGTATTGCGATGGCGCCGCCACAAAAAATTGGGAAGAACAAAAATATCGTTCTCCTCCCAATCGAACGAATCCTTACCAATTTCGGTTGAACCGCGGCCTTCGAGCACCACATAGAGCCGGCTCGCGGTCTCGCGTTTCATCAGCGTTTCCTCCCCCGGCTGGAGCAGCTGCGCGGTGTAATCCAGCGTCGGAAACAGAGCCTGCCCGGTGACTGGATTGGTAAAACGCAATGGCGTGCCTTCATAAGGATCTTGCGCCTGGCCTTTCAACGCATAAAGCGCCGCGCGAACGTCAGCGCCACGGAAATGAATCATCGGCGTCGTACCACGCGCCAGGCCACGCTGATGTGAATCAATCCCCGGAACCATGCCTCCCGTGCCGTAGAGCGCCTTTGAATAGCCCTGGCGACGCGTCGGTGTTTGCGCCTTAGCCGCGCCCGTGCTTGCGCCGGGAAACTGATCGTCAAGCCAGATGCAATCAAGGAACTCCATCAGCGGCCAATCAAGTACATCCATCCAGATCACCGGATCGGTGGAATCATTGCCGTGGTCGTGCCATGTGCCATGCGGGGTGAGGATCAGGTCACCACGTCCTGCCACGCAGCGCTCGCCATCCACCGTGGTATAGCCGCCGTTGTCCGACAGAATGGTGCGACTGGCATTGGGCGTATGCACATGCACACCCGCGACGTCGTGGGGGTTATAGATGGATACCGCGCAGCGCAGCGTGTTGGCCACCTGCAAGCGACCGCCAAGGCCAGGGTTGGTTAGCAGAAACTGCTGACGGTCGGCGAATTCCAGCGGCGACACATCGGCATTCTTGGCCACCTCGGCGATTCGATGCAAATAGGGTGAGATCTCCTTCCAGCGCCAGCGGTAAGGCACCGCCTTCAATTGTCCCGCGCCGACACGACCGCTTGCCATGGCGCCCGCCATATCGCTTTCGGCATCGCGAAACCATGGCCGTTGTGCCGGCGCATTCGCCTGGGTACGCAGCCAGATATTGAGCGGCGCAGCCTCGGTATTGAGCTTTTCCATCGCCTCGCGGGCGCGGGTGGGCAGAGCCGGGCGTTGCGTTGTTTTCGATTCAGTCTGGTCCATGATGAAGCCTCCTTGGTTCCGTGGCGCGGCGCTTACTGCTGGCAGCACCCGACACGACGCCGGTTAATATATACTCAATTTAATATGTAAATGACAATTTTAATGCCGTCATGCATTGACAATGCACCTTAAATGTTAATAATTATTTGCAAAAAATAATCAACTCTCCGAGCCTTCTGGCGGCGATCTTGTCTTTCGACTTCCAGGACAACTGGATCGAGTTTGGCGTTTTGACTCTTGCATCCATGCTTGCTCCTATACCTGCTTGCGATACCCGTAGATTTTATCCAGGCCCTGCTTGTAATACACACCGAAGGTAATCGACGGGTACTTGGCCGGATATCCCGGCCCTGGCTGCTATCGATACATGCCACGTTGGCACGACATGAAGGATCGAAGAAAGTTGGCAGCGAGTAGCGCGATTGCTTGGGGTTGCTAATGACTCGGTGTGGCGTGGATACCCACTTTATGCCTTCTGCATCGCCAGTTCGAGCACCGGCTTGATTGAGCTGAGTTTTTCCGTGCCAAGAATTTGCGCCTGCAAGGCGAGCGCGGCTTTCTCGCCGATTTTCTCCCCGGCCAGTTTGAGAAACTTCTTCGACACCAGTTCGCGCTGATAGGGAAAATTACGCAGTGGCTCATAGGTATCGCATTGCGCGGTGAAGCGCCTGCCGTCGGTCAATTCGATTGTTGATATCGACAACCCGGCTTTGAGCTCGTCGCGACCGCATACCTCAACGCGCGCGACAAGGCCGGTCAGTTCGACATCGGCGGCGCGGCGCTCGTTGTAAGCGGCGATCGCGTGAGTGTCATCGCCCAGCAAGGCCATGGCGGCAGTTGCCTTCAGGCTGAACTTCATCTCCAGTCCGGTTTTTGGCTGTTGTAGGTTGCATACGGCAAGATGCGGATTGGGAACCTTCAATTCAACCCGCTTGATATCTTGTGCCCGGATATCATGTTCGCGCTTCAATTTCAGCAAATTCTCGATACTTGAGTGCGTAAGCTGGCAAGCTGCGTGCTGTTTGTAGACCGTATCAAGAATAAAAAAACGTCCTTTTGCCGCGTACAGTTTATCGTCGTGCATTCCGCTCGCGTGCGTGGCCAGGAAGCCCTCCGAGACCTCCAGCGCGTCCGGGCGCGCGATCCACTCACGCCGCGCCAGATGCGCCGCGATCACCCCATTGGTCGCCGCTTTGCCGGAATGAAAGGGTTTAGACATGGTGCCACCTGA
>CAMDFL010000092.1 GCA_945897475.1 Bordetella parapertussis
TCGCGTGCATTCGCAGATCGGCTGGGCCAAACACAAGACGCTTGCCGAGGGCGCGAAGCTTGCCAATCAGGTGCTCTGGAATCGATAACGCTGCATGCGAGACCTGGCAACGATTCAATGCCTCAACCGACAGAGATTCAAGCTTGCACGATCGGGCGATGCCCATGTTGGAGGCCGCCCCACGCCTAGCTGCAATTGTATATAATTGCGTTATATAGCAATTTATGACTAGCTACGGACAACAAGGAAATGACCCCTTCCCTGCTTGAATCCCTGCAGCAATACCAGGCCGCCAGTGGTCTGACCAAGCGTGAACTGGCGCACCGTGCCGGCGTTCGTCCGGAGTTGCTATCGAGGCTGAATTCCCAACAGGGCATTGACACCCGTACGCTGAACAAACTTGCCAATGCGCTCGATCTGGACATTGTGTTGCAACCCAGGCGCGCGCCTGAAACGCCATCCAAGGCACGCAGGCTGGGTCTTTCGCTGCCTTACGATTGGTCCAATCCGAATATTTCAGATATTGCGTTAATACGCAAGTCATTGGAATACGCGAATCTGGGGGATTTAACCCGCCTGGCGCTTGAATTCGGGGTCGACCGACTGGAGTCGGAGATGCGGAATATGCCTGCCGCTCTTACCCGTTCCGCAGAAATGGTGCTGCCGAACATACGCGCTGCACTGACTGCCTGAACGCGTCGTGACACTCGATACGCGCTGGTTGTCACTTGAAACGCTAAAAGTTTTCGACCATCTGCGTAAAGAGGTCTCGCTCCAGGACTTCACGCTCATCGGTGGTTCGGCGCTGGCGTTGCAAATCGGGCACCGCCTCTCCCAGGACCTGGATTTCTACTATCCCGGCGACCTGCTGCCGGGGAGACTTTTGCGCCGCGTGCTCGCAACAGCCCGCGAAAATGGCTTCGACACCCGGGACATGATTTCCCCGGCGCTCGTACAGCAGGCTCGGATCAATCACGCCGTAGACCTGCACGATTGGGTGCAGGACTGGTCCATTGGCGGCGTCAAGGTGACTTTCAGCACCTTTGAAGGCTTCAACGAACCCATGCGCGTGGTTGCCGCGTTTCCGCGCGAGGCAGCCACCGGCACCACGTTTTCCGTGCTGGGTATCGAAGGCCTGTTTGCCGCCAAGGCGGCCTTGCTCGCGCGCCGCGCACGCTCGCGCGACCTGTTTGACTTGAAGTCGCTGTTGGAACGCCACGGTTATTCGATACGCCAATTATTCGCTGCGATCAAACGCGTGGATCCGGGCGCCAACCCTGATCTGCACCGTGACGTGCTGCGAGGCCTGACACCGCTGGATACCGACGACGAAGGGTTTTCGACAATCGGCGTGCAAACCAGTGTGGACGAGCTTTATGCGTTCTTTCGCGAGCGCATTGACGCCTACGAGCGTGAAGAAGCGAGGCGCATCGCCGAGGAGGTGCGCGGACGTTGAGGCACCCGCGTCAGTCCGCTTGGTGGCGTATAGGGGCGCATGAGTTTCTCGCATCGTTCATGCTTCCGACCTTGCAAATCGGGCACATTTGCCGATTGTGTTCAATCCGGTGGGTTTGGCGATGCCGATTCCGGGATTACTGGATAACAAACTCTCTGATCGCCGGTGCTGCAGGTCTTATAATTTACCCCCCGAATGCGTTCATGCACACGGGAATTTATTCAACCAGCCCGGTTTTCCAGGCAATCAATCACAGAATGGAACTGCAATGACCGTATTCGCACAAGTCGCCTTGCCTTACGCAAAAGATGCCCTCGCACCGCATGTTTCCGTCGAGACCATTGAGTACCACTATGGCAAGCACCACGCCACCTATGTCACCAATTTGAACACGATGGCCAAGGGCACCGAGTTCGAAAACCTGTCGCTGGAAGAAGTTGTGAAGAAAGCGCCGGCCGGCCCGATCTTCAATAACGCCGCGCAGATCTGGAACCACGATTTTTACTTCCTGGGCTTCAAGCCGGCGTCGCAAGGCGGTGGCGGCAAGCCCTCCGGCGCGCTGGCAGCCGCCATCGACAAGCAGTTCGGTTCGTTCGAAGAGTTCCAGAAGCAGTTCGATGCCAAGGCAGCCGGCACCTTCGGTTCCGGTTGGGCGTGGCTGTGCAAGAAAGCCGACGGTTCGCTGTCGCTGGAGAGCACCAGCAACGCTGCCACGCCGTTGACCCAGGGCATGACGCCGCTTCTGACCTGCGACGTCTGGGAACACGCCTATTACATCGACTATCGCAACAGCCGGCCCAACTACCTCAAGGGCTTCTGGGCAATCGTCAACTGGGAATTTGTCGCGGCCAATTTCGCCAAGTAATTGATCAGTGGTATCGCCGGCCCCTCCCCGGGGCCGACTGCCTGCAGGCGGACCGCGCCTGCAGCGCTTTTTCAGGCAGATGTGACTGCCTGGCTCGGTATATTGAGGGCCCGAAGCGGCGATTACCCAGCAAACACGATCTTACAGGCATGCCAATAGCTATATTTGGCGAGGCTTTCCAGGCAACCGTGGAAGTACTGAAAAGGGGCCTCGCCCTCGTAAATCGCCAACTTCAGAGGAAACATTTTCGTTTATCGTTCAAAATCGATATCTGGTCAGTGTTTCCCTAAATCGAACGGATAGCATATGGAAATCAATCCCGAACTCAAGCGCTGGAACGGCCGCTTTTCAACCAGCGAGTATATTTTCGGCACCGTACCCAATGCATTTCTCGCATCGCAAGCCGAGCGCCTGAAGCCAGGGACGCAAGCGCTTGCGATCGCCGACGGCGAAGGCCGCAATGGCGTGTGGCTGGCCGGACAGGGACTTCAGGTGACCGCATTTGATTTTTCACCGGTGGGTGTCGAAAAAGCGCTCAAGCTCGCCAAGGAACGCGGCGTCTCGAAAAACTACGCCTCAAGCGTCGCGGAACTCGCGGATTGGGAATGGGATGAGCGTCAGTACGACATCATCGCCGCCATATTCATTCAATTCGCCTCGCCCGCCGAACGCGCGCATATGTTCGCGGGTATTTGCCGCACGCTGAAACCCGGCGGCCTGTTGCTGCTGCAAGGCTATCGGCCCGAGCAGATCGCCTATGCCACCGGCGGCCCGCGCGTGCCTGAGCAGCTCTACACCTCGACCCTGCTCAAGGAGTCATTCGCAGCCCTGGAGCTCATCGAGTTGCGCGAGCATGACGGCGAAATCGATGAAGGTGAGGGACATAATGGCATGTCCGCGCTGATTGACCTGGTCGCGCGACGACGCGCTTAGACCGGCTTTTCTCCAACGTCGCCCGCTTTTGCCGCAATCACAGCCTCGTCCTCGCGCAGGGTCAGGGCAAACTGGTCGCGCAGCTGGTTGGATACCGAGACGTGGGCGTCGGCGTCGGCATCACTCTTGTGGACGGCATATAGCTTGGTCAACACGATGTCGTCATGTTCGGCGAAGCGCAGAATCGCGCGTGCCGCTCTATCGGGATCCGCCCCCACGGCCGCAAGAGTCGCCCGGCCCAGAGCCAGCGCCGACTGGAAGGTCTCGCGCTCGATAATCTCAACGCCGATGTCGCGCAATTCAAACATGTGGCGCATGTCTCTTGCGCGCGCGATTATCCTAAGCTTCGGGAAGTGCTTGGCCGCGATGCTTGCCACGCGCGTGGTTGCGCTCGGGTCATTCAAGGCGATGATAAGAAAGTCCGCCTTTGCGGCGCCCGCAGCCTCCAGAAGGTCCAACCGCGTCGCGTCACCGTAGAACACGCGGAAGCCATAGCGTCGCAATTGCTCAACATGGTCCGGATCGTCGTCGAGGATGGTCGGTTCGTAGCCGCTGCCGTGCAGCAAGCGGGCCACCACCTGGCCGACACGCCCCAGGCCCGCGACGATCACCTTGGCCGCCTCCGGCGCCTGGTGCGCGCGCTTGGGCGCTTCACCGGCGAAGCGCGGCGCCAGGACTCTGTCGTGAAATACCAGCAGAAAGGGCGTCGAGAGCATCGACAGCGCCACCGCGAGCGTCATTGCCTGCGCGGTCGCGAAGGGCAGCACATCGCGCTGCACGCCAAGAGTCAGCAGGACGAATGCAAATTCACCGCCTTGGGCGAGCAACAGAATAAACAACGGACGTTCGCTCGGTGGCAGCTTGGCGAAACGCGCGATTGCCCAGAGCACCGCGCCCTTCAGGACGAACAACCCGACGATCAGGCCGAGAATGACGAACGGCTTGTCGAGCAGCAGCCCGAAGTCCGCGCCCATGCCGACGGCAATGAAGAACAGGCCCAGGAGCAGGCCCTTGAACGGCTCTACCGCGGCCTCGATTTCATGGCGGTACTCGGAATCCGCAAGCAGCACGCCGGCGAGAAACGTACCCAGTGCCATCGACAGCCCTGCCGACTCAAATCCCCAAGCGATGCCCAAAACCAGCAGCAGCGCGAAGGCGGTGAAAATCTCGCGCTGCCGGGTGCGCGCGATGTGGCGAAATACCGGCCGAGCGAGAAAGTGGCCGCCAACCAGAGTGGCTGCGATCACCGCGCCGGCAAAACCAAGCCCCTCCCAAGAGAAGCCAGCGCTGCTGCCGCTGGCCCCCAGCAGCGGCAGCAGCGCGAGCATCGGGATGACCGCGATATCCTGGAACAACAGGATTGCGAATACCGCCTGGCCACCCTTGTTTTGCAGCGCACCGCGCTCGGTGAGCGATTGCAGCGCCAGTGCCGTCGAAGAAAGCGCGAGCGCCATGCCGGCGAGAATACCGATGCGCAAGTCGATGCCCGCCAGCCAGGCCACCGCGGCGATCAAGACGATCGACCCGACGACCTGTGAAATACCCAGCGACAGAAGGCGCACGCGCAGACGCCAAAGGCGCTTGGGCTCCAGTTCCAGGCCAATGACGAACAGGAGGAACACCACGCCCAGTTCCGCAAAGGGCCGCACGTCCTCGACTTTGTCGATCAGCTTCAAGCCAAAGGGGCCGATCGCGATGCCGGCCAGAATGTAGCCGGCGACCGAGCCCAGGCCCAAGCGGTGCGAAATCACCACGGCGAGCACCGCCGAAGCAAGAAATACGATGCTTTGGATCAGAAATGCTCCACCGTGTTCCATAATGCCAGCCTATTCCAAGCCAGTTGCCGTTGAATCAACACCGCATCTGTAGTTGTGACGTGCCGCCGCGCTGGCGCGTCAAATCAGCCCGTCGACGCGCGCTTGCAACTGGCATGGCTCACGGCGGTGCCCTCGGTAAGAAACGCTTCGTCGCCCTTGGTATTGAGCGTTGTTCGGCCGTTAGTGTATCGACCCGCGACCGTGCCAGGCACTGCGTCAAGTCGAAATTCACGATCAGGGAATTTTATCCAGGCGATTCCCGTGGACGAATCGAATCGTGCCTGAAAGGTTTTGTTTCCTTCGCAAAGATATTCCACCGCGCCAGGCGCCAGGCGCGGCGCTTCGCTGCCCTCGCCCCGCCACCACTCGCCGACTCTCTCGACGGTGCCGCAACCAGCCAAGCTCATCAGTATCAAAAAATAAACCGTCGCTCGCGGACTAAGCATTTCATGCAACCTTTTCTCTATTGAGGCGACGAAGACTACCTCAAGCAAGGTGTCCCGCGAACAGTACTCAGCAATCGGATATTCAGCAATCTGGCTCGCCCGGCGGCGCCAGGGGACTGGGATCGAAGCCAAACCTGTCGGAAACTGCATTGGATTGAATTCGTCCCAATGAAATCTCGTCGCCAAATAGTTTCAATGGCGGTGGCATGGGCGCGTCGGCCAGCAATTGAAGCGCCTCGCCACCCGCAAGAATCGGGTTTTCCCTTGCTATCCTCTCGACAAGCGGCGCGAGATCGCGGTCGCTGATCACGCCTATGCCCATCGCGCAATCGAGGAGCAATGCTCCGGCCTCGTCAAGCAGGAGTGATTTGGGGGCGCCCACGGCGCTCTCATTCTGGGCAAGCAGAGAATCCGTATTGTCGGACAAACGAAATACCCAAGGGGTGTAATCGAGCGAGACATACACGCGCTGCGGCCCGTTCTGGAAAAACCAGCGTCCCTGCAAGTCGGCCGCATAATTGCGTCCGATAAAATCGATCACAGCGCGATTGCCGATGCGCTCGAACGCGGCGGAACGCGACTTGACCAGCCAGTTGCCGCGCCGATCAAGCCGTAACCATCCGAACACGTTCGGTACGTCCGGCCATTTGTGCATCGCGCGCGCGACGATGTCGTCCATTCAATCTCCGAGGGGAGGCAATCCAGCTCTTATATTGCCACGCCACGGCGACACCCGGATTTTCACGCCTCACGGAGGCTTAGCGCCCGGATCGAAAACAAGTCGGCCTGGTCTAACTATCCCACTCATCGCCCAAATCGTCGTCGCTCTCGACACATACGCGCGGCCGAGACGGCGCCGCGACAGGCTTGAGCAAGAGTGCATCGTCTTCGACCAACTCGCGATCGACTGCGGCATCGAAGCGGGCCAGTTCCGAACTCACCTTTCTTCCGTTGTAATGGTCCAGCGGATGGCATTCCCGACGCGGCAAATCAAGCGACTCGACCTTACGCAGGAGTTTACGAATCTCGGTCTGGTCGAGAATCAGTGCGTAGCGGCGCGGCAAAGAATGAATGTCTTTCATGATTTTGCTTCCTTTCCCGAAAAGATTTTAACGAAGGGAAGTCTACGGCGGTGGTCAAGCAAGATAAAGTCGGCGCTCGCCGGAATTTCATGTAGGAAAAGATCGTAGCGAACTGCCATCGATGCGTATCCGGGTGAATTCCCATGGGAATGGCATTCTGATTGACGCGTTGCCCGGCGCCGCACTCGATGGCGCTTGACGAATGCAATGTGCGCGCACTGAAATCCCAGTGCGCCCGTTACACTCACCTCTGTCACCATGTAGCATTCGCATCATGCAATCACCGCCCCTCAGACTCAATATCAGGCAATCCCAAGTTTCCTTGTCACGCCTGATCTTCGACCAGATCCGCAATCGAATGGCCTGGCCATTCGCCATCCTGTTGGGCCTGCACGTGGTGGGCACCATCGGATACATGATCATTGGCGGTGAGCAAACGACGCTACTCGATGCCCTATACATGACATTCATCACCATCGCGACCATAGGCTACGGCGAAGTTGTCGATCTGAGTAATAGCCCACTTGGCCGCGGTTTCACCATGGTGCTGGCATTCGCAGGTATTGCGAATATGGGATATGTCATGTCGGTTATGACGGCTTTTATTATCACCGGCGACTTGAATTCTGAATTTGGAAGGCGACGCATGATGTTGAAAATCGAGGATATGGACGCTCACTTTATTATTTGCGGCATGGGCCGCATAGGCGCCAACGTGGCCAGCGAATTGACCGTCACCAACCGATCTTTCGTCGTCGTCGAGACCGACCAAAAGCAAATCGACGCCTATCGGGAAAAATATCCTGGCGGTCTTTATCTGCGAGGCGACGCCAGCGAGGACGAGCTTCTGATCGCCGCTGGCGTGCATAGAGCGGCGGGCGTATTCGCGATTACCGGCGACGACAGCAAGAATCTGGTGATTACCCTGACAGCCAAGCAGTTGAACGCATCGGCGCGCGTGGTTGCCCGCTGCCGCGAAATCAATTTCACCGAGAAAATGAAAAAAGTAGGGGCAGACGCTATTGTCTCTCCCGATTTCACCGGCGCAATGCGCATTGCCTCCAGCATGATTCGACCGCAGGTGGTGAGTTTTCTGGATGAAATGCTGCGCACCGATGACCGCCTTCGCGTCGAGGAAGTACATGTTTCGGCGGACCACGTAGGCACCAAAATCGGCGATCTGGCCTTGCGCAATCATGATTACGTGGTGATCGCGGTGAGAGACGGCGAACAGTGGCGCTTCAATCCCGAGTCCACCTTCGTCCTGCGAAACGGCAACACGCTGATCGTTGTTGCCACGCCGGATGGCCGTCTTTCACTCACGAATTTATTGCGTTGAACGCATCTCAGATGAGTCTATAAATTGCTCTCAAGTCGCTCTCGCTAACCAATTGATCTGATACGCAATTTTTCCAGCGACTTCAGGGCGATTTGCGGGCATGGCCCGATTACTACGCGCATGACGCGCCCGGGCTACCCCGCACCCAATCCAGAACCACAACATTTCTTTGTAATTAACATTAAATTTTATATGCAACCCATTGACATTTATAACAAATTTAAATAATATTTTATTTACCCCAATCGAGAAACGGCAGCATGGAAACTCCCCTAAACCATTTCAAATGGTTTGCAATGAGAAATGCCGTCGCCTCGCTTGCCGCCTTCTGGCAAATTATCACATCGCAAATTGTCAGATCGCTAATCGTCACATCGCTAATCGCTTTGACGTGCACCACTGCCCAAGCGCAGCCCAAAGCACCCCAGATGCGCCTCGATATCCCCCAGGCGGAGCGCCTGCTTCGCGAAGGCAAAGCAGAAGACGCCTACCGCTTGCTGCTGGCTCATGAATTTGAACAGGCTGGCCAGGAAGATTTCGACTACATCCTTGGCGTGGCTGCGTTGGAATCCGGGAAAGCCGATCTCGCCACGCTGATATTTGAGCGCGTGCTGGCAGTCAACCCCAACCACGCTGCCGCTCGACTGGATATGGGCCGCGCCTATTTCGCCTTGGGTGACCTCGACCGGGCGCGCATCGAGTTCGAATCGGCGCGCCGCTTCGCGCCCCCACCCGCGGCGCAAACGACCATCGACCAATATATGGCGGCGATCGATAAACAAACCAGCGGCAAGTCGTTGCGGATCACTGGATACGCCGACACCACGCTCGGCCGGGATTCGAATGTCAATAGCTCGACCGCGCAAGGATCTTTATTCATTCCCTTATTTGCGGCAAGTCTGACGCTGGACACCAACAGCGTGAAGCGGGGAGATAATTTTCTTTCCTTTGGTGGCGGCGTTGACGCCAGTTATGCCCTGAGCGAACGATTCAGCCTTCTGGGTGGCGCGGACGCTAAGCGCCGCGCCAACTACCGTGCCGATACCTTCGACAGTCAGTCCGTGGATATGCGCGTCGGTGCACAGTACGCCGGGGAGCGCGATACCTTGCGCCTCAACCTGGCGCAGAACCGATATGACCTGGACAATGCGTCATATCGAAACACGCAGAATGTCGTGGCCGAGTGGCGACGTACGCTGGATACACGCACTCAAATCTCATTTTTTGGCCAGGACTCCCGCGGCCGAAATCTGCAGGCCGCGTCGCGCAGCAACAGTTCCAATGTTTTTATGGCAGGCTTGGGTGGCGTTCGCGTCATTGATGAGGGCACCCGCACCTTCGCCTTTGCGAGCATGTTTCGCGGCGTCGATGTGGCCACCGACAGCCGCGCTGACGGTGACAAGCGACTACATGGGGCGCGCATTGGTATGCAACGGGCGCTGATGCCTGCGGCAGACTGGTTCGCATCCGTATCGTCACAAAAATCGACTTACTCACTGGAAAACCCGACTTATGTCGCTACTCGTCGAGATTACCAATACGACCTCGCGACAGGCGTTAATTGGCAGATCAATCGTGACTGGTTGCTGCGCCCTCAAATTAGCTATACCCGCAACGATTCCACGCTCGTGATCAACGATTTCGACCGGTACGAGGGATCGATCACGCTGCGCCGGGATTTTCGCTAGCTCGCGACGCGGCATAAAGTCGCGATTCAGACGCAACACCGCAGCAAACATTTCCGGGAGCTCCGATGAAAACCAACAATCCCCTGCGTACCCTAGTGATGGTGCTGGGCGTCCTTTGCACCGCAAACGCCCTGTACACTACAAACGCATACGCCGAGGCTGGATTCATCCAATTCGTGTATGGCGACGCACGCATCATCCTATCCACTGGCGGCGAACGCCCTGCGCAAAAAGGCGCCCAATTCAACGAAGGTGACACGCTGGTTACCGGTCGAGGCGCCAGCGTGCAACTGCGCATGATTGACGGGGCTTTGGTCGCCATACGACCAGACTCCCGGTTAAAGATCGAAACCTATCAATATTCCGGCCGCGAGGATGGCAAGGAGCGCGGCGCCCTGGCATTGGCGCACGGCGGCTTTCGCACGCTCACCGGTGCCATCGGAAGCGTTAATAAGGATCGATTGGTGGTGTCCTCGCCCAGCGCCACCATCGGCATTCGCGGCACTGACCACGAGATCGTGCACATACCGGTGCCTGCCCCAGGGGAAACAGCCTTGGGCGTCCCAGGCACCTATAACAAGGTCAATGTGGGCGAAACCTACATGGAATCCAAAGCAGGTCGAATTAATATAGGGCCCAACCAAGTCGGGTTTGCCGCTTTCGCCGTCGGCATCGCACCGGTGCGACTTCAGACCGTGCCGCCGTTCCTTAGAGCAACGCCGCAACAGCAGGGTCGCGATAACCGCCGGCAGGGGCGCGAATCGACCCCCAACGACCAGCGGCGTATCGCGCAACAACCGCAACAGCAACAGCAGCAACAACAACAACGACAGCAACAACAGCGGCAGGAGCAACAAAAACAAGCCGGTGGCCCCCCCCCCGGCGAGGGGGAAAAACCAGCCATTGGCTTTCAGAATCAACCCGGTGGCCCGATGATGGCCGATGCACAAAAACAATCCATGGGCTTTCAGAATCAAGGCCCGGCCCCAAGGGTTGAACCTCCTCCCCCAATGGCTTCGGCCGGCAGCATCCCCCTCCCCTCATCGACCACACAAGCTCTCACAATGGCGCCTAATAGCACCGTATTTGTGGGCGGCGATTACAACCCTTCGAATGGCATTAGCGCCGGTTTGTTGATTCAAGGAGAGGCTGGTGCATCGATATTATTCGGTCAGGATGGCCTCGTTGCCCAGGTAGCTCGATCCAGCGACGGATTCAGCTATACCCGATCCAGCGCGCCGAACGTCGCCCCCGGAAGCGCGGTCCTAAGCGACGGCCCAGCACAGGTTGCCATTCAATGGGGAATCTACGCCGGCGGCAACATCACTGCACCCACTGGTTCGCGCGCAGTGCCGTTTTTCCACTTCATGAGCGCGCAAGGCACACCGCAAGCCGCCGTCAATACGCTGAGCGGCAGCTACAGCAACGTGCTCGGGAGCACCAAGCTCATCTCGGAAAACGGCGTATTCGGCGGCGCGGTCACCTCGGTCAGCATCACCGTCAACAATGGAAATTTGACCGGCTATAACCTTCAGGCGGTGGACGCCCAGGCACGCACATGGACCGGAAATTGCACCGGCTGCACCGGGAGCGGTGTCCCACTGACGCAATTCAGCGCGACCGGCATCAATCTCGCAGGAACGGGGGCCGGAGCAAGTGCGACTGGCAAGGCGCAAGGCACGCCTATCGGGCCAAGCGGCGCGGGGATGGTCTCATCTTTTAATCTTAAAACCACAGCGGGGCAAGGCGTGACGGGATCATTCGTCGCCAAATAATCCAGGCGCCATCGCTCGCCCGAGCGCGTCACTACGGAAAGATAAACAACATGGCAAGACTTCCCTATCCCGATTTATCTCGCCCCGATGTTGCGCCCGTCGCCGAGCGCATCAAGGCCGAGCGTGGCGGCAAAATGTTGAATCTGTATCGCATGCTGCTGCACAGCCCGCCCGTGGCCGACGGTTGGCGTGCGTTTCTCACCGCCATCCGGCAGCAATGCCAGTTGCCGGGCCGGGCCCGCGAACTGGCTATCCTTCGAGTGGCTGTCTTGAACGGCGCCGATTATGAATTCAATGCGCACTGCCCTTTCGCGATAAAAGAAGGTGTGACCCAGGCGCAGTTGGATGAAATGCGTGCCGGCCACGTGCCTCTCGATTTCACTGCGGCTGATCGCGCGGTGCTAGCTTGCACCGATGCCATGACGCGTGACATTCTGGTACCCGAAGCGGTGTTCGACGCGGTGCGCGAACACTTCCCTGACAGGGAAACCATGGAACTGGTGGCTACGGTCGCCGCCTACAACCTGGTTTCCCGATTCCTGGTGGCGATACAAGTGGATCACGAGTAAGCTAAGTCTCACCCAAGGAGGCATGTGATGAAACAAGGATTGTCCGACTGGATAGCCGCATCATTGCTCGTGCTTCCTTGCCTCGTATTTGCCCAGGGCGCCGATACCTTACTCACCAACGGCAAGATCCTGACGCAAGACGCGAACAACAGTGTGCGCCAGGCGCTCGCGGTGCGCGATGGCAAGATCGTAGCGACAGGGACCACCGCACAGATCAGCCGACTTGCCGGCCGCGGCACGCGAGTCATCGATCTGGGCGGCCGCACTGTCATCCCAGGCATGATCGACTCGCATCTTCACGGCATACGCGCCGGTCAGACTTTCGGCACCGAGGTCAACTGGATAGGCGCTGCCAGCATCGACGAAGCACTGGCTCGCTTGCGAGGCGCCGCCCGCAGCAAGCCCGCAGGGCAATGGATCATCGTCGCCGGCGGCTGGACCGAACAGCAGTTCGGTGAAAAGCGTCGCCCCACTCAGGCTGAGTTGATCGCTGCGGCGCCCAACAACCCGGTCTATATCCAATTATTCTATCAATGGGCTCTTCTCAATCCGCTAGCACTCAAGGCCCTCAATATTTCGAGCGACGCCGATCTGACACTTGGCGCAAAGCTGGAGCGCGACACTTCGGGTAATCCAAGCGGTGGCATCGTTGGCAGCGCCTTTGCAATATCCGCGGTTTTTGATCGCTTACCGCAACCTACGCTTGAACAACAGGCCGAAGGAACTGCCAAGTTCTTCCGCGAACTCAATCGCCTGGGCCTCACAGGGTTCGCCGATCCAGGCGGCCGAAATGTTTATGCGAAGGACTACCAGGCCTTGTTTCGCTTATGGCAGGAGAAAAAACTCAGCGTGCGAATCGCCTACAGCATCTTCTCGCAGAACGCGGGCCGCGAACTCGAAGAATTCCAGGCGCTCACGCAATTGCTCCCCATGGGCATGGGCGATGACATGCTGCGCTTCATCGGCATCGGCGAAGCCGTTACCCTGGGCATGTATAACAATGACAAGCCCACGGAGAAAGACCGCGAGGAGTTTTACCGCGCCGCCAAGTGGGCAGCCGAGAAACGCCTGTCATTGCAGATTCACTGGGAGAACGACCGCTCGGTGGGTGAAGCACTATCGGTGTTCGAGCGACTCAATAAGGAAATCCCCATCACCGGATTGCGATGGTTCATCGCGCACCTGAACAATGCCTCGGAGGCGAACCTGCGGCGCATGAAGGACCTGGGCATCGGCTGGGCGGTGCAGAACAGCACCTACTACAGCGCTGAACGCTATCTAAAAACCGAAGGTGCAGAGGGGCTTCGCCGAACGCCACCCGTGAAGACCGGAATGAATGTGGGCGTCAACATCGGCATGGGCACCGACGCGCATCGCGTCGCCTCCTATAACCCCATGGTGGCGCTGCGCTGGCTGGTCGACGGCAAATCGGTGTCGGGCATGGCAACACGCGGCCCCGAACAGTTGCTCAGCCGTGAGGAGGCCCTGCGTCTTTATACTCTTGGCAGTGCATGGTTCGTGCAGGACGATACGCGACGCGGATCGCTGGCGCCAGGCAAGCTGGCCGATCTGGCCGTACTGTCGCGCGACTATCTCACCGTGCCAGTAGAACAAATCTCGGAACTCGAATCGGTGCTCACCATGGTCGGTGGCAAAGTCGTGTACGCGAATCTACGATTCGCGAAATTCGAAAACTGAATCGAAGCCCGAGAGTTCAATAGCGGAACGAGCCATGCGCAGGGATTGGCTTGAAGGTGAATGCGGTGCAGAGAAAATGTGCAGCCCGATGCTCAATCGCGTAGCGGCGCAGCGAGTGCCACCGCCGCTAATGCCGAATTTCGAAATAGTTCTCGAACAAGCCCGGGTCATCGAAGTGCCGCATCCCCACGAAAGCAGTGGCGTGCCTACCCCACTGGCGCATCGCGCCCGCGTTATCCACGCCCATAGGCCAGAATAAAAAACGCTCACTTCGTTCGCTGCCGGCGATGATTCCATCGGGTCCAAACGCGCTGCGCCGCCCCGGACCACCCGGGAGAGGATCGGCCAAGCGCAGCGAGCGCAGATCGTCATCGTCGGCAAACTCATAGAGATGGGCTTCGGGTGCCACTCCCTCATGCGACACACGCCGAAGATAATGCGTTCCCGCTTCCAAATGCAGCACCAACGATTCTCCCGCCCGCACGCGCGGCAGCGACTGGGGCGAGAACAGCGTCTCATCAATGCTATCCGGTTGCGCGCGTGCATGTACCGCTTCGGTGGGAAAGAAAAGGTGATAACAGCCGCACATGTGGATGGTGTCGAACACCAGTGGATGGCCGTCCGGCCCAACGGTCACGCGCCAGATCAATCCATCGAAGCGCCCGGCCAACAAATCGATGCCGGGCTCTGCGGTACGGGCGGGAAACCAGAACGAATACACAAATTGTGGCAGCCAGCGCCCGCCGAGGAATGTGTGGCTGATACGCCGATAGACCACTGGCCTGAAGGTGTTGACCCAGAGGCGGGCCTCGGCATCGTACTCAAGTGCGCCGATGCGGTCGTCGTGGCTTGCCTCGTCCACCAGAATGCGCGGCGCATATAAGGAGAACAAAGCCTCGAGATCGTTGTCGTTCCATGCAAGGAGCCCAAGCGCGTCGCGTGCGGCGTCGGAAAACAAGGTCGACAGATCTCCCGCAGCCTGAGCTCCAAGCGGTGGCGCATACATGACGGGTTTGCCCTTCTTTGGCAACGCGGCCAGCGGCGTGTTGAATACGCCTTCAGTTGCAGCTTGCCAATCGCGCACACCCTTTGCAAAAGCGATTCGCGTCAGCGGGTATAGGCCCAGGGCGCGCTTCCAAATCTGGTACTCGGGTGGAACCCGCGCGAGTTCGCGCAGTCGTGCCCGCGCGTTTGGGTCGCCCAAATCGGCGGCGGCGAGTTGCAATCGGCAGTGTCGCGATGACTTTTCGATCGCATCGCGTGATCCTGACGAAAGACTCTCAAGGGCTTGCAGCGGCAGCGCTGCGATTTCATTGCGACGCGAAGTTTCATCCAGCAATGCCGCCGAACGTATCCAGGCGGTCAGGGAATCACCTTCGCCCACCTGGCGCGACAAGGCCACAAGGATCCTGTCACCGCGCAGATAAGGATAGCCTGCGAGGTGCGTCCCACGCGCATCGCGCACACCCCATGCGTCAACGGCACGGTCAAGCTCTGCGAAAAGACGCGCGCAACGTGCCGTTTCTTCCCGCGATGTGTCGCCAAGATGGCCGGATACGGGATCTGCCTGGTAGATGTCCAGCCCGGCGCAGCCACTGGTCAAAAAGACCAGGCCCAGCAGCAATGTCTTGCCCGTGATCATCGATTATTCCCCGATCTTGGCAGGTCTTCGCGCGACTGTATCGCGACGCAAAATCTCGTCGACCATCTCGGTGAAATTTTTTTGCATTACATAGTGGACCACGCTGATACCAACAATGGGCGGCAAGCGGAATTCGGGTAATAGCCGGCCCGAATATTGCAATCGCACACCATTACCCAGAGACTGCAAATCATAACGACCACGTATGTCACGAAAGCTGCCGCTCAGGGAGCGCGCCTCTATAACACTGGGAAACGTCTCGGAAATGAGCATGCGCACCTCGATATCCTGTGTAAAAAACAAGAACCCAAAACTGCCCTTCTGATCCACTACCAGGCCATCCGGACCACGCGAGACGATTTTCGATTCGCGCATGGTGGATATGAAACTCGGATATTTCTCGTAATCGGTCAACACAGACCAAGCCATGGCCGGCGACACCGGCAAATCCACGCGTGCATCGACAACGACGAAATCGCCATCGCGACTGACCGTAAACAGGATTTCGGACGCTACCATCTGAGCGTGCGCCACACCGCAGAAAACAGCGAACAGCACCAGGCATATTCCATGCACGGCACGAAGCGCGGCGCCAAGCACAGCGGCGCGAGTCACGACTGCCCCAGGATTCTTTCGGGCAACATCAGAACCGCGTCGCGATTACTCCAGGAAAAGCAGAGTCCTGCCGCCTCGCGCCAGGGCAGCCACTGAAGCCGCGTGTGTTCGGCCGGTGCAAGCGTCACAGGCAGCGAGGCGGGTAATTGCAATCCGAACACCCGTTCGGTGTTGTGCGTGGTGCCCGGCGGATAGCGCTTGCGCCGGTTTTCGTAGATCTCGAAACGATTCTCGATGCCCCAATCGGTAAGCGGATAGCGGCTCGCATCGATCGCGGTTTCCTCTTGGACTTCGCGCAGCGCGGTCTGAAAAAAATCATCCTCCCCATGATCAACGCTTCCGGTCACCGATTGCCAGAAGCCCGGCCAGTCAGCGCGTTCAATCAAAAGCACCTCCAGATCCACCGTGTAGATCACCACCAGAACTGACAGTGGAATTTTAAATGCCGCTTGATCAACTACCGCTTGGGTCTGAATATTCATGGTGCGTGAATTCTACCCGCAGCAGCAAAATGGCCGGCGACCCTTTGGCCCCAAAACACATAGCCGGCATCATGCCTTTCATGTGTGGCGTTACAATCCCCGAGCTCACCAGGATTAAAAAGTGATCGCCACCACCCAACGCATCGCACTCGGCTATCTGGACACGTTTTCGCTGGCATTGCACCAGTTTCCTATGCTGCAGAATGACCAAGTACGATCCTCCCTGGCCCGGCAGATGTACTTCACGGGCGTCAGAGCGCTGCCACTTATCTCGCTGTTCGCCCTCTTGTTTGGCGCCGTCGCGGTCACCAGTGCATTGGCGAGCCTCGGGGCCGACAACGAACTCGCCCTGAAAGCGGTGGTGTGGGGCGGCCTTCGCGAACTCGCCCCGCTCGCCGCTGCCCTGGTCATCGTGGCGCGCAGCAGCGTTGCCATTGGCGCCGAATTGGCGCTCATGCGCCTGCGCAGCGGCATACACGACACGCTCTGGAACAAGGCCGTGATCGAAGTCCATCCGGTACTGCCGCGCGTGCTGGGGTTGGCGCTCGCCAGCACTATGCTGGTCGCCTATTTCCAGTGCATCGCTTTTATTTCCGCGCTGTTGTCCACAGCATATACATTGCAGACGCCACTTGCGGTCGAACTGGGACACTTCCTCGACGCGGCGCAGTGGTGGCAGATTCCTTTTACGCTGGCCAAGGGCACCCTATTCGGCGCGGGAATCGGCGTCATATCCTGCTATCACGGCCTCGCCGTGAAGGCCGATATTCAAGAAGTGCCCAAAGCGGTCATGGCTGCCTGCATTGGCAGTCTCACCTGGGTGTGCGCGGTGGAAGTGTTCGCTGTGCTGTTGCTTCTGGCATGATGGCTCGCCATGACTGCTGACCCACAATCCGACCTCACCACTTTGGATAATTTTCGCGGCGAGGCGGCTCGCGGAAAGATCATCGCACTGCTTCTGGTCGGCGTGCTGCTCGCCGCAGCGCTGACCCTGGCGATCGCTTACCGTCATGATGCCTTCGCGCAAACTGCGGATATTCAATTCGAAACCGACTCTGCAAGTGGATTGCTCAAAGGAACCGCGGTTACGATGAGTGGCTTTCGCAT
>CAMDFL010000093.1 GCA_945897475.1 Bordetella parapertussis
GAGGCTGGCAAGCGGTCCCTCATCAAGGTGGTCGATCCTGCACCCAAGCAGATTCCCGGCGCCGACGCCATCGCCCGCGCCATCGACCTGTTGCGCGGTGCAAAGAAGCCGCTGATCGTGCTGGGCAAGGGTGCGGCGTATGCGCAGGCTGATGCCCAGATCCGCGCTCTGATCGAGACCACCGGCATTCCTTACTTGCCGATGTCCATGGCCAAGGGCTTGCTGCCCGATACGCACGAGCAGTGCGCGTCTGCCGCCCGCTCCTTTGTACTGCCCGAGGCGGATGTGGTGATGCTGGTGGGGGCGCGCCTTAATTGGTTGTTATCGCATGGCAAAGGCAAGACCTGGGGCGGCAAGCACTCCAAGGCATGGGGTGGCCAGAAATTCATCCAGATCGACATCTCGCCACAGGAGGCCGACAGCAACGTTGCCATCGACGCACCGGTGGTCGGTGACATCGGTTCCTGCGTGTCCTCGCTGCTCGCTGGCATTGGTTCAGACTGGGCCAAGCCGCCCGCCGAATGGACTGCTGCAATCGCTTTGCGCCGTGGCAAGAATATCGAGAAGATGGCGGAGACCCTCGCCAAAAATCCCGTGCCGATGAATTTCCACAGCGCCTTGAATGTAGTGCGCGACATCGTGCGTGCCAACCCGGATGCGATATTGGTCAATGAAGGCGCCAATGCGCTTGACTTCACCCGCAGCATCGTCGACATGTATAAGCCGCGAAAGAGGCTGGATGTCGGCACTTGGGGCATCATGGGTATCGGCATGGGTTTTTCTGTCGCTGCCGCAGTGGTGAGCGGTGAGCAGGTGATCGCCATTGAGGGCGACAGTGCGTTCGGTTTTTCCGGCATGGAAGTTGAGACCCTGTGCCGCTACGCGCTGCCGGTGTGCGTGGTGGTGTTCAACAACAATGGCGTCTACGGCGGAACCGATGTCAATCCTGCTGGCGGCCCCGATGTGGCGCCGACGGTGTTCGTGCGTGGTGCGCGCTACGACAAGATGATGGAGGCCTTCGGTGGTGTGGGCGTTCATGCCACCACCCCGGAGGAGTTGAGAAAAGCAATGGAAGAAGCGATTCGATCGAGAAAACCGACGCTTATCAATGCCGTCATCGATGAGACCGCAGGCACCGAAAGCGGTCGCATCACCAGCCTGAATCCAAGCGCAAAAAAGAAATAAAGAGACAACGAACAAGAAAAGCGTTCGTTCAGGCGGCCCCCTCGTAATCTCCCCAATTCAAGGGGAAAAGTAAGAAGTATTTTTGGAGAACGAAATGGAAGCACTCAAGGGAGTCCGTATTCTTGACATGACGCATGTGCAGGCGGGGCCGACGGCCTCGCAGCTGCTTGCCTGGATGGGCGCGGACGTCATCAAATTCGAGCCACCGCAGGGCGACGCGACACGTGGGCAACTGCGCGACGTGCCGAACGCGGACTCGCTCTACTTCACCATGCTCAACTGCAACAAGCGTTCGATCACGGTGAACATGAAGACCCCTGAAGGCAAAGCGGTGTTTGTCGATCTTCTGGGCAAGTGCGACATCATCATGGAGAACTTCGGCCCCGGCGTGCTCGACCGCTTCGGCTTCACCTGGGAGAAGATCCACGAGATCAATCCAAAGATTGTTATGGGCTCGATCAAGGGCTTCGGCTCGAGCGGGCCGTACTCCGAATTCAAGGCCTACGAGAACGTGGCGCAGGCGATGGGTGGCGCCATGAGCACCACGGGCGTGCCAGAAGGCCCGCCGTTCGTCACTGGAGCGCAGATCGGCGACTCGGGCACGGGCTTGCACCTGGCTATCGGACTGCTTGCGGCGCTGCGGCAGGCCGAGCACACCGGCCAGGGGCAGTACGTCGAAGTTGCGATGATGGATGGGGTGATGAATCTGTGTCGAGTGAAGTGGCGCGATCATCAGCGCTTGACGCGCGGCGATCTTCCCGAGTACTCGGTGCCTACGCATAAAGGTATGGGAGAGACGCCGCGGGCGGGCAACGATTCCGGCGGTGGCCAACTCGGCAACGCCATTCGCTGCAGCCCTGGCGGGCCCAACGACTACGTCTACATCGTCGTTCAGGAAGCGGTTTGGGAGGCGCTGGCGGCCCGAATTGGTGAGGAGTTGGGGATTCCAAATCTTGCCAAGGACCCGAAGTTCGCCACTATCGGTGAGCGGCGCCGCTACCAGGCCGACATGTGGGAGTTGATCGGCGAACTCGCACGCAAGCACTCCAAGCGCGAGTTCATGAACATTCTCAATGAGCTCGACGTTCCCTGCGGACCGATCATGTCCACCGAGGATCTGGCCAACGATGAGCATGTGAAGCTGCGCGAGATGTACGTGGAACTAGACCATCCGCAGCGTGGAAAATGGTGGAACGTGGGCATGCCGATCAAGCTTTCGGCTTCGCCGGTGAAAATAGAGCGTTCGCCGATGTTGGGTGAACACACCGAAGAAGTATTGACAGCCGTGCTTGGTTACGACGCCACAAAGGTGGAAGGCTTGAAGAAAGCCGGCGCGTTCAGCATGCCACCCAAGAAAGTAGCGTGAGGCCAATATGAGAATCGCGATCATCGGGCAACAGGATTTCGGCAAATCGGTATTGGAAGCATTTCGCGCGCGTGGCGATACAGTGGCGGGCGTGTTTTGCGCGCCGGAGAAAGAGGGGGCCAGAGCCGATCCGCTCAAATTGGCGGCGCTGGCTGCGGGGTTGGAGGTTTTTCAGTTCAAGTCGTTACGCGATAAGGAGGCGCACGACGCGCTTCGCGGTCTTGACGTTGACTTGGGCATCATGGCCTTCGTATTGCAGTTTGCTCCTCAGGATTTCGTCAATATTCCAAAGAAGGGCACGATCCAGTACCACCCCTCGTTATTGCCGAAGTATCGCGGACCTTCATCGATCAACTGGCCCATCATTCGCGGCGATACCGGTACCGGGCTGAGCATATTCCGCCCTAACGACGGCCTTGATGAAGGTCCTGTGATTCTTCAAAAGGAAACCCCGCTTGGCCCGGACGATACTTTGGGTACGGTCTACTTCGATCGGCTGTTTCCCATGGGGGTTGCCGCCTTGGTGGAGGCGGCGGACCTGGTCATGGCTGGTCAGCACCGGGAGGTGATACAGGATGAGTCCCAGGCTTCCTATGAAGGTTGGTGTCGGACCGCGGAGGCGAAAATCAATTGGGCGAACCATGTGGATTTTGTTCATAACCTGATTCGCGGATGCAATCCGGCGCCCGGCGCCTGGACTGCGCTGGATGGAAAGATCATTCAAATTTACGATTGCAAAAAACATCCCACGCGCACCTTTGGTACTGTGAAGGCACGTATAGGCGAGGTGTCTGAAGTGGGCCCCAACAGTTTTTTCGTTACCGCCCAGGGTGGGCGTATCGAGGTGCTGCGCGCCAAAGGCGAGGAAACCAAAAAGGTTTCCGGTGGCGAACTTGCAAGAATAATGGGAATACAGACGGCAAGTGGAATGCAGACGGCGAGCAAATTCGACACCTAAATTTCAGCTGATTGGTGCATCGCTGCCGGTTTTTGAGTAGACACGGTTTGTGAGTGAAATCGCTGGCTGACATAAAAAGAGTAGGATTGGGAGGGATGGGCGCATAGAAACGTAAGTCGCAATAAAAAAATTCAGGGGGACCCATGAAGTCCGGATTCTGGAAAAAGGATTGGTTCCTTGGCCTGACTGTTTCGCTTGTCCTGCTGTTAGCCGGCGGGGGGCAGCTGATTCAAAGTCTTGAACGTTCTGCTTACGATTGGGGCGTTCGGGCGTCGAATCGAACCGCAAGCGACAAAGTGGTGGTTATCGCGATTGACGACTCCAGTATCCGCAATATCGGGCGTTGGCCGTGGTCGCGTGAGGTGCATGCCAAGATGACCGACATGCTGACGCTCGGCCGTGCGAAAGTGATTGGCAACCTGGTTTATTTCAGTGAGCCGCAGGTGGATGCGGGCCTGGCTTACATTAACAAGTTGCTTGAGATATTTGGCGGGTACGCGCCTGGCGCGGACGGCGAGCCGCCCGCCGTTACCGGCTCAGAGGAGCTGGTCCAGCTGGGTAGCTTGCTGCGTGAGGCCGAGGACAGGCTTAACATGGATCGCAGGCTGTCGGTCAGTTATGGCAATTCCAAGAATGTGTTGCTCCCAATATTGTTTGAGTTGGGTGAGCCCAGGGGCAAACCTGACAAGCCTCTTGCGGATTACGTGACGCGCAATCGCGTGCCGAAAGTAGACCAGGGAACCGGTGATCCGCCTGTAGCCGCGTCCGGGGTTAATCTATTGCAGATAGAGGATATTGGTAACAAAGCTGCGGCGATTGGCCATTTAAATTCCCGCGCAGATCCGGATGGCGGTACTCGTACAGAACCACTGGTATTGCAGTTTTTCGATCAATACTATCCGTCCTTGTCTATGATGTTGGTCGCGAAGAGTTTGAACCTTGGTCCGGAGGACATCAAGGTTACCCTGGGCCAAGGCGTTCAGATCGGCAAGTTACGTATCGCGACCGACTCCGAGCTGCAGATGTTTACGTATTTTTACAAGGATCAGGATAGTCGCTCAGTATTTCGGGTCGATTCGTTCTTTGACGTGTACTCCGGGAAAATCAAACCGGAGACCTATCAGGACAAGATCGTACTCATCGGCCCAACTGCGGCAGGCGTGGGGCAGACTTCCGTCACTCCAATTTCGCCCGCTTTGCCGTCAGTTTTGACCCAGGCGCATTCGGTGTCGTCTATCCTGCAGGAACATTTTTTCGTCGCGCCCACATGGGGACGCTGGGTCGAAACCCTGGTTATCCTGCTCATCGCCGCTTACCTGATTGCGCTGCTTCCCCGGCTAAAGGCGGCCATGGGTGCGGGTGTCAGCTTGGGGCTGGTTGCGCTGCTCCTTGCCGTTCATTTTGTTCTCATGACCAGCCAGGGAATGTGGTTGCAATTCATGCAGGCCTTGACCTTGCTCGTCATCGGGCATGTGTTGTTGATCACCAAGCGTTTCGTGATGACCGAGGCGGGTAAGGCGAAATCGGATCAGGAGTCCGCGGCTTCCAATCGCATGCTGGGTCTGGCGTTTCAGGGGCAGGGACAATTGGACATGGCCTTCGACTATTTTCGCAAGACGCCCATGGAAGACGCGGTCATGGATAATCTTTATAACCTTGCGCTCGATTTCGAGCGCAAGCGCCAGTTCAACAAGGCTGAGTCGGTGTTTCGTTATATGTTCGATTTCAATCCGAAATTCCGCGATTTGGAGCAGAAGCTGGCGCGCTCCAAACAGTTGTCGGAAACCGTCATTCTCGGTGGCGGCGGTGGTGGTCGAACCAATGCCAGCATACTCGAGGGCGGCGGCGGCGCAGAGAAACCTATGCTCGGGCGCTATCAAATCGAGAAAGAACTTGGCAAGGGTGCGATGGGTGTGGTGTACCTTGGCAAGGATCCAAAAATTGGGCGGGTGGTCGCGATCAAGACAATGGCTTTGGCGCAGGAGTTCGAGGCTGACGAACTAGTTGAGGTCAAGGAACGGTTCTTCCGCGAAGCCGAGACTGCAGGTCGCCTGTCTCATCCCAACATCGTGACCATTTATGATTGTGGCGAGGAGCATGACCTTTGCTACATCGCCATGGAACTTCTCAAGGGCAAGGATTTGGTGCCCTACACCAAACCCGACAACCTGCTTCCTATCGAAAAAGTAGTCTCGGTCATCGCCCGGGTGGCCGACGCGCTGGGCTATGCTCACTCTCAGAATATCGTGCACCGCGACATCAAGCCTGCGAACGTCATGTTCGAACTGGAATCGGACTCCGTCAAGGTTGCGGATTTTGGTATCGCTCGAATCACCGATTCCTCAAAAACCAAGACCGGTATGGTTCTGGGCACCCCCTCGTACATGTCGCCCGAGCAATTGTCGGGTAAAAAAGTTGATGGCAAAAGCGATCTTTTTTCCCTGGCTGTCAGCCTCTATCAGATGGCATGTGGAAAACTACCGTTCGAGGGAGATTCCATGGCGCAATTAATGTTTAGAATCGCGAATGAAAATGCGCCCGATATACTCACGATTAATCCGTCACTACCGCCGGCCTTGGTGGCATTCTTGGACAAGTCTATGGCAAAGGAGGCTGAACAGCGTTACCAGACCGGCGAGGAATTTGCTACCGCGCTTCGCGCGACCTTAGGCAGCGCCAGTCCAGGCGCGGCCAAGCCAAACAGTTCGGACCTTGATATCAGCCTGTAAGTGGAATACGCAATGAGCCTTGAGCAGATGTTTGAATTCGTCAGCGCCACCGATCCCGGAATGGTGCGTACCAACAACGAGGACTCCATTGCCTGCGACCCGTCGCGTGGCTTGGCAGTATTGGCCGACGGCATGGGTGGCTACAACGCGGGAGAGGTGGCAAGCGGTATCGCCACCACGGTAATTACGACCGAGCTGCAGCAACTGCTTGAACAGACTCCACCCTATATGATCGAGGCGTCAACGGGAAAAACAGTCGCCGAGCGGATTCTACGCGATCAAGTATCGAGGGCGAATACTTCAATCTACGAGGCTGCGCAAAGCCAGCCGCAGTATGAGGGAATGGGTACGACCCTGGTGGTGGCGCTGTATTACGACAACAAAATGGCCGTCGCGCACGTCGGAGATTCAAGGCTATACCTGTATCGGGATGAGAAATTCGAACAGATTACGCGTGATCATTCGGTGCTTCAGGAGCAGATTGACAGCGGGCTGATCACCAAGGAGCAGGCAAAGGTGGCGGCCAACAAAAATCTGGTTACGCGCGCCTTGGGAATAGAACCAACCGTCGAAACGGAGATTCACGAATACGAAACAAAGCTTGGAGATATATACCTGCTCTGTTCAGATGGCCTTTGTGATATGGTCAGTGACGAGGACATTGGTGATGCATTGCAGATGTTGGGGGCCAATCTTGAGCTGTGCGTACAGCAGCTGGTGCAGATGGCCAACGACAACGGCGGGAGAGACAATGTTTCAGTAATTTTGATCCGAATTTTGCGCGAATTTCCAGCACCGCGCGGAGTTTTGTCAAAAGTGTTTGGTTGGCTACGATAGTACGGGGACACTACTATGGCGAAGCTGATTCTCAGTATGGATGGTCTGGTGTTGAAGGAGTTCACTCTGAGCAAGGAGCGAACAACCATCGGTCGCAAGGCGCACAACGATATCCAAATCGACAACCTCGCCGTCAGCGGCGAGCACGCTGTCGTGGTCACTATTTTGGCGGACTCCTTTCTGGAGGATCTTGGCAGCACAAATGGCACGCTGGTGAATGCTCAGGCGGTGAAGAAGCATTTTCTGCAAAACAATGACCTCATCGAGCTCGGAAAATACAAACTGAAATTTGTCGCTGATGCCGCAGCCCCGGCAAAAGCCGTGGATTTCGAAAAAACAATGATATTGCGACCTGGCGCATTGCGGCCCCCGCCCGCGGTCGCTGCGGCGATCCCTGCGGGAGTTGTGGGTGCTCTGGGTGCTCCGGGTACGGCCGTACCGGCGGCGCCCGTACCCCCACCGCAGCGAGTCGGCGTCCTGCAATTGTTATCTGGAGCCAACGCGGGACGGCGGCTTGAGTTGACCAAACCATTGACAACTCTGGGTAAGCCGGGGGTTCAGGTGGCGGTTATTACCCGGCGTCCGCAGGGCTTTTTCATCACGCACGTCGAGGGCGCGAGTTTTCCTGTTGTCAATGGCAAGATCCTGGACGCTCAGGCGCACGCGCTTGGCGATCACGACGCAATAGAACTCGCGGGCGTTAAGATGGAATTCTTCTTCAAGACTTGAAGATCAGATCGGCGCTGGTGCGCCGATCATAGGGAGAGAGTGCTTGAAACAACATCTCGTACGTATCGTTCTGGGATTGCTCGTCGTACTGATATTCGTCGCGCACACCATTGAATGGCCATTTGGTGCGATTCCCATTGTTTCCCGGCTTGACAACATAATCTACGACGCCCGCTTGAGATTCACCATGCCCGGAGGCGTGGACCCTAACATCGTCATTCTGGATATCGACGAAAAAAGCCTGGCAATTCCCGAACTTGGCCAATGGCCGTGGAGCCGCAACCGGCTTTCATCGCTCATGGAAAAGCTGTTCGACAAATACGGTGTATCAATCGTCGGATTCGACGTGGTGTTCGCCGAGCCGGACGAGAGGTCCGGTCTCAAGGTACTCGATCAGTTGGCCAAGACGGATTTGCGCGACGTGCCGCAATTCCGTTCAACTTTGGAGGGGATGCGCGCCCGTCTTGATTACGACGGCTTGTTCGCCAAGGCGATTAAAGAGCGGCCAGTGGTGCTCGGCTACTATTTCAACAACAATGTGGATGCAACAGAATCGGGTGTATTGCCGGAACCGGTATTGCCCAAGGGAACATTTTCGAATCGGAACATTAAGTTCCCACTCATGAGAGGTTATGGGGCGAATATTCCCAGCATTAGTGCCGGCGCTGTGAGTGCGGGCCATTTCAATCCTGAAGTCGATTTGGATGGTGTGGTGAGGCGCGTCCCGTTGCTCGCCGAATACAATGGCAATTATTACGAAGCGCTTTCGCTTGCCATGGTTCGGTTGTTCATAGGCCTTATGGATGCGGAAAAAGGCAGTGCCATTACCCTGCCTAAAGTCGAAGCTGGCTATGCGTCGGAATTGGTCGCCACCGAAAACTATTCCGGCTTGGAGTGGCTGGAAGTGGGGCCGATAAAGATACCTGTGGACGACAGAGTTACGGCGTATGTACCTTATCGTGGCCCTAGCTACAGTTATCCCTATATTTCTCTCGCGGATGTGCATTTCGAAAAAGTCCCCATAGAAACCCTGCGGGGAAAAATAGCCCTGGTTGGGACGACGGCACCTGGGCTCCTGGATTTGCGATCCACTCCCGTGGGCAGCGTCTACCCTGGCGTGGAAGTACACGCCAATATGATCGCCGGCATTCTCAACGGAACGATCAAACAAAAACCAGCTTATATGCTTGGCGCGGAAGTGTTTTTGCTATTGCTTGGCGGAATAGCGCTCTCGATATTAGTGCCATTTCTTGGGCCATTGAAGGCGAGCTTGGTATCGCTGCTCGCCATGCTGATGATCACCGGTCTGAATATTCTCATCTGGTCGGGCCTGGGAATGGTCCTGCCTCTGGCGTCGAGCTTGTTGATGACCGCTACATTGTTCGCGCTAAACATGTCGTACGGCTATTTTGTCGAAACGCGGTCGAAACGCCAGTTCACGGAACTGTTTGGACAGTATGTGCCCCCCGAATTGGTGAACCAGATGGCTGAGAACCCGGGGAAGTACAGCATGGAGCCGAAGGCCGCGGTATTGTCGATTCTGTTTTCGGATGTGCGCGGGTTCACCAGCATCTCCGAGGCCTTGTCGCCTGAAGACCTGCGTGAGTACATCAACGACTATCTCACCACCATGAGCACGATCATTCGAAACGACTATAAAGGAACGCTGGACAAGTACATCGGCGACGCAATCATGGCGTTCTGGGGAGCGCCAGTGGATGATGCGCAGCACGCGCGTAACGGCGTGATGGCGGCCATGGATATGCAAAAGCATTGCTTGGTACTCAATGAGAAGTTCGCGGCACGCGGATGGCCGAAGCTGAAAATCGGGGTTGGGGTGAACTCAGGCCCAGTTCGGGTTGGCGATATGGGTTCCCAGGTGCGCCGCGCCTACACGGTCATGGGCGACGCTGTTAATGTCGCCTCGCGATTGGAAGCCCGAACCAAGTACTACGGCCTCGGTATGCTGGTGGGGCAGGTGACTAAAGGCTTGGTCAATGACGTCGTTTTCAAGGAAGTCGATAAGATCAAGGTAAAGGGAAAGGACGAAGCGCTGACGGTCTACGAGCCGATTGGATTGGATACCGAGGTTGGCCAGGAAAAACTGGACGAATTGAAATTGTGGCGGGAAACCCTGAGTAGCTATCGTTCCCAGCAGTGGGATCAGGTCGAATTGCAGCTTCTGAATCTTCGACGCATGAACCCCGACTGCTATTTGTATGAGTTGTACGCCAATCGAATGGCGGAATGGCGCCGCAATCCACCACCTCCGGACTGGGACGGGGTTACTGTTTTCGACGAAAAATAGCCGCCAATTTCAGTGCAGGGCGGTACATATTCACGTTTATGTTTTATTGATATTGTAACGACATGGTATTGATGTTATATCGAAGTCGATAATGTGAACAGGCGGGCCGAATATGAGCGCAGTTCTGAATACGGCACCGGTGGGAGGCGCTGACGTAAGCGTCAGACTGAATTTTTCCAAAAATCTGCAAGCGGTAACCAACAAGATTCACGCGACAAGCAATGTCGATGAAATCATGTTGGAGGTTTCCTCGGACATTTGCATTCTGTTTAATGCCGACCGCCTGACTATCTACACATTGGGCGAGGACAAGCAAACTATCGTCTCGAAGGTCAAGACAGGGCTGAATTCGTTCAAGGACCTGAAGCTTCCGATCGCGGAACATTCCCTGGCTGGCTACGTTGCTTTGTCGAAAAAAATGATGGCTATCAGGGATGTCTATGACGAAGCCGAACTCAAGGTCATCAGCCCCAATTTGAGATTTTTGCAGGAAGTCGATAAACGCACCGGCTATCGGACCAAGCAGATGCTGGTTGCGCCGGTGTTGGATGCTTCGAACGCCGAACTGATTGGCGTCGTGCAGATAATCAATAACAAGGCAGGCATGCCCTTTGGCACAATGGCCGAGGAAGGCGTGATGGAGTTGTGCCAGACCCTCGCAATCGCCTTCAAGCAACGCCAGAAGCCGCAGGGTCTGAAAACCAAGTACGATTTTTTGGTGAGCGATGCCGTGATCTCCGCTGCGGAATTTGAATTGGCGGCGAGGTCCGCCCGCAAGAAGGCGATCGATGTTGAAACCGTGTTGATGGACGAATTTCAGGTCAAAACTATTTCTATTGGCCAGGCGCTTGGGAAGTTTTTTGGTGTGCCCTATGAGCCCTTTAAACCTGATCGACTCAAGCCAATGGATTTGTTGAAGAACCTGAAGCGCGAATATGTTGAGTCGCAGCAGTGGGTGCCTTACGAAGATGCCAAGGAAGGATTGCTCATTCTGTGTCTCGATCCTGAGCGGGTAAAAAGCTCCCGAATCGTCAATAACGTGTTTCCCAAACACAAACCGGTATTCAAGGTCACGACGCAGAAAGAATTCAAGGAAACGCTCAATATTTTCTATGGCGCCGAAGTGCTCGATTCCGGCGATATCGGAGACATTCTGGAAGGACTGGACGACGACGAGGTGCTGGATTCCGGCTCCGGGGACGATGTGTCCGCGGCCGCGGATAACGAGTTGGTCAAATTGGTCAATAAGATCGTGATTGATGCCTATAACCAGGGTGCTTCGGATATTCATATCGAACCCTATCCTGGCAAGGGCAAGACAGAAATTCGCTTCCGGAAGGACGGCTCGCTGGTGCCCTATATCGAGGTACCCGCGTCATACCGCAATGCGCTTGTCGCAAGATTAAAAATCATGTGTGATCTGGATATTTCGGAAAAAAGGAGACCGCAGGACGGCAAGATCAAATTCAAGAAATTCGGACCACTGGATATCGAACTGCGGGTGGCAACGATTCCCTCGTCGGGTGGGGTGGAGGATGTGGTCATGCGGATTCTCGCCGCGGGCGAGCCTATCCCCCTCGACAAGCTTGGTGTTTCTCCCTCCAACCTTCCCAAGCTTAAGGAGGCGGTCAGCAAGCCCTATGGGCTGTTCTTCGTTTGTGGTCCGACCGGGTCCGGCAAGACAACTACGCTGCATTCGGTGCTTGGATATTTGAATAAACCGGAAACCAAGATATGGACAGCGGAGGATCCGGTTGAAATTACCCAGAAGGGGTTGAGGCAGGTGCAAGTCAATAAGAAGGCAGGCTTGGACTTTGCCGTAGTTATGAAGGCATTTCTGCGCGCGGATCCCGACATCATCATGGTCGGTGAGATGCGGGACAAGGAAACCGCCGGGACGGGCATCGAGGCCTCGCTTACGGGGCACCTGGTTTTCGCGACCTTGCATACCAACAGCGCGCCGGAATCGATTATCCGATTGCTCGATATGGGGATGGACCCGTTCAACTTTGCCGACGCCTTGCTGGGTATCCTGGCTCAGCGCCTGGCTAAGCGACTATGCGGCAAATGCAAACAGGCCTATAACCCCGGACCTGATGAGATTAAGCAGATGCTGCAGGAGTACTGCTCGGAATTGCTCGCAACCGCTCCATTCAAGAAGGATGCGAAATCGGCTTACGAGAATGTCTATAAAGACCTGGTGAAGAGCTATGGCAATGAAAAGGGTCAATTCAATCTTTTCAAGCCAATAGGTTGCGACGCTTGCGGTAAAACCGGTTATAAGGGTCGGGCTGGTTTGCATGAACTGCTTATCGCCACTGATGGGATAAAGAAACTGATTCAGGAACACGCCCGTGTGGCAGAAATACTCGCTGCGTGCCTGGAGAATGGAATGCGAACCTTGAAAATGGACGGTATTGAGAAAATCCTTCAAGGAATAACCGACATGGTCTGTGTCCGGGCAGTTTGTATCAAGTAGCCCTGGAATGCCCCTGTTTTACCTCTTGATTCTCGCCGAAAGGCAGACTACCTTTTGGGCGGCTGAGGAATAAGCTTGGATACCACAGAAAGTCTGTTTCTCCGGCTGGAACAGCTCAACGATATCGGTTCGGCCTTGTCGGAGGAGAAAAATCTCGAGGGGCTGCTCGAGAAGATCCTGATCGCGGCGAAAACAATTACACGCGCGGATGGCGGTTCTCTGTATTTGACCGAAAAGGATCGCCTGCGCTTCGCAATCGTTCGCACCGATTCTCTTGGTATCGCGATGGGCGGAACCACCGGGGTCGAGGTGCCGTTCTATCCCATTCATCTCTACAGCAAGGATGGCTCTGCCAACGACAAAATGGTTGTAGCCTATGCCGCTGTAACCGGGAAGACGGTGAACATTGCCGATGCGTATACCGAAGCGGGGTTCGATTTTTCCGGGACCCGAAATTTTGACAAGAAAACCGGCTATCGATCGAAGTCGTTCCTGACTGTTCCGATGAAAAACCATCAGGGCGAGACGATTGGGGTTTTGCAATTAATCAACCAACTATTGCCAAACAGCAAAGAAATCGCGCCTTTTTCAGAGGCCGACCAACGTCTTGCCGAGTCTTTATCGTCGCAAGCGGCGATCGCGATCACCAACCGCCAATTGATCGATCAATTGGAGAGCCTGTTCGAATCCTTCATCAATCTGATCAATACCGCGATTGACGATAAATCGCCCTACACCGGCGGACATTGCCAGCGGGTACCTGAACTGACGATGATGCTGGCCGAGGCTGTCAATGGATCCGGATCCGGCCCGCTTGGGGCATTCAGCATGTCGGACAAGGACCGGTATGAACTCAAGATCGCTGGCATGTTGCACGACTGCGGAAAAATAACCACACCAGTGCATGTGGTCGATAAGTCGACGAAACTGGAAACCATTATCGATCGTATCGGCATGGTGGATACGCGATTCGAGGTGATAAAACGCGATGCTCAGATCACCGCTTTGGAGGAAAAACTAGAGCTCATGGGGCAGTCTGGCGTTGACGATGTGATCAGAGATGAGCGCTTCCACAAAATCGAGCAGGAACTGAGCGAGACGATAAGAAGGTGCGACGAAGATCGAGAGTTCTTAAGGCACTCGAATGTCGGGGGAGAAGCGATGTCCAAGGAAGCCCAGGAGCGGGTAAGCCGCATAGGTTCGCAATACCAATGGACCGATCCATCCGGAAATGCCGCGAATTTCCTCTCCGACAATGAAATCGAAAATTTAAGCATCGCCCGCGGCACCCTGACCGGCGCGGAGCGGGAAATCATCAACCATCACATTGTAGCGACCATCAAAATGCTGGAGGCCTTGCCCTGGCCCAAGCATTTGCAAAATGTTCCCGAGTACGCGGGCGGGCACCATGAGCGCATGGATGGCAAGGGCTACCCGCGAGGATTGACCCGGGATCAGATGTCGGTGCAGGCGCGGGTCATGGGAATCGCGGATATTTTCGAGGCCTTGACGGCGTGCGACAGGCCCTACAAGAACGGCAAAACCCTGTCAGAGTCCCTGGCCATTCTGGGAAATTTTCGCAAAAATGGGCATATTGATCCGGATCTGTTTGACGTATTTATCCGCCAAAAAGTCTATCTGCGTTATGCCGAACGGTTCATGAATGCCTCGCAAATCGATACCGTCGACGAGAGTCGCATCCCCGGCTATCAACCCTGAGCGCGTCGTTTGAGGCAGGCCTGTTTCGCGCGGCTCGATGTACTTCTGCGAGATGTTCTTCGGCGCGATGAATATCGGCGTGATCTTACCGCGAGGAGGAATATAAACCGCGCCGGTCAGGCGCCACGCACGGCTTCCGGTCCGCGTGTCACATAAACCAACAAGCCCTCCTCTGCCACCTCCACGAATTTCGATTCGTATCCGATTTCCTTGAGTTCCCACTTGAATTCATTGACGAGCTTTGCTCGTCCAAACCAACCGAGCTTTTGTCCTTTTTGAAATTCCGCAGCGCGTTTGAATGTGTCCTCCAGAATCGTCGTCAAACGCTTGTGAGAGATCATTTGTTCCGGGTTATTGGCTATCGCCGGTGGATAGCGCTTGGCGATGTCGGCAGCAAGGCTTTTGGCAAAATCATTAATCTTGCTGGACGAAAATAATTTCGCGAACATTTAAATAATTCCTCCTGGGCTGCCGTGTTTCGACTGATGTATCTCGCCTAGTGTATTTCATCTAACGTGAATCGACCGGCTCCAGCGGGATGCAATCACATTATAGCAATGGATTTTTGAGTCAATTTAGTGCGTTTCAACGCGATTTAACGGGTTTTAACGGGTTTCAAAGCGTTTCAATATGCGTTTCAATATCATTTTTTCGCTTTTCGTGAAAAGAATCCTTACCCGGTGCATCCTTGGGGGTAGGCTTCGCGAATATTGCGACCAACACACTAAATCAATTGAAGTCTTTGTTGTCCCTGATCGTCAGAGGTGAAAAAAATAATGGTAAGGGCATACATCGGATTTGATCCTCGCGAAACGCTCGCGTGCAGCGTGCTTACCTACAGCATATCGAGACGCAGTTCGGTTCCTGTCTCGATCACCCCGATCATGCTTTCTCAGCTTCCCAAGGTGCTGACACGGCAAAGGCACCCGCTTCAGTCCACGGATTTTTCGTTTTCCAGATTCCTCACGCCCTATCTTTCCAACTATGAGGGTTGGAGTATCTTCATGGATTGCGACATGCTGATGCAGGACGATATCGCCGCGCTTTGGGCGATGCGTGACCCGCGCTATGCGGTGCAGTTGGTCAAGCACGATCATCGACCGATCGAGTCAAGAAAGTTTCTCGGGGCCGAACAAACCGCATACGATAAAAAAAATTGGTCTAGTGTCATGCTGTTCAACAACTCGCTTTGCAGGCGCCTGTCACCCGAGTATGTAAATACCGCAAGCGGCCTGGAATTGCACCAGTTCAAATGGCTGGACAGTGATGCACTGATTGGCGCGCTTCCCGGCCGTTGGAACCATCTTGTGGGATATGACCCGCCGAACAATGCCGTTTCGCTAGTCCATTTCACCATAGGCGGGCCGTATTTTCCAGACTATGATGCTTGCGAATACGCTGATGCATGGCGCGCCGAGCGCGACGCCATGCTGTTCGTGGCTCGTCAATAACGGCGGGCCGAATTGGGAATACTTGACTGGATCAAGGCAGGTATCGGGCGAGCGCCATCCGCAATCGGCTCCCCACCTAGTGGCCTGCGCAGCGACTTCGATGGCAATTCCTCGCAGGGGCATGTGCCCGAGGCCCGCGCGGAAATCGAATCGGCTTTGTCCAGGTTCCCGGATAACGTAGATCTGAATTGCCGGTTGGGGGAGCTCCTGCTGGAATCGGGCGATGCCGCGCAGGCTCTCGACCTGTTTAATCTGGCGCTTCATTACAAAAACGATAGCTATGCTGCGTGCCGGGGAAAAACACGGGCGCTGGAAGTGCTGGGACGGGGCTCTGAGGCCATCGCCGTGGCCGATGCGTTCCTGGAGGTTTGTCCGGGGCATGCTGGCGCGAGCCTGCATGCGGCGGAACTGAATTACCGCGCTGGCAAGCATCAGGCGGCGATTGGGATTCTGGAGCCGCTGGTGCTGCGTGATCCCGCGAATCGGGATGCCGCCAATCTACTCGGTCTGATATTGGGACGCGAGTTCGGCGAATTCGGGCGTGCCGACGAACTGCTCAGACGCGCCTTGTCAGCTGACCCCGATTGGCTGCCTGCGCTGGTCAATCTGGGGTGGACTCTGCTCGAGCAGGGACTGTATCAGGATGGCTATGCCTTCATTGATCGCGCTTTGCTAGTAGCCCCGAATGACGCTGAGGCGCGACTGGTGCGCGCCTGCATGAAACTCAAGCAGGGGGAGTTCTCGCAAGGCTGGCGGGATTACGCAAGCCGCCACCTGAGCCGGTTCGCGACGCCCAGCGCGCATCGGTTCCCGCAATGGCGCGGCGAGCCGCTCGATGGAAAGACGCTGTTGATCCACGCCGAACAAGGCATAGGTGACCAGATCATGTTCGCTTCCTGTTTCGGGCAGGCGATTGCGCTTGCGAAGCGCACTGTCATCGAATGCAATCCCAAACTCGTGACCCTGTTCAGACGCTCATTTCCCGACGCAAGCATCCACGCGAGTCCGCAAGACGGATTAACTCCGGCATGGACGCTATCCGCGGGCGGGGTCGATTTTCAGATTGCGATGGGCGAGCTTCCAGGGATGTTTCGCAATCATTGGGATGACTTTCCGCCTCACCGTGGCTACCTGCTCGCCGATCCGGAAAAAGTCCTGCAATGCAAGCAGAGGTTGCTGGGCCTGGGCGAAGGATTCAATCTGGGCGTGTCCTGGCGCGGCGGCGTGAGCACCACGCGCAAGCATTTGAGGTCGATGGAAGTCGAGCAGTTGCTTGCGTCCCTGCGACCGCCGGTTCGCGCCGTGAGCCTGCAATACGGACCGGTGGATTCGGACCTGGACCAATTGCGCACACGCCACGGGATCTCACTTTTGCATTGGCAGGACGCGATCGATGATTACGATCAGACCGCGGCGCTGGTGTGCGCCTTGGACGGCGTATTGAGCGTATGCACCGCTGTCGTCCATTTGTCGGGCGCGTTGGGACGTCCGGCGTGGGTTTTAGCCCCTGTTGTCACCGAATGGCGCTACCTGGACAAAGGCGAGCGCATGCCCTGGTATCCATCGGTGCGCATCATCAGGCAGGAAAAAATCGGCGACTGGAGCGGCGCCATCGGCGTCGCCATGGAAATGATTGCCGAGAACATGGACGGCTACACTGTTCGATCACTTGGCCGCAGATAAATCCCTATGGT
>CAMDFL010000094.1 GCA_945897475.1 Bordetella parapertussis
ATTTATTATGTATTACTCTCCTGTTGTTGGACATTTATACGTGTTTTGAATTTTATGCTGGAATAAATTGGAGCACACCACATGAGCACCTCCGGATGCGCACTGATTGTCGGTGCCGGCAAAGGACTGTCCGCCTCGCTGGCGCGCCTATTTGCGCGCGAGGGCATGCGAGTTGTGCTCGCGGCACGCAATACCGAAAAACTCGCCGGCCTGGTATCAGAGACTGGCGCTGTTGCCATCGCGGCTGACGCGTCAATACCGGCCGACGTGGAACGACTGTTCGCCAAAGTCGACGCCCAGTGGGGCGCGCCCGACCTGGTGGTCTACAACGCCAACTACCGCTCCCGTGGCGCAATCACCGGCCTTGATCCGGTCGAGGTGCAGCGCACCTTGCAAGTCAGCGCCTATGCGGGATTTCTCGTCGGACAGGCATCGGCCAAGCTCATGCTCCCGCGCGGCACCGGCAGCATTTTCTTCACCGGCGCGTCGGCAAGCATCAAGGGATTCGCCAATTCTTCAGCGTTTGCCATGGGCAAATTTGCGCTGCGCGGCCTGGCGCAAAGCATGGCGCGCGAACTAGGCCCACAGGGTATCCATGTCGCGCATTTCATCATTGACGGCGGCATACGCAACTCGCCCTCGGACGCGCGCGGCGCCGATCGCGGGCACGACGGCCTACTTCTGCCCGAGGAGATTGCCAAATCTTATCTTCACCTACACCAGCAGCAGCGCAGTGCCTGGAGCTGGGAGATCGATCTACGCCCCTGGGCGGAAAAGTTTTAGAAAGTATCAGAGCGGTCTAAAAAGTATCAGAGCGGTCTAATATCGCGAAATCCCTTGTTGGTCGTAAGTCACAACGAGGCTGACATGTTTTGTGAAGTATGCCCAGGAGAACGCACATGAACGCAGCCGTGCTTGAACAGGATCACGCCGTCACCGCAGTGCTTAACTACCACTTGGATGACGGCACCAAACCGGTCAACGAAACCTTTGGTCCGGCCAATATTTACGGCCGCTCTACCGGCACGCCCGACAAGCAGTCGATGCGCATTCGCGATGCCAGACAGAACGCGGCACAGTTCAACCTGGACAGACATGGCTTTTGCCTCGCCCGGCATCGCACTGCGGTAGAAAATATTCTCGACAAGGAAGAGCTGCAATCGGTGTATTACCCGGAGATGGAGCGCCTGGTATGCGAGGTCTCGGGCGCTTCGCGCGCGGTGCTCTTCGATCACACCATCCGTCATGGCGATCTGGCCGTCCGCGAAGAAAAGTTGCTTCGGGAGCCGGTGTTCTACGTGCACAACGACTACACCGAGGCATCCGCGCCCCGCCGTGTGAGAGAACTCCTGCCTGAGGAAGCCGACGCGCTGCTCGCCAGGCGCTTCGCCATCATTCAGGTGTGGCGACCATTGAAAACCATTTCCCGCAACCCCCTGACAATCGCCGATGCGCGCAGCGTTGCATTCGCCGATCTGGTTCCATCGGAGCGCCGCTATCCGCATCGGGTCGGGGAAACCTATCGAATCCTGCACAACCCGGCGCACGAGTGGTATCAGTTCTCGGCGATGACGCCCGAAGAAGCCATTGTATTCAAGGTCTACGATTCGGCAAAGGATGGCCGCGCGCGTTTCACGCCGCATTGTTCTTTCGAAGACCCGACTACACCCGCCAATGCGCCGCCACGGGAGAGCATAGAAGCGCGTATGTTCGCTTTCTTTGCCTGACTCGCGTGCCTCGCGGCGCTAGCCGCCGCAATATTTCATGGTCAACAGAATTTTTTTTCTGCTGTTACTAGCCGCTCTGGGCGCGGGCGGCTATGTCTATTGGGAACGCTCCACGCATATCCGCAGCACCGACAACGCCTACGTGAACGCCGAGGTGGCGCAGATCGCGGCGCAGGTCTCGGGACGCATCGTCGCCATGCACGTGAAGGACAATCAATTTATCAAGAAAGGCGCCGTGCTGTTCGATGTCGATCCGGCGCCCTATCGAGTCAATGTGGAGAAGGCGCGCGCCCAAGTGGCGCTGGCAAGACAGGGATCGTCGCAGGATGGCGCCGAAGTGCGCGCGCTCGAAGCCGAACTCGCGCGACAGACCTCCGAACTGGAGAACGCGGAAGGTTCCAGGATCCGCGCCGAGAGCCTTGTCGCCAAGGGATTCCTCGCGCGACAAGCGGTGGATGACGCCGCATCGAAGGTGACCAGCGGCCGTGCCGCGGTCGAGCAGGCAAAGGCGCGCATTGAGAAGGCACGCGTGCTCATTGCTCCCGCAAATTCGCAGTCGCCGGCGGTGGCCGCCGCGCAAGCCACGCTTGCTCAGGCGCAACTCGACCTCGACCGAACGCAGGTGTCCGCACCGCAATCGGGATGGATCGTGAATAAATCTCTCACCGCCGGGACTACCGTGAATCCCGGTCAAACGCTGTTTGCCATCATCGCCGACCGCAGCTTCTGGGTGGACGCCAATTTCAAGGAAACCGAATTGCCGGGCCTGAACCCTGGCATGCCCGTGGAAATCCACATCGATATGTATCCGGGCCACAAATTTGCGGGACGCATCGAAAGCATTGGCAGCGGCACCGGCACCGCGTTTTCGCTGTTGCCGCCGCAGAATGCCACCGGCAACTGGGTGAAAGTGGCGCAGCGCATACCGGTAAAAATTCGCTTCAATGAATACGATCCGCTGTTCATGCCACGCGTGGGCGCCACCGCCACCGTGACCATACGACTGGACTGAGGCAGGCCGTGGCCCTCACCACGCCGGCCCCTGTCAATGCACCCGCATCGGAGAACTTTGGCGCGCAGACCGACCGCTGGATGCTGATCATTGCGGTGATGGCGCCCACGGTGATGATGATGCTATCGAGCACTATCGTGAACGTGAGCGTTCCGGTAATGTCCGGGGAACTGGGGGCAACGAACGACACCATTAGCTGGGTGCTCACCTCCTATATGGTGGCGATGTCGATCGTGCTGCCGCTCACCGGATACCTGAATGACAAACTGGGGCGGCGCGCCTATCTGCTTTGGTCGATAGCCGGATTCGTCGTCGCTTCCGGGCTTTGCAGCATGGCCACCAGCCTCGAACAGATGGTGTTGTGCCGCATTCTGCAGGGCGTGTCGGGCGCGGCCTTCGTGCCCTTATCGCGCACCATCGTCGCCGATGCCTACCCTCGCCACCAGGCGGCGCGCGCCATGGCGGTGTGGGGACTGGGCGTGGTGGGCGCGCCCATCTTCGGGCCGACGTTGGGCGGCTATCTCACTGAAACGTTCAACTGGCGCTGGCTTTTCTACATCAACATTCCTATCGGCGTTCTGGGCTTTCTGCTCGCCGCGCGCTTCGTGCCGGAATCCATGACGAAACAACGTCGCATGGATTGGCTGGGTCTGGTGAGTCTTGCACTTGCCGTGGGCTTTCTCCAGTTCGTGCTAGACCGGGGCCATCGAGATGATTGGTTCGATTCCACTTTCATCTGCGTGGGCATGGCGATTGCAGTGATTGCCTTCGCGGTATTTCTGAATCACAGCCTGGGGCCCAATGAACATCCGATATTTGACGTGCGCGTATTCGGCGATCTGAATTTTTCACTAGGCTGCCTGGTGATGGGCGCGACAGGCGTTGCCATGTTCGGCGGCAATTTCCTGCAACCGCTGTTTCTGGACAACCTGCTGCACTACCCAGCCCTGACCGCGGGCCTGGTGCTGATGGCGCGTGGAGTGGGCAGCCTGGTGAGCATGAGTATCTCGGGGCGCATCGCCGACCGCATGAGCGCCAAATGGGTCGCGCTGCCGGGCGTGCTGATCGGATTGGCGGGTTCTTACATGATGACGCGCTACAACGCGCAGATCGAACCAATGGATCTGCTACTGCCGTTATTCCTGCAAGGGGTGGGTATCGGCCTTATCTGGGTGCCGGTATCCGCGCTGGCGTTCTCCACCATCCCCCAGGAAAAATCCGCAGAAGCCTCGGGCGTCTACAGCCTGGTGCGCTCCATTACCGCGGCGATGGGCGTATCCCTCACCAGCACTTACCTGGCGCGGGAAATCGAATCACAATGGAGCATTCTGCGTGGGCAGATCAATCCCTATAACCCTGCGGTGCAGGCTTATCTCCAATCCCTCGATCTGCATTCCCAGACACAAAGCATCGCGCTGCTCGCCAACAACGTCGCCACGCAATCCAAGCTCACCGCGTTCGTCTCCGGGTTCTGGTTCCTCACAGCGAGTTTCGCAGTGATGATTCCGCTGGTGCTGTTGATCAAAAGCCGCGGGCCGAGAAGGCGCTTCGTAGGCCCCTCTGTGTCCTGATTAAATCGATTGCCACTCCATCTGGATTGAGATTGCATCGGCTTGAAGAACCATTGCCACAGTTGCAACAACGCGATCAAGAGTGTCAAACTGAACCCCAGCGCAATGCCGCTATGAGGAATCCACATCGGCACCTGCGCCGCGTCGGAGAGGCGCCCTAACGCCAACATGTTGTAGGTGTCCTGGGTGGAGAGAAATACCACAACCCCCGCAAGTGTGATCAGAGTTACCAGCTCCAGAAGTTGAGCGAATCTTTGCATGGGCGCGGGAAGCATTTTGAAAAACAGGTCCATCCTCAGATGCACCCTGCGCCAGGTCACCACCACCGCGCCCAGAAATGCCATCCAGATCATGATGTAGATTTGAACTTCATCGGCCCACATCACGCCAACGCCGAACCCGTAGCGGCCGATCACATTGACAAAGCTCAATATGACGGCAGCGGCGAATGCCAAGGCAAGTACTCGCTCGATCCAGAAGCTAAGCGCATCAAAAATTGGTTCATTTCGCATTTGTTCATGTCGTATATGTTCATGTCGCATATGCTCATGTCGATGGTGAACCCATCATTTGGCCGGAATCGGCGGATGCTAACCGTACGCGATCAAATCCCAATATCCCCATCCAGCGATGGTTTCGCGTATCCTGCGCGCCTTCTTCCTACCATCGTATCCGCGCCGATGATCCGCTTTCTCATTCGATGACCCAGATTACGCATTCACCCCGCGAAGTCCTGGGGCTGCGCGATTTCCGATTATTTGCCTCGGCAACCTTCATGACTGCCGGCTTGCAGCAGATGCAGGCGCTCGCTGTAGGTTGGGATCTGTACGAGCGCACCGGATCGGTGATGACGCTGGCCTGGATAGGCGTGGCGCAGTTTCTGCCGGTGATGCTGCTGTTCCTGCCCGCCGGGCAGATTGCCGATCGCTTCGACCGGCGTCTGGTGATGGTGGCAAGCCAGGCCACCTTCGCGGTGGGCTCGATCGGTTTGTCGGTGTCGGCGCTCATGCATGCCGATGCGCTGTGGATTTTTGGTTTCCTTTTTGTTACCGGCATCGGCCAGGTACTCAATCGCCCCTCACGCGACGCACTGTTGCCGATGATCGTGCCTACGGCCTTGCTACCCAACGCGCTGGCGTTAAATTCAAGTCTGTTTCAAGTGTCCTCGATAGGCGGGCCAGCGCTCGCCGGCGTGCTGATCGCCTCGACAGGGTCCGCGGCGGGGGTGTACTTCATCAACCTTGCCTTGTCGCTGATCACCATAGCTTTGGCTCTGGCGATCCGCGTGCGTCCTGCGGCCATCAGCACGCGCCCACCGCTGACGCTGGATGCCATGTTGGCGGGCGTGCGGCACGTGATCAAGACACGCTTGATTCTTGGCGTGATGATCGTGGATCTGTTTGCCGTGATGTTCGGTGGTATCTCCGCACTGTTGCCGGTGTTCGCGAAAGATATCCTGCAGGTGGGACCGGTGGGCCTGGGGTGGCTCGCCTCGGCGCAGGCCATTGGCGCCTTGATCATGGGTGTGACGCAGGGTGTGCGCAAACCAACCCGTCATGCCGGAAACACTTTCGTAATCGCTGTCGCGATCTATGGACTGGCCATGGCCACCTTTGGTTTGTCGGAGATTTTTATCGTTTCTTTCCTCGCGCTGCTGCTGGCAGGCGCGATGGACAACTTATCGGTGGTGCTGCGCCATTCCGTGGTTCAGATCTACACCCCCGATGAATTGCGCGGCCGTGTATCGGCGGTGAATCGGGTATTTGTGGATTCCTCCAACCACGTGGGAACGATCGAGACCAGCCTGCTTGCCGGACTCACCTCGCCGGGATTCTGCGCGGTTACCGGCGGCCTGGTTACCATTGCGGTGGCCCTCATCGCGTGGCAACGCTTCCACGAATTGCGTGAACTGAAAACGCTGACTCGCTCCTAATCGGCTTACCATCCGCACACACAAAGCAGAGCACCTCTCGTGAACGCTTTCTCGTGAACACCTTTTCATGAACGTCTTAGCCAGATCGGTGTCAGATCGTATCCACTATGCGTGGATCGTCGCCGGGTTGGTATTCGTGCTGCTGATGTGCGCGGCAGGGGTGCGATCCGCCCCCGGCGTATTGATCGTCCCGCTTGAGCGCGCATTCGGCTGGGACCGCGCCACGATCTCCTCGGCCATCGCACTGAACCTGGTCTTGTTCGGGCTCATGGGTCCGTTCGCCGGCGGCGCCATGCTGCGCTTCGGTATCCGGCGCACGGTCCTCGCCGCGCTGGCGCTGATGGTGGCGGGCATCGCTTTGTCCACGCTAATGTCACAACCCTGGCATCTCATGCTGACCTGGGGATTGATGATAGGCGTGGGATCCGGCGTTGCCGCGACGGTGCTCGCAGCGACTGTAGTGAACCGCTGGTTCACCGAGCGCCGCGGCATGGTCATGGGTCTGTTGACGGCAAGCACCGCGACTGGCCAGTTGGTGTTCCTGCCCCTGCTCGCCGCAATTGCGGAAGCGGTAGGCTGGCAAGCTGTCACGTGGACGGTCGCTGCGGTTCTACTTGCCATCATCCTGCTGATCGCCTGGTTATTGGTGGAGCGTCCCCAGGATCTTGGTTTGCACGCCTATGGCGCTACCTCGTCCGATCCGGGTGCGGCAAACGCGGCGACCGGCAATCCCATCACTATCGCCTGGACTGCCCTGAGGCGCGCGCTGCCGGTGCGCGACTTCTGGCTGCTATTTGGCAGTTTTTTTATCTGCGGCCTCTCCACCAATGGCCTCATCGGCACCCACTTCATTGCCTTCTGCTATGACGGCGGGATGCCTGAAGTGCAGGCCGCCGGGATCCTCGCCATGATGGGCATATTCAATCTGCTCGGCACCACGCTATCGGGGTGGTTGTCGGACCGCTACGACCCACGTTGGCTGCTGTTCTGGTACTACGGCCTGCGCGGGATGTCTCTGGCCTACCTGCCGTACGCGGACCTTACGCCGACTGGCCTTATCGTGTTTTCGATTTTCTACGGCCTGGACTGGATTGCAACCGTGCCGCCGACCTTGCGCATCATCACCGATATTTTTGGCCGGCGCGACGCTGCGCTAATCTTCGGATGGATATTCATGGGGCACCAGTTGGGCGCCGGCTTGGCCGCCTTCGGCGGCGGCGCCATTCGCAGCGCATTCGGCGCCTATACCGGCGCATTCCTGGTGGCCGGCCTCATGTGCGCGGTGGCGGCGCTGGGTGTACTCGTCATACAGCGTGGTGGCCGCACGCCTGCACCCGCGCTCGCGTAAGTCCCCCGCGCCAGGCGGGCGCGGATTCGGTTTCTGTTTCGCAGATTAAAACGTCAGTCCGTCTCCAGGACGAGCCTCTACCGCATAGCCGTTGATCAACACCCCAACCATAGTGTAATGCGCTACCAGCGCGATCATCTCAATAGTCATGCGCTCACCCCAGGCGGCTTTGGCACGATTAAATAATTCCTCAGGCAGGGGCTTCCTGGCGCCAGCGAGTTCGCGCGCGAATTCAACGTAGAGCTTGTATTCACCGGGAAAGGATGCAAGCGGCGCCTTATTGCGAATCAGATCGATCACCTCCGGCGCGACACCAAGCTCCTTGGCGCGCGGCTCGTGCCGCCCCCAACCAAAGCGCGCCTCGCCCTCGCGCACCACGCACAAGGTGACGAACTCACGCTCTTTTTTCGACATAGTGGCATCGAAGCGAAAATAACTTTCCAGTTCGGCCACGCGTTTGGAGAGCTCCGGCGCGTGCATCATCACATTGAAATGCCCGGTGGGAACATTGTTCACCTGCTTGATGCGATCGTCCCATACAGCCTGGCCTTTCGCGTCAAGTTGTTCTCGGCTAACAACGGCAAAGCGCTTGCTATCGGATCTGACGGTGTTGTCCATTGCAGTGCCTCCAGGAAAAGTCGCGGCATTATAGTCAGGCGCAAAATAAGTGCATAAGCAACGTAATAAAGAGCATAAGCAACCTAATGCAAGAGCATATGCAACCTAATGCGAGAATAAGCAACCTAATACCAGCATTGAAACCACTGGCAGCCCGGCAAGTCCGCGGCGAATCCAATACCATGCGGCACTCGGACAGGACCCGGAGCAAACTCATCATGGCGACGAAATCCAAAGCGAAAAAGGCGGTGAAGTTCAAAAAAAAATCCACGGCAACACTCTATGCGTTCAAAGTGAAGAAAGCCAAGGTACCGCCTCGAAGCGCAGGCACGCCAACGCTGAAAGGCACCGCAGCATCGCTGCTGTCAATCGCGCGGCGATCGCCGGGAAAAGTCCGCCTCACCATGATGGCCGGCGAGTACGAAATTGTTCGCGCATTAAAGGATGGCACGGTCAAGCCCGAAGGCATCGACCTGGTGATGGGTGGCTTCCCCGGCACCGAGCACATACACGGCCAGGTGGAGCGTGGCCAGGGCTGCGACATAAACGAATTCAACGGCGGCGCTTATGTGATCGCCAAGCAACAAGGGCGCGATTTCACCTCGCTGCCGGTATTTTTGCACCGGCGCTTCCGCCACGGCTTCATCTATGTCAACAAGGCCAGGGTATCGAAACCTGCGGACTTGATCGGCAAGCGCATCGGCTCAGGATCCATGGGCGCAGCGGCAAATTACTGGATGCGCGCCTATCTCGAGGATGCCGGCGTGCCCTTCGATTCGGTGACCTGGGTATACGACCGCGACGATGGTGCTTCACGCGCCACCCGGCCCGGCGTAAAAATCGAGCAAGTGCCCAAAGGGAAAACCTCGGAGCAGATGCTGCTGGACGGGGAAATCGAAGCCATGATTTCCCCCAGCCTGAATCGTATGATCGACGAAAACGATCCGCGCGTCGGACGTCTGTGGCCCGATTACAAGATGGTGGAGACCGATTACTACAGGCGCACCGGATTCTTTCCCATCATGCATGTCACCACGATTCCCATGGAAATCGTGGCGAAGCACCCATGGGTGGTGGAAAGCCTGACCCTCGCCTTCGAGGAGGCCAAGCAACTGGCCTTTCAGCGCCTGATCAACCCGCGCATCGTGCCGCTGGCGTTTTATCGCACCGCGTGGGAAGAAGAACGCGCCTTGCTCGGCCCCGACCCCTGGGAATACGGCATGTCCGAGCGCAATCAAAATAACTACGGGGCCCTGGTGCACTACGTGCATGAACAATTACTCACCGGGCCGACTCAGACCTTGCGCGATTTGTTTCCGAAGGAAGCCTTCGAGATCAAGTTGCCGCTACCGACATTCCACAAAACCATTTACGGCTTCTGACAGGAACACCAACATGCCACGCATGAACGTCCGGGGCGTCAGCCTCAACTACAAAATCATTGGCGACAAAGGCCCCTGGGTGGCGTTGACGCCCGGCGGACATCGCGGCATGGAGGGCGTTCTGTCACTGGCGGAAAAGATTTCTACCGCAGGCTATCGCGTTTTGATTCACGACCGGCGCAACTGCGGTCAGTCGGACATGGCCTTCGACGACTCGCAATCCGAGTTCGACACCTGGGCAGACGATCTGCACGCCATGATGACCGAGTTGAACGCCCTGCCCGCCCACATCGGCGGCAGCTCTTCGGGATGCAGGCTGTCGCTGCGATTCGCGCTGAAATACCCGCACGCGGTGCGCTCCCTGCTCTTGTGGCGGATTACCGGCGGGCAGTTCGCCGTGAACCGTTTGTCAGAGGAGTATTACGGCAAATACCTGGCCGCGGCCGAAAATGGCGGCATGGGCGAGGTTTGCTATACCGGCCACTACATGGAACAGTGCGCGTTGCGACCCGAAAACCGCGCGACCCTGATGGCGACCGACGCAAAACATTTCATCAGCACCATGCATGTCTGGCGCGCGGCCTTCCTGCAATCGGCAAAGTCTCCCGTCATCGGCGCCACCGAGTCGCAATTGAAAGCCATCACCGTGCCCACCTGCATCGTCCCCGGCAACGACAACACCCATCCGCTTATTGTCGGCGAGGATCTGCATCGCATACTCGGGCGAATCAGCGAATTGCACGTCATGTACCCAGAACATCAGAATGTCGATTTAATTCCCGGTGAAGAGTGGCTTCCGCGCGAGGGGGAGATGGCGATCATCTTCACCGCCTTTCTCATGCGCGTTGGAACCAAAATACAAAGCTAGTACAAGCGACGTTCTCGCCATGCCGAAGATGGTGAAAATCATTTCAATTCGATCATGGAGAAATAAATGAAAGCAGGAGTTTCCACGTCCATCGCGCTTGGCGCCGCATTATTATTCGCCTCAGCCAAGGCCCATGCGACTCTTGAAGTACAGGAAGCCACCGCAGACGGCTTCTAAAAAGCCACGCTTAAAGTGCCGCACGGCTGCGACGGACAGCCCATGGTGAAAATGCGGGTGCAATTGCCCGCTGGCGGATACCTCGCCTCGTTTCGGGTTGTGTCGGCAGACGGACATCCGGTCAGCGGGGCCATTGCCTTTGCCATTGGCGATGGCCCCGCCGCATGGCAGACGGCTAGGCCGACGCCGGTTGCAAGCGGTGCATGGAACGCACTCATCACCGCCAATCGCGCGATATATTTCGCCGCGGTGATGATTGCCATCGGCGGTGCGCTGTATCTGTGACTCGTCGCCGGCAATCGAGAAAGTGTACGGCTTGATCTGCGCCGACTTTTGTCGCATGCAGCGTGGATCGCGGCCGCCTGCGCCACTCTTGCCATCGGCCTGCAGGGCGGCTTGCTGATCGAATCCGCCCCAGCCACGCATGAACCTGGAACCGCTGACGCGTGACTTAAAACGCATTGCCCTGGGCGAGTACCAATACACAGGGCCGGACCTCGTGGTGAGCGGCCAATGGCAGGCTCGCATCTACGTACTGGCCTCCGATATCGATCAAACCTAATTTTCCGCAACCGTGACGATTCAACGCTGACAACGGAGCATGCGGCGCCTACGAAGATGCTGCGGTGCTGCGGTGCTGCGGTGCCACCTTGGCGCCAATGTAATAATGGCGGCCCCATGGGAGGAGCAATGAAAAGAATTGCCATCGAGGAACACTTCACCACGCTGGGCTATCAGGGTCATCTGTGCCCCGCACGCTCGCGGAATCACCTGTTCCCTGCACGCTTCGCGGAATCACCAGATGCAACACGCTGATCACAGGAATATGCCCCTGGATATTTATCGTCTGTAATTTCAACTGGAGCGAACCACCATGGCCCAAGGAATATCCAAGAAAAAATCCAAACCCGCAAAAGCATCGGCGAAAAACGCGGTCGCCCGTAAAAGCCCGACGCGAAAATCGACGTCATCAAATAAATTGCCGGCGCGATCAGCGGCCAAACCCGCCATTGCCCGCCGCTCGCCCGGCAAACTCAAGCTCTCCATGATGGCCGGCAAGTACGAAATTGTGCGCGCACTGCAGGATGGCACGGTACAACCCAAAGGCATCGAGATCGTCCCCGCCCGCTATCCCGGCAGCCGCGACATTCACACCCGGGTGGCCGTGGGCGACGGTGCCGATATCAATGAATTCAACGGTGGGCAATATTGCATCGTCAAAGACATGGGGCGCGACATCATAGGCATCCCGGTATTTCTGCACCGGCGTTTCCGGCATGGATTCATTTTCATCAACAAAAATGCGGGTATCAAAAGTCCCAGGGATCTAATCGGCCGGCGCATCGGCATGAATTCCTATGGCCCTGCGGCACACTATTGGATGCGCGGCCACTTGGAACACGATTTCGGCGTGCCGCACCGCTCCATGACCTATGTGGTGGAGCGTCATGAAGACGTAAAGTCCAAAGAGCCACCCGCCGATCTCAAGATTGAACTGCTGCCCAAGGGCCGTGACGTTGAGCAGATGCTGATCAACGGGGAATTGGATGTCATCATGGCGCCGGGGGTTCCCAAGGCCGCCGCCCTGCGCGACCCGCGCATCGGCCATCTTTGGGACAACTACGTCGATGTCGAAAAAAATTACTTCCGGCGCACTGGCCTGTTCCCCATCATGCATATCACTACGGTGCCGATGGAAATCGTGGCGAAATACCCCTGGGTGGTCGAGAGCCTCACGCAGGCCTTCGACGAAGCTAAGCAAATAGCCTTTAAACGCTTAGCCAATCCGCGCATCGTACCGCTGGCGTGGTTTCGCTCCGATTGGGAGGACGAGCGGCATTTTCTCGGACAGGACCCCTGGGAATATGGTTTATCGGAGATTAACAAGAAAAACTACGACCTCCTGGCGCAATTCGTTTATGAGCAAGGCATGACCCGCCGGCGCATGACATTGCATGATCTATTCGCCAAGGAAGCCTTTGAGCTTGATCTGCCGTTTGCACTGAAGCATCCGGTGGAATACGACTTCTAGTCACCTCGGCTTTCACAGGACACGCTGAATCAGGGATGGCAGACGATGGCGGATAAATTCGACGGCGCAGTGTTCAGCAAGGGCGACGCGGGCTTTGAGGACGCGCGCCGCGGGCACATGTGGAATGCACGCGTGCCGGCCCGCTATCCGGATGTCGTGGTGCAGGTGGGCAGCGAACAAGACGTGCTCAATGCCGTTCGGATGGCAAAGCGGGAGGGCTGGCGTATCGCCATTCGTTCCGGCGGTCATAGTTGGTCGGCTAATTTTTTGCGCGATGGCGGCATGCTGCTCGACCTCGGCCGACTGCAGGAATGGAGCATCAACATTCCTGCAATGACGGCGTGGGTGAGGCCGGGAGTTATCGGCTCCGATCTCAATCGCGCTTTGAAAGCGCACGGCCTGTTCTTTCCCACCGGGCATTGCATGAGCGTCGGACTGGGCGGGTTTTTATTGCAAGGCGGATTCGGCTGGAACTCGCGACTATGGGGACCTGCCTGCGCCAATGTGACGGCGATCGACGTGGTGACTGCCGAGGGCGAGCTGGTGCATGCGGATGCTACACAGAACAGCGATTTGTTTTGGGCCGCTCGCGGCGCCGGCCCCGGATTCTTCGGCGCGGTTACCCGTTTTTATCTTGCGTTGCGGCCACGCCCCAAGGTAATGATGAATAGCATTTACCACTATCCAATTTCGGTGATGGACGAGGTCTACACCTGGGCCGCGGCGCTTCGCCCGCGCCTGCCGCGAATCATGGAACCACTGGTATTCATGCGGCGAGATCTGTTTGATCACCCTGGACCGGGATTGCTGGTGATAGGGCCAACGATGGCGGATACACGCGAAGAGGCGCTCGCCGCGCTCGCTTTGCTTGAAACCTGCCCGGTACTTGATCAAGCGATCAAGCGTGAAGTGAATATTGAAACCGAAATCGACCAACTGCTCGCCGATGGCGAGGAAACCTTCTACTGGAAACAGCATCGATACGCGGCGGATAACTTATGGACCAATGCACAGGCCAAAGAACTTCTGCCCGCCATGCACCGAATCGCCGAGACATTGCCTGGCGTGCCCTCGCACATGATGTGGATTTTGTGGGGGCCTGAGCAGGATTTGCCCGACATGGCGTTCTCCATGCAAGGCGACATTTATATTGCGGCGTACTCGGTGTGGAATGACCCGGCGCAGGATGAAGAACACCAGGCCTGGGTGACCGACAACATGCGGGCACTTGAACCACTGGGCAAGGGCATCCAATTGGCCGACGAAAACCTGGCGGCAAGGCCGTTTGCGTTCATGTCGGAGGCCAACCTAAAGCGATTGGAAGCGCTTCGCGCCAAACATGATCCAAATGGGTTATTCCACACCTATCGGTGATTTTTACACGCATCGCCGCAAGAACAGCATGAGCACTCCCGACATGAGCGCTCCCGTACCACCGCAATCTATAATACGAGGCTTGGGCACAAGTCATATTTTTCACCCGACCGCCCACTATTCCCGAAGGAGAAAAGCATGAATAGTTCAGTGCCCGATGCGCTGCGGCGAAAACTAGTTATGGGGGCCGGAGCAGGCGCGTTGATCGCGCCATTTTCCGGTTTCGCGCAGGGCATCTCCAGCAAACCTGTGCGCATTATTCTCGGCCAGACCGCGGCCACCACGCCAGACCTCATCGCGCGCCTGCTCGCGCAGCGCCTGCAAGCCAAATGGAACCAAGCTTTCGTAGTGGAAAACCGCGGCGGCGCCGGCGGCGCCATTGGCCTGGATGCGGTCGCGAAAGCCCCGCCTGATGGGCACACCATCACGGTCAATGTAAATTCCACATTGACCCTGCCTTTGTTTTTCAAAATCGACTTCGACATCCTCACCGGTTTCACGCCCATTACCATGGTGGCGCAGAACCTGTTCGCGCTCGCCGTCCATCCGTCCGTGCCGGCCAATAATTTTCGTGAGTTTGCCGAATGGGCGAAGAAAAGCGGCGCGGCGGTGAACTATGGTTCTCCGGGCAATGGCACACACCATCACCTCATCATGGAATCGCTGAAGCTTCGAACCGGTGTCAACATGACGCACGTGCCCTACAAGGGGTCTGCGCCGGCGTTCACCGATCTGATTGGCGGACAGATCTCCGCCATGTTCGTTCCCATGGGAACGGCAATCACTTTAGGCGGTAGCGGCAAGATTCGCGTCCTGGGAGGCTCGGGTCGTGAGCGTTCACCACTTACGCCAAACATGCCCACGCTGCACGAGCAAGGCCTGAACGGTTTTAATTTTTCGGCATGGTTTGCGGCATGGGGACCGGCTGGCATGAGCGGCGATGTGGTGGCGAAGTACCGGACCACGCTGCATGAAATCCTGGCCGAGCCGGAAATCCGCGACAATCTGGCCAAACAGGGCGTCTCGGTGCGCACCAGCACACCCGAGGAACTGAACCGAGCCAATCGCGACGACTACGAGATGCTTGCCAAACTCATCAAGGACGCGAATATCAAAGGAGATTAATCAGCGAAAGCGCTTAGGCAGCGGAAATATTGCCGCTTAGGTCGATTGGCTCAACAAGCTGAAATGTTCTACCGTCGGCGCACTGGCGAAGAATCCGCCCACAATGGCGCGCCAATCGGCGTAAGCCGCTGAACCGCGAAATCCCACGGTGTGGTCTTCCAAGGTATCCCAGAAAATCATCAGCAGGTAACGCTCCGGGGATTCGATGCCTTTGTTGACCTTGTATCCCTTGAAGCCGCGAGCCTTTGCAATGACGGTTTCAACGCCTTTTTTGATCGCCGCGTCGAACTCGGCTTGCTTGCCAGGATGGATGCGAATGTCCGCGAGTTCCAGCACCATGTTTTGCCTCCCGTTTGATTGATAAGCCAATAGTATCGCGAGGCACTTGCCGCGCGGTGAGAGGACATCGTACTTTTTGATTTCGTTTTGCTATGAGCTTGTCGATCCCAGAGATGGATCTCCAATGACTCGTCGAGAAACGTATTGCCAATAAGCGCATAAGCAACATCAATGAACGCATAAGCAACCTTAATGAGCGCATAAGCAACCTAATGGCCCTTAAAGCAACCATCTTCAAAGCACAGATCGGCATCGCTGATATGGATCGCGGCTATTACGCGGACCATGCGCTGACCTTGGCGCGGCACCCATCGGAAACCGATGAGCGCTTGATGCTTCGCATCGTGGCGTTTGCGCTACACGCCCACGAAAGGCTCGAATTCGGCAGGGGCTTGAGCGACGAAGACGAACCCGGCTTATGGCGTAAGACGCTCACGGGCGAGATCGAAACCTGGATAGAAATCGGATTGCCGGATACTAAGCGGCTGCGCAAGGCCTGCGGTCGCGCGCGCGAGGTTCTGGTGTACGCCTATGGGCGCGGGGCCGACATGTGGTGGCGCCAGGCTGGCGAGGAACTCGCGCGCCATGAGAATTTATCGGTGTGGGCTTTGCCAATCGAGGCTACGCATACGCTGGCGACCCTGGCTGATCGCAGCATGCGCTTGCAATTCACCATTCAAGAAGCTGTTGTATTCGCCACTGACGATAAACAGTCGGTGCAACTGGAACCTCAGCTGCTTAAACGTCCCAAGCCGTGAAAGCGTGAAGACATAGCGCGTGATTACAGGTTATTGATTCGGCTGGGCCCCGCGCACAGGCGGCACTCTGAGTTCAGTTTCTATCTTGAGATTTCCCAGCGGCGAACCGGTGGATAAGGCCGAATTCGGCGCCACACCTTGCGGCTGTGGCTGCCCCCCCTGCGCACCATCTCCTGACGCGCTCGCGGGCGTGCGTTGGATGGTTCCGATCGAGCTTTGTCGGCTGTGTTGAATTTGGAAAACGATCGGATTGACTGCGGATATCGGGCTGATCTGCCAAAGCAGCCAAAGTATCCACAGGACAGTGACCAGGATCACCGTAGCAAGCGCACGCCAGAATAATTCAGAACCGAATCCCTGCGATGGTGCAGGAGCGCTTATGTCTTCGACGTTTTCAGGCAATGCCGCCCCCGATTACGAATGTACACAGATCGAATGATACAGAGGCTCACTTAGAAAATGCGGCGACTCCAAAAATAGTGTTGATACCCGGATAGCAGCGTAGTGGGTGCCAATCTGGACGTCCTCCCGAAACATCCTAAAGGCACAACCCGGAGACAATGAAAGCGTCCAAATACCCCCTCAAGGGGGAATCTGAGCTTAAACATGCCGTATGCCAGAATTTAGGCTATGCAAGGACGTTTATTGACGCAACCCAGCCAAAAGAAAGCCCCCCACCAGGCGCATGCCTTCTGCGTCGCAGCGGACAATTTACCGGTTTGCGCTAGCTGCCCACCGAGTTGCTACCTGGATATAACGGAATTTGCAGATAAATTAAATCACTTTGGACTGGACCAATCACAAAATCCCGCGTATAATGACCCTGCGAGATTTCTAGGAATGAATTTTCATCCGTTGTGCATGCGTTTAGGTGCCTACGAGTCAAAGTCCTACTCCCTGAGTTTTCGGCAACCGGGCGCGAGCCCAAATTTTATTTTTTTCTGGGATTAGAGTAATGGCCACAGGTACTGTGAAATGGTTTAACGACGCTAAGGGTTTCGGATTTGTTACTCCTGACGGCGGCGGTAAGGAT
>CAMDFL010000095.1 GCA_945897475.1 Bordetella parapertussis
ATGGCGGTTTCGATATGAGCCCTGAACCGCCAGGGGAAAGTTTCGCATTCATCAGGATTCTGGCAGCAATTCGCTTTCATGCCAATTGCCCAGCGCCAGGCGAGACAGGCCGGCCATGGCAATAAAAAGCAGCACGCCCGTGAGCGCAATCAAAAACAGTGCTGCGAACAGACGCGGAACATTCAATTGAAGGCCGGATTGAAGGATCAGATAGGCCAAGCCCGCGCCACTGCCACCGGTGCCGGCGACAAACTCCGCCACCACGGCGCCGATCAATGCCAGGCCGCTGGCGATGCGCAGTCCGCCAAAAAAATACGGCAACGCGCTTGGGATTCTGAGGCGCAAAAGCGTTTGCACTCGCGTGGCCTTGTTCATACGAAAAAGTTCAAGCAAGCCGGTATCGACGCTGCGAAGCCCCAGGCTTGTATTGGAAATTATCGGAAATATCGCAACGATAGTTGCGCACAGCACCAAGGCGATACTTGCGTCATTGACCCAAATAATCACCAGCGGAGCGATTGCGACTATCGGCGTGACTTGCAGCAACACCGCGTAAGGAAACAGCGACATTTCCACCCAACGGCTTTGCACAAATATAAAAGCTATCAAGGTACCGGCAAGCACCGCGAGTACCAGCGCGCATACCGTCACCCGCATAGTGATCAGTAGAGAATCCCACAATAAGCCCCAGTCCTGGACCAGCGTCTGGGCAACATCAGCGGGACTGGGCACAATGTAGCGCGGAATTTCATAAGCGATTACCAGTCCATGCCAGGTGATCACCACCACCACGGCAATGGCCAGCGGCATAACAATTTTCATGACGCGCGCGTTCATGTTCGCCTCCCCTGAAGCGACAAGTCATCTGCTGGCTCGCCGCTGCCTGTCCCGCCCCCTCTGCCCTCTCTGCCCTCTCTGCCTCCCCCACCCCTACTGGCTTCGCCCAGCAAAGAAAATAACTCACGACAATAAGAGGCAAACCTCTGGCTGCCACGAAACGCGTCGTCGCGCGGGTAGGGTTCATCGATCGTGACTTCGCGCAAAATTTGCCCTGGCCTCGTCGACATGACCAACACACGAGTCGACAAAAACACCGCCTCATAAATCGAATGGGTGACAAAAACGATGGTGAGGGCCTGGGCGCGCCACCATTCAAGCAACTCACCGTCCAGCTTGTTGCGCGAGATCTCATCCAGGGCGCCGAAGGGCTCGTCCATCAGGAGCAAATTGGGCTCGGTAACCATTGCGCGCGCGATCGATACGCGCATCTGCATGCCGCCTGAAATCTCGCGCGGATAATGCCGCTCGAATCCTCTCAATCCAACTTGATCAAGCGCACGCTGGGCCGCGGCATTTGCTTGCCCAGTTGGCATGCCCGCCAAAATCAAGGGCAGGCTCACATTGGCCATCACCCTGGCCCAGGGCATCAATGTCGGATTCTGAAAAACGAAAACCAGGCGGCGTTCCGCCGATCCCACCGCTTCGAGCCCACCACCCCACCAGCGCAGATCACCTTCGCTGGGTGAAGCAAGGCCTGCCATCAATCGCAGCAATGTGGATTTTCCGCAGCCCGAGGGACCCAGCAGCGTAATCAACTCCCCTTTGCTTACCGTAAGGTCGATTGGGGCAAGTGCCCGCATCCCGATATTTTTACGATTGCCGCCGAAAGGCTTGCCGCCAAATTCCTTACCGGCCCCTCGCACCTGGCATACCGGCACTGAGGAAGGGGGTAAATCGGGTATGTCACCCGCCGACAGCGCGATGCTCATGAACGCAGCAGGCAGAGGAACGCCACCGCAAGCGCCATCAACTCAAGGTGACGCGCGCGAATTTGCGCTTACCCACTTGCAGGACAACGGTGCGTCCCGAGGCGATGGCCTGCGCACGGTCCTCACAGCGCTCCCCGTCCAAACGCACACCGCCCTGCTCGATCATTCGATAAGAGTCGGAGGTGCTCGCGGTCAAACCCGCCTGCTTGAGTATCTGGGCCACCTGCATGGGCTTACCACCTGCGGCAATCGTCAGCTCGGGCATCTCATCGGGAATGGCGCCGGCTTTATGGCGCGCGTCGAAATCAACAATGGCGCGCTCGGCAGAGGCGGCATCGTGAAACCGCGTGACGATTTCCCTGGCGAAACCCACTTTTATTTCGCGAGGATTTCGACCAGCGGCGACATCCTTTTTCCAAGTCTCAACCGTTGCCAAGGACTCGAATGACAAAAGTTCAATATAGCGCCACATCAGCTCATCGGAGACCGACATCAGCTTGCCGAAGATTTCCTTCGCCGGTTCGGCTATGCCCACATAGTTTCCAAGGGATTTGGACATTTTGTTGACGCCGTCCAGCCCCTCCAGCAATGGCATGGTCAAGATGCATTGCGAGGGCTGCCCGTAATGCTTTTGCAGTTCGCGTCCCACTAGGAGATTAAATTTTTGATCGGTCCCCCCCAGCTCTACATCCGTTCGCATCGCCACTGAGTCATACCCCTGCATGAGGGGATAGAGAAGTTCGTGAATGGCGATCGGCTGGTGCGCGGCGAAACGTTTGCCGAAGTCATCGCGCTCGAGCAAACGAGCCACGGTATAGGTGGAGGCAAGTTTGACCACGCCGGCGGCGCCCAGCTCGTTTGACCAGGTCGAGTTAAATAGAATTTCCGTACGCTCGGCATCGAGAATCTTGAACACCTGTTCCCGGTAGGTCAACGCATTGGTCTGGATCTGCTCCCGGGTCAAAGGCGGGCGGGTGACGTTTTTGCCGGTTGGGTCACCGATCATGCCGGTGAAATCGCCGATCAAAAACTGGACATGGTGACCCAAATCCTGAAACTGGCGCATTTTATTGATCACCACGGTGTGGCCCAGGTGCAGGTCGGGCGCGGTAGGGTCCATACCCAGCTTTATGTGCAGCGGACGCCCAAGTTTCAGTTTTGTGACAAGCTCCGCCTCAACCAATATTTCGTCCGCGCCGCGACTGATGACGCGCATTTGTTCGGTGATGTCAGGGAACGCCGCCATTGCCAGATTCTTCTTTATTTTGTTACACTTACGCGCTTGAGGGATGGGAAAAAACAATTTTGCAGAAGATTCGGATTCTAGCGCAATCGCTGGTCACCAAAATTCAAAACCGATACGGACCCGCCTCGCCTTGGGTCGCCGGTGGCGCGAGCCTATTCATGTTTGGCATGGTCGCTGCGTTTGGTACGGTTCAGGACGCCGGAACCCCGATCGCCCAACGCGCGGTGCTCGAACCCTTGCCGATTTCGATCAGCTTCGAACCGACTCCTCCCGTCGGGGAGTTCTGGTCCGAGGAGCGTTTTTCTCGCGGCGACACCTTTGCGACGCTGCTGTCGCGCCTTGGCGTGAACCATTCCGATTTTGATCTGCTGCGCCGTTCAAGCTTAAGCAAATCCCCGCTACGCGGCCTGAATCCTGGCACCACGGTACAGGCGCGTGTCTCCGACAGCGGCGAATTGCAGTCGCTGTGGTACGTACTGGGGCGCGACCGGGTGGTGACGCTTAGCCGCGAGGGCGACGATTTCAAATCAAGCGAGCAGGCGGCACAACTGACACGCCGCGAAGTGATGAAATCCGGAGAAATTCGCAGTTCGCTGTTTGCAGCGACCGACGCCGCGGATATCCCGGATAGCGTGGCCGGTCAGATTGCCGAAATCTTCGCCGGCGACGTCGACTTTCATCGCGATCTGCGCCGTGGTGACCGCTTTTCGGTCATTTACGAAACCTACGATTTCAACGGGCGCGAAACGCGTTCAGGTCGGGTATTAGCGGCCGAATTCGTCAACCAGAACAAGACGTTCCGGGCCATGTGGTATCCCGACGCAGACGGTGCGTCCGAGAAAGACGGCAGCTATTACACCCCGGAGGGCAAGAATCTGCGCAAGGCGTTTCTGCGCTCGCCGCTCGAGTTTTCGCGCGTGAGCTCGGGTTTTGGCCTACGTATGCACCCAATCCAGCAACGCTGGCGAGCTCACACCGGAGTGGATTACGCAGCGCCTTCGGGGACGCGGATTCGGGCAACCGGCGATGGCGTGATCGAATCCATAGGCGACCAGGGCGGTTATGGCAACGTGGTGGTGATGCGCCATAACGGTGGTATCACTACCTGGTATGCCCACTTGAGCGGCTACGCGCGTGGATTAGCACGGGGCACGCGCATATCGCAAGGCGATGTCATCGGCTTCGTCGGGCAGACCGGTTGGGCCACTGGTCCGCACCTGCATTACGAGTTTCGCATCAATAATCTCCACCGCAATCCCCTAACGATCGCTTTGCCTGCCTCCCAGCCGATCCCGGGCAGCAAACTACCAAAGTTCCTCGCTTATGCCGAGCCTTACACCGCTCGTATCGAACTCCTGCGAAATTCCAATCTCGCCCTGCTTGATTAGCGATGATTCCCTGATTGTCGGCGTGATGTCCGGCACCAGTCTGGATGGCGTGGACGCGGTGCTGGCCGATTTCTCCGCTGGCATTCCCCGTTTGATCGGGAGCCACTATCGGCCCTACAGTGATGATTTGCGCCAAGCACTCCTCTCACTTCACCATCCTGGGGATAATGAATTGCACCGGGGCGCGCTGCTTGCCAATGCGCTTACCGAGCAATACGCCATCGCCGTGAATGCTCTGTTAGCGGCGAACCCCAGTCCTGGCAAGGTGGCAGCAATCGGCTGTCATGGCCAAACCGTGCGCCACCGACCGGAGCACGCCTACACCATTCAATTGGTGAATGGCGCCCTGCTGGCTGAACGGACCGGGATTACCAGCGTGACCGACTTTCGATCGCGCGATATTGCCGCGGGCGGACAGGGCGCGCCCCTGGTGCCTGCTTTTCACGCCGCCTGTTTTCGCCAGATCGGAATATCGCGCGTGATAGTGAATATCGGCGGCATCGCCAACCTCACTTATTTACCCACTAAAGGGCAGATTTCCGGATTCGATACCGGGCCGGGCAATTTGCTGATGGACGCCTGGGTGCATCGTCACAGGAAGGAAAACCACGACCAGGACGGTCGCTACGCCGCTTCGGGCAAGGTCGATACCCGCCTGCTAGATGCAATGTTGGCTGACGCTTACTTTCACCGTCCCCCGCCCAAAAGCACGGGCCGCGATCATTTCAACATGGCGTGGCTGGAATCGTTTGCCATCGAATCCTTGGCGCCGCAGGATGTTCAAGCAAGCCTGGCGGAATTGACCGCAGCGAGCATCGCAGTGTCAGTGGAAAAATATTGCCCCAATGCAGAACAGGTTTTCGTATGCGGGGGAGGCGTCCACAACACCCATCTCATGAGTCGAATCGCGACCCGACTGCCTAATCGGCAGCTCGCCTCAACCGAAGTGTTGGGCATGCACCCAGATTGGGTCGAGGCGCTGGCGTTTGCATGGTTGGCGCGTTGCACCCTGAAAAACATCTCTGGCAACGCACCCGAGGTCACAGGCGCGAAAGGTTCGCGCGTGCTTGGAGCGATTTATCCGCAATAGGGGCCGCATTTAAAACTTAACAAGCCCCCTGTTTTTATTTTGCGGTGAATCTACACCGAGAATGAGGACCCACAGCCGCAGGTGCTGGTAGCGTTCGGGTTCTTGATGACGAACTGCGCGCCCTCCAGGCCTTCAGAATAATCAATTTCGGCACCCGCCAGATATTGGTAGCTCATCGGATCGATCAACAGCATAACGCCGTTTTTCTCCATGACGGTGTCGTCTTCGTTCTGCACTTCATCGAAGGTAAAGCCATATTGAAATCCGGAGCAACCACCGCCGCTAACGAATACACGAAGTTTCAGCTCCGTATTGCCTTCCTCGTCGATCAATTGCTTCACTTTCCCTGCGGCACTGTCGGAAAACACCAACAGCGGGGGCAGTTCCGACGCGGACATTTCCGTCACCGGCATCTCTGAAATTGCGTTCATGTGAACTCCTGTCTCTTTAGTTTTGCCAGTATCGGTGGTTTGGCGAGCCGCGGTCAACCTAGATATCCTAGGGTTATTACGCTGGGGTTATCACACCGCTATTCATTAGCTCGATATCGCTTATTCATAGATGACGGCGACCGCTTGAATAAGTATCAGAGCGGTCTGTTCAAGTGTAATTTCCGCTCGCTGACTTACTGGATGCGAGCTTCAATTCCACACCCTTAGCCTCACTGGACCGATGCACCAGACGCCCCTCGACAACAGCGCCAAGATGCATCTCCAGGGAGTTGTAATGCACGTCACCCTTTACTCGGGAATGCGACTGCAACTCAAGGAACTCGGCCGCATAGACGGGACCATTTACCACCCCGTTGACCACCAGGTGTGACACCCGAATTTCGCCATCGATGCGGGCATGTTCCGAAAGTACCAATGTTGAAGACTGATCGATCGAAGCGGTTACGTTGCCAATAATTTCCCCATCGACACGCACCCCCCCTGAAAAGGTGACATTGCCTTCGATTTTGGTACCCACGCCGATCAGACTGTCGATGCGACTTTGCGGTTTGCTTGCCTGTTTGCGAAACATTGGTTTCCCTCCCAAATTAGAACAGCGTCGCGTAGAACTGCCGCCGCCGGTTAAAAGCAACTCGGCTAGCTTTATGCCGAGCGGTCTCAATACCTAACGACGTCGGGTAAATCTGCCCCCGCCGGTTAAAAGCAGCTCGGCTAGCTTTATGCCGAGCGGTCTCTACCTAAAATTTCAAAGATCGACACTTTGAGTGGCACTGGGTTGGCTGTTGCCTTTCTCCATTATGCGCACTTGCACCGAGCGAATCTTGGTTTTTTCAGGCACTCGAAAAGCTCCTTCTACCCTCTGGAAGTATTTGAAATTCAACCGAAAAGCAGGATTCTCCGGTTGCGAGGGATCAGGCAGAACGATCATACCATCGCGGCCCGGGGACTGGGTATTGACCAGCAGCTGTAGCCCCCCCTGAAACTGACGGTCACGCCCCGCACCTCCCAGGAGCACCAGCAAGCGGTAGCGATATTCACCAGGCAGCACATCTTTTTGCACGGTGAAGCGGTTGATCGAGAGCTTGTTGGTGGCTGGGCCCAGATTCTCGAAAAACGCGAGATCTTCCTTGATCCGTCGATTTTCCTCTTCAAGCGTCTTGACCTGCGTGGCCAGTTGGGCCTGCGCCGACTGCTCGATTTTCAGCCGCGACTCGCTCGCATCCGCGACCGAGCGCAGTTGCGTGGTTTCAGCCTCCAGACGCAGTGCCGAGGCCCGCAAGGTCTTGACCTCTTCTTCAATCTCACTGCGATCAAAACCTGCGAAGCGCCTTCCCGCGTCGTAGATCCACAGTGCCAAGGCGAGCGATACTGATGCCAACAACACCATCCCCATCCAACGCCAGTACCAGGCCACGTGTGTGCGTACCGTCATTTTCGGCGCTGATATGCCAAAGCGCCTTCGTAGGGATCGCAGAAGGTTCATGCCTCGCCGCTCGCCCTGGTCATAATCTCAAGGGACAATCGGCAGGTGATCCAGCCCGAGGATTTCGGGAAATCCAAACATCAAGTTCATGTTGTGCACCGCCTGGCCTGCGGCGCCCTTAGTGAGATTGTCGATCACGGAAAGCACCACCAAGGTATCACCCCCTTGCGGCCGGTGCACAGCAAGCCGGCAGAGGTTTGATGCGCGTACTGAACGCGTATCCGGATGTCGACCTGGTGGCATCACATCGACAAAGGGTTCATTGCGATAACGATCTTCATAGAGCTTTTGAAAATCCGCTTCGCGCGTGATCCGCGCATACAAGGTGGCGTGAATACCGCGGATCATGGGTGTCAGGTGCGGCACAAAAGTCAGCCCTACGGACTTGCCAGCGACACCGGCAAGGCCTTGACGGATCTCCGGCCAGTGGCGATGCCCAGGCACGGCGTAGGCGGCGAAGTTATCCGACGCCTCCGAAAAAAGCAGATTGGTTTCAGCCTTGCGACCTGCGCCGGATACCCCGGATTTCGCATCGGCGATCAAATGGTCGGCATCGACCACGCCAGCTTCTACCAGCGGAAGAAAACCCAGTTGCACCGCAGTCGGATAACAACCCGGATTGGCCACCAGCCTGCTCGCCTTGATTTTTTCGCGGTGTACTTCGGGCAGGCCATACACCGCTTGCTCCACCCATTCTGGCGCAGCGTGCTTGAGCTTGTACCATTTCTCCCACTCGTCAATATCCTTCAAACGGAAGTCGGCCGAGAGATCGATAACTTTGACACCCGCATCAAGAAGCGCCTTGGCCTGTCCCATGGCAACGCCATTGGGGGTGGCGAAAAAAACCAGATCGCAACTATCGAGCGCCGCTTTCGCGGGGTCGGAAAATTCGAGGTTGACTCGGCCGCGAAGGCTGGGGAACATATCGGCCACCGGCATACCTGCCTCGGCGCGCGAAGTTACCGCAAGCAATTGCGCCTCGGGGTGACGCGCCAGGATGCGCAGCAACTCCACCCCCGTGTACCCGGTCCCGCCGACTATGCCGATCTTGATCATGCCTCGATCCTATCATCATCACGGCGCTGGAATGATGGCAATCCGCCGCACCAGGCATTGCTGCGATGATGAGATTACATTCTCGCAATCCCATCCACTTGTTACTGCGATGATGAGATCGCACTCTCGCAATCCCATCCACTCCAGAGACGGAAAGGCCGCCCTCAGGCGGCCTTTGAACTTCCGAAAACGCGATAACTCAGCGTTTCGAGAACTGCTTGCGACGGCGCGCCTTGTGGAATCCGACCTTCTTTCGTTCCACTTCACGCGCATCGCGTGTCACCATGCCGGCCTTTGAGAGCATCGGCTTCAAGGCGGGATCGTATTCGATCAGTGCGCGTGTCAGACCGTGGCGCACTGCACCGGCCTGGCCGGATTCGCCGCCGCCATGAACGTTGATGAGCACATCGAAATTACTCAGATGCTCGGTGAGCACCAATGCTTGCTTGGCCACCATCTGGCCAGTTTCGCGCGCGAAATAATTTTCCAAAGTCTTGTCATTGACGACGAATGCGCCATTGCCACGCTTGATGAAAACACGCGCCACTGAACTCTTGCGGCGTCCTGTGCCGTAGTAGTACTCGCCTATCATGCCTTGATCTCCAGAACCGTGGGTTGTTGCGCGGCATGTGGATGATCGCTGCCGGCATAGATTTTAAGTTTCTTGATCATCGCGTAGCCCAGCGGACCTTTGGGCAACATGCCTTTGACCGCGATTTCCAAGGGCCGTGCAGGAAACTTCTCGTGCATCTTCTCGAAGTTGGTTTCCTTGATACCGCCCGGATAACCGGTGTGGCGGTAATAGCGTTTGTCCTGCGCCTTGGCGCCTGTGACCCGGATTTTGGAGGCATTGGTCACGACAATGTAATCGCCGGTATCCACGTGAGGCGTGTATATGGTTTTGTGTTTGCCACGCAGGCGTAAGGCAATTTGGGAGGCAAGCCGTCCCAGCACCTTGTCGGTGGCGTCGACCACCACCCACGCGTGCGTGACTTCATGTGGCTTAGCGGAGAATGTTTTCATGGTTCGGATGTCTTCGTGGTTCAAGTCTTCGTGATTCGGCTTTGGCCGAGGACTAAGCGTTTGAGAAAGGGCGTGATTTTATTGAGGAATTGGGCGAAAGTCAATGTAAAACCAGTCCCCGCCGGACGTCCCCTGGCAACTCGCCAACGGCGAGCAAGCACGCAGTGGAATCGAGGTTCAGCAGGAGCGCGACATCCTACCAACAACACAACCCCCTGGCTAAGACATAGACAGGACAGAGACATATATTACAGGCGATATCATCCACGCAATGAACACTGCCTTGCGTGACAAACCCCTTGTCCGTACCCGCTCACAGGCCGATCAAGGCCATTTACATCAAGCTTTTTGTAGCGCTGATAGACCAGATTCAGAAGTAAACCATGCCCGACATTCCAGGCTTAATGGCAGACGGCGCTACCGAACTTGCGGCCATTCTGGATGGCCGGGACGCTTTTATTGCGACGGTCAGCGCCATGGTTGACATGGGGCAGGAACTCAATGCCCCCGCGTTCAATGTGGAAGACTTCACACCCGCATCCGCTTCTGGCAGAGTCCTGGCACGGCTCCCCCGCTCCATGCACCTTCAACTGACAGCCAGGGCTAAAACTGAGGGCGTGTCCCTCAACTCCTTGGTACTGGCATTTATTGCCGAGGGTTTGGGGCGACGCAACGCAGCACGCCTCTAAAGCCTCCGCCTTTCAGTAAGCGCGGACACAGGACCTTGAGTTGCTCTGCCTGAGGTTTTCTCGGTGGGTACCCTGCAGGGCTTGCGACGAAGGCACTCACGCACTTGACCCAATTGCCACTTCAAAAAAATGGCTTATCTATAAAATCACTTAGATAAATGGAGCGGGCGAAGGGAGTCGAACCCTCGTCACTAGCTTGGGAAGCTAGGGTAATGCCGTTATACGACGCCCGCTTTGTTGCCAACCGTTTTTCGCCACGTTTTCGCCAGAACAAGCGGCTTTCGGCTGCGGCGTGGTAGCATCAAATCGCTAAAATCTGCGCCGATTTTAGCGCATTCACCCACGGCTATCCGTGATTCCTCGATCGTGATTACCCCTTCGCGCTATAACACCCAGTCGATGACACCATGTTTGATAACTCCACGCCTGATAACTCCACCTTGATAACACTCAGCGTCAATGGCAGCCCCCGCAACATCGACGCCGGTTCCAACGTGAATCGCCTGCTCGAAGCCCTGGAACTGGCCGGCAAGCGCGTGGCGGTTGAGCGCAATGGCGAAATCGTTCCACGCAGCCAATATGGCGACACCCCGCTCGCGCACGGCGATCAACTGGAAATTGTCGTTGCCGTGGGAGGCGGATGATCGCGCCTTTGATTTTCGCCGCGAGCCATATATTTTCCGCCGCGAGCCTTATGCATATATTTTCCAACGCCAGCCATATACATATGTGACGTGCAAAAGATTGGCCATGCCCGTAACTTTCACCGCCGTAGAAAAAGCTTGACCGCGCTCGTAACTTTCACAGCCGTACAAGAAATTTGTACCGCGCCGGCAACTTCCACCGCCGCAGAAGGAATCTGACCGTGCCCGTAACTTTCACCGCCGTAGAAGGAGTTTGACCTTGTCCGCACCCGTCTCGAACATCACTGCCCCCGGCGCCGACCCGCTCATGATTGGCGCTCGCAAATTTTCATCACGCCTGCTGCTTGGCACCGGCAAGTACAAGGATTTCGACGAAACCCGCCGGGCGTTGGATGCGAGCGGCGCGGAGATCGTCACCGTCGCCATCAGGCGCACAAATATTGGACAGAATAAGAATGAGCCATCGTTGCTTGACGCGGTTCCTCCGTCGAAATTTATCTACCTACCGAATACCGCGGGGTGCTACAACGCCGCCGATGCAGTGCGTACCCTGCGCCTTGCGCGCGAACTGCTAGACGGTCATGACCTGGTAAAACTGGAAGTACTGGGCGATCCGCAGACCTTGTTTCCGCATGTCACCGAAACCCTGGCTGCAGCCGAGACTCTGGTCAAGGACGGCTTCAAAGTGATGGTCTACACCAGCGACGACCCTTTGATCGCCAAGCGACTGGAGGAAATCGGCTGCGTGGCGATAATGCCGCTGGCCTCCCTGATCGGCTCGGGCATGGGCATTCTCAACCCCTGGAATCTGCGCCTCATCATCGATCAGGCCAAAGTGCCCGTGATCGTCGATGCCGGCGTGGGCACTGCGTCCGATGCCGCCATCGCAATGGAGTTGGGTTGCGACGCGGTGTTGATGAATACCGCAGTGGCTTTGGCTAAGAATCCGGTGCTGATGGCGCAGGCGATGCGAAAAGCCGTGGAGGCCGGTCGCGATGCTTATCTCGCCGGACGCATGCCGAAGAAACTCTACAGCGCACAGCCCAGTTCCCCCACTGAAGGGCTGATCACGCCCAAAGCCGCGTAGTTTGCGTATTTCATCCGTAATTTATCAAACCGTAATTTATCAACTACCGCGATGATCGCGACGCTGACCTTGCCCGAACAACGAGGTATCCGCAGTTTTGTGTTGCGGCAGGGGCGCGTATCGAATGCGCAACGTCGCTCGCTCGATATTTTGCTGCCGGTGTATGGCGTGCTCTACACGCCTGCCGCGCTTGATCTCAATGCCGTCTTTGGCCGCACTGCCCCGAAAATTCTCGAGATCGGCTTCGGCATGGGCGAAACCACGGCCACCATCGCCGCAGCGCATCCCGAAAACGATTACCTGGCGATCGAGGTCCACTCCCCGGGAGTCGGTGCGCTGCTCAAGCTGATCGATGAGCAGCACCTCACCAATATCCGCATCATCCAGCACGATGCCGCCGAAGTACTGAACAACATGTTGCCCCCGGAGTCGCTGGCAGGCGTACACATTTTCTTTCCCGACCCCTGGCCGAAGAAACGCCACCACAAGCGGCGTCTGGTGCAGGCACCCATGATCTCCCTGATTGCGAGCCGCATGGCTCAGAGCGCGGTGCTGCACCTGGCCACCGACTGGCAAGAGTATGCCGAGCAGATGCTCGAAGTGCTCAAAGCCGAGCCATCCCTAGAGAACACCGCCGCCGATTTCGCTCCACGCCCCGACAGCCGGCCACAAACCAAATTCGAAACCAGAGGATTGCGTTTGGGCCACAAAGTGTGGGACCTGCTATTCCGAAAACGCCTATCGTGACTCTCGCAATGGTTCGACGATGGTTCGACGATGGTTCGATTAACTACTGTCGATCAACTACCTGATGTGCCTTCATATTTGCGCTATCCTTACGCGCAGAGGCAAGCCAAAGTGAAATCATCTGAATCACTCCTGAAGCATCGCGACGAAATTCGATCGGTCGTTGCTGCTAACCACGCAAAAAATGCCCGCGTGTTCGGATCGATGCTTCGCGGCACTGACCACGAGGGAAGTGATTTGGACCTGCTGGTTGACCCGACAGACGAGACAACGCTTTTCGATATTGCCCGGATCAAGGGCACTCTGGAAATGTTGCTGGGCATCAAGGTTGACGTAATCACCCCTAAAGCCCTGCCGGAACGCTTTCGCAGCAGAGTGCTGGCCGAAGCCGCGCCGGTGTGAACGAGTTTGAATACGATCGCCTGGGCGACTACCTGGAACATATTGTTCAGGCTATCGAACGAATTGACAGCTACGTTGAAGATATGGCCGAGCAGGCCTTCACGCTGGATCATCGCACCCAGGATGCTGTTATTCGAAATTTTGAGATCATCGGCGAAGCCTGCAACAACGTTTTAAAAAATTTTCCGGATTACGCCGAAAGCCATCATGAAATACCTTGGCGATTCGCATACGACATGCGCAATGTCCTTGCTCATGGATACTTCAAGGTCGATCTGGAAATTCTCTGGCGCACCATCGATAGAGATCTACCTGCTCTCCATGAACAAATTCGAGCTTTGTTGCCCGCTTCGCAATAATCATCGAATCGCAATCGATTGAGCAACGAAACAGTCCTGGCATTTCTGCAGTAACATTTCCTACTGATCGATGTACCGTTCTGCGTGAGCTCCGATGCGGTTCAGCGCGTTTCCGGCAGAAACATCTCCAGCAAATCATTGAGAAACCGTCGGCCAAGCTCGCTGGGTGCAATCCTCAAATGATCGCGAACGATCAGGCCGCGTGATTCGGCCGCATTCAAAGCCTTAGCTGCCGCGCTGATCGGCAGGCCGGTGCGCTCCTGGAACAGGGCCACCGGGAAACCCGCCGTCAAGCGCAAGGCATTCATCATGAATTCGAACACTGCGTCGCTGCGCCCTAAGAGCTTTTCCTCCAGCACCGGTTCGCCCGCGGCAACGCGTTTGAGATATTCGCGTGGCTGTTTGGTGCGTGTCTGTCTCAGGATGCGATTGGCGAATGAGAGTTTCGAGTGCGCACCGGCGCCCAGGCCCAGGTAATCGCCGAACTCCCAGTAATTGAGGTTATGGCGGCAACGTCGTCCACCGCGCGCAAACGCCGAGGTCTCATACTGATCGAAACCCGCGGACTGCAAGCTGCCATGCACCGCGTCCTCAATCGCGGCGGCCGCATCGGCATCGGGTATCACCGGCGGCCGGCGGTAAAACAGCGTGTCAGGCTCGATGGTGAGGTGATAGAAGGACAGGTGCGAACTCCTCCACCCAATGGCTTCTTCGGCATCGCACAGCGCCTCTTCCTCGGTTTGCCCCGGCAAGGCATACATCAAATCGAGATTAAAATTGTCGAACGCACGCGCCGCGGATTCGATGGCGCGCCGCGCTTCATTGTCATCGTGTATGCGCCCCAGCGCCTTCAAGTGACGCGGATTAAAACTCTGTATCCCTATCGACAAGCGCGTCACGCCCGCCGCGCGGAAATCGCGGAATTTTTCCGCCTCGAAAGTGCCGGGGTTGGCCTCCAGCGTGATTTCGCAATCGGCAGCCAAGGGCACAAGCGCCCGTATGCCTGAAATTAATCCATCAATCGATCGCGCCGAGAACAGACTCGGCGTTCCACCACCGAAAAAAATCGAGTCAATGCGCCGCCCCCAAACCAGCGGCAATGACAACTCCAGATCCCGCAGCAGCGCCGCGCAATACTCGTCCTCGGGCAACTCGCCCTTATTCTCGTGCGAATTGAAATCGCAGTAAGGGCATTTGCGCACGCACCAGGGGATATGAACGTACAAGGACAGCGGCGGCAGCGTCGTAATACGCGGGGACGCCAACGGTGGCAATAGTACAGATGCCTCACTCATGCTGGGGGTTACATCGACCAGGGTGGGGGTTACATCGACCAGGGTGGTTCATCATCGATAAAAATAAAAACCAGCAGATATTTAGACCATGAGGCTCATCCCTCGCCGTCATTGAGACCATGACGCTCATCCCTCGCCGTCGGCAGGGAATCTCAACCGGGAAAAATTGCGGCCATTGACGACTGCCGCCCGCTCAATATCGGCGGCAGATTCGATCCATTTATTTCTCTCCAGGAACTTCAGCCAGGCGCGCGTACTGAACTTGCGGCAGTTGTCCGGCAAAAGAAAACTGGCGCGAGCAATCTTGTAATCCTCAAACAGAAAGACCGCTTTCGTCTCGGGCGCCGAGAGCGCAAGACTGGTCATGGTTTCCTGAATGGCAAATTCGCCGAGCTTGGCCTTGCGCGCTTTCGTTCCGGGCTGAGCATTGCCATGTATCAAGCCAAGCGCATCCTGGGCGGCAAGGTGGCGCCGAAACGTTTGCGTGCTCAGCACGGGGATGGGGGTCTGTGCTACCCAGCTGCGAATTTTTTCGCTCATCGGCGTCGCATGTCGCGTGACCTCGTGTAAAACCATATCGACGATTTGCACCCGCCAACCTGGCCGCAGCAAGAGATCAAGCGCATCGGCAAAAGCCAGCGTGATCAACGGCCCCGCGTCAGGCACCACAATGATGGAAGATCCGGGATTAGAAGCGGCAGGCGCCAGTGTCACGGTATGGCCCCTACCTATCCCGCCAGCGCCCCTAGCTCATCGACCATCCCCTTGGTGGTCGTGTCTGGCAAACGTGGCATAGGCAGGCGGGATTTCGCCATCAACAGGAATAGATCCTCTTCGCTGTCGATGCCGAGCCCCGACATGGCCTCCCGGTCATTTATCCGCCCCAGTGAGAAATCCAGCAAAGCCCGGTAGTTTTGATTGTCGGCCAATTCTGCCGCCTCGAAAGTCTCCACCAGAAAACGCAGCTCGGCATTGAACAGCGCATTGATAGAGGTGTCTGATTTGGCGGCAACGACTTTGGCCCGCTTGAGCAACTCTCGATCAACCGAACCGGTGAAATTGACAGTAACCATCGAAACCTCAGTTTAAACACACAAATAAGTGTAACACGTGATTATGTGTTATTGACCAAGGTGCGGACAAAGCGTTATGGGATGTGGTCGTTTCGTGAATATGGCGCAGATCGATACGACGGTGCAGATCGATACGACGGTGCAGCTAGATAATGTGGCACGACTATAGCGCGGCTTTGCCAACATGCTAATACCCGCCCCCTGCGCAGATTTGTTGGAAAAAAACCACTGATACGACCCCCAACATCCACATAAAGGGCCGATTGTTGACTTCGGCCCCCAACATCAACCATACTCAAGAAAAACTATTTTAATTTCCTGGCCAAATAGTCTTTTGATTTCCTAGCGTTAGATAAGGAACGAAATGAAGAACCTTGATCGATCCACTGGCCGCCTTAAGACACTGGCAACACTGGCAGCGACGGGGTTAGCTTATTGGCTTACGCCCTTGCCCGCCGCACTTGCCCAAAACACGGGCTTGGCGACCAAGACGGCAAACGAGCTCGGTGTCACTGTTTCGAACTACAAATACACTGAGCCCGGCGTGATGTCGATCAAAGCGACAAAGATTGGCTTCGACTACACCGGCACCTATGCCATCGGCGCCGAATTCCCCAATCGCAATGACGGCTGGTTCGTTCGCGGCGATGTGCGTTACGCCACCGGAAAAGGCGACTACAGCAGCAACACAACTGGCACCTTAAATGACAGACCCAACTGGTACTACGAGGTCAGGGGCTTGGTCGGGCGGGACTTCCACTTCAGTGACTATACCTTGTCACCCTACGCGGGCCTGGGCTACCGACATCTGTTTAACGATCTGCGTGGGTTGAGCAGCACTGGCGCCGCAGGCTACCGCAGAGAAAGCAACTACACGACGCTGCCACTTGGCGTGACCCACAAAATGAATCTGGCCAGTCAAGCGCGACTCCTGACCACGGTGGAATACAGCCATTTGATTCGCGGGCGACAGGAAACAAAATTCTCGGATATCATCGGCTCCAATGGCATCGTCGCAGCGCAAGACGCCGAGAACCGGCAGCGCCACGGTTACGGCATGCGCTTGGGGGTGAGCTATCAAATGGATCAATGGTCAGTCGGGCCGTTCGTCCATTTCTGGAAGATCAAGGAGTCGGATACAGTATCGGTAACTAGGTCAGTCGTTGGTCCGGTAACACTGCGCGTTTTCGAGCCTGCCAATAAAGTCACGGAATTCGGCGTCAAAGCTGTTTATAATTTCTGAGCAAAAAAGAATCAACGATCAAGAAGCAACATCGAGACAAGTGACGGGATCGGAGCATCTCACTGTGGCT
>CAMDFL010000096.1 GCA_945897475.1 Bordetella parapertussis
GCTCAAGAGTTACCTAAGCTGCTAGAATTCGCAGCGCTGTTGAACACCACAGCAGCCCAGTTTTAACGGGTGCTTAGCTCAGTTGGTAGAGCGTCGCCCTTACAAGGCGAATGTCGGCGGTTCGAACCCGTCAGCACCCACCAATAAGAAAAGATGTCGCCGGATGATTCCTCTGCGTCATGCATTGTCAAACAGTGCCGCAGCGGAGGAAATGAAACTTTGGAGTGGTAGTTCAGTTGGTTAGAATACCGGCCTGTCACGCCGGGGGTCGCGGGTTCGAGTCCCGTCCACTCCGCCAATAAAATGAAGGGCGAACCTCGGTTCGCCCTTTTTTGCTTGTAAGCGATCTGGTCTCGTTAATATTGATAGCAAAGAAGCGAATTAAAAACCATGTTCAGTTTTGTCGCCAATCACAAACGCCTTTTGCAAATTTTGCTCATGTTGGTAATTGTTCCCCCGTTCGCCTTATGGGGGGTGGATTCCTATCAGAGCATCGGATCAAGCGCGGGCGAGGTTGCGAGAGTTGGCGACATAAAGATCATTGACAACGAATTCTCGGCGCAGGTGCGTGCACAGCAGGAGCGTCTGCAGCAACTGCTGGGACGCAATTACAACCCGGCGATTTTTGATACACGCGAAGCTCGCAACGAAATCCTGGAAAATATGATCACGCAAAGACTGGTTACCCAGCACGTGGTCAAATCCCGGATGGTGGTGACTGACGAAGCGCTGCGCGAGATGATTCTTACCATGCCGGCGTTTCAAGACAAAGGCAAGTTCTCGCGAGAGCGCTACGTCGATGTATTGAAAAGCGAACGCGGCGATCGCGGCGAAGGTATGACCCCCGAGATGTTCGAGAACAGCCTGCGTCGGGACTTGTTAGTGCAGCAATTGAGCGCAGCGGTTGGCGAAGGCGGTTTGGTATCGAAGGCGATTGCGCGCGAGTGGGTCACCATTGCTGGTGAGAACCGGGAAATTTCAACATCGAGGCTCGCAGCTGGCTTGTTTGCGGCGAAAGTAAAGACGACGCCCGAATCCATCAAGGCCTTCTACGATGCCAACCGTGGCCGATTCGAAGTGCCTGAGCAGGTAAAAGTTGAGTACGTTTTATTGAATTCGGAGGCTCTTGCGTCCGCCGATCCGGTGAGTACAAAGGAAATCCAGGAAGCGTACGATCAGCGTCGCGCGCAGTACGAGATTAGTGAGAGGCGCCAGGCGAGCCATATTCTGATCGCGATCAAGCAGGGTGCGAACGCCGAAGAAAAAGCAAAGGCGCGCGAGCGCGCCGAAGACTTGCTTGCAAAGGTGAAAAAAACACCGGAAAGTTTCGCCGATTTGGCGAAAAAGAATTCCGATGATCCGGGTTCCGCTGAAAAGGGCGGCGACGTTGGTCTGTTCAGCAGGGGTCTGGTCGCCAAGGCGTTTGAAGACGCGGCTTTTTCGATGAAGCCCAACGAAATCAGCGGTCCAGTGGAAACGGAGTTCGGCTTCCACGTGATCCGCTTGAAAGCGATAATACCGGGTAGTCTGAAACCTCTAGCGGAAGTCCGCGGCGATATCGAGCGCGATCTTGCCAAGCAGCGTGCCGGACGCAAGTACGCCGAAGCGGCGGAACAGTTCTCCAATATGGTGTACGAACAGTCCGATACCTTGAAACCTGTGGCTGAGCGTTTCAAGGTGGCGGTGCGCGATGGGGGTTGGGTCGCGCGTAGCGGCTCCAGAGTTGCGCAGCTTTCCCATCCACGGGTGATTGCGGCGCTGTTTTCCGATGAATCAATAAAAAGCCGCCGCAATACCGAGGCCATCGAGGTTTCGCAAGGCAGCCTGGTTTCGGCGCGCGTGGTGGAGCACAAGGCGGCGACGCTGAAGCCACTGGAGGAGGTGCAAAAAGAGCTCATCCAGCTACTTTTGCAAAAAGAATCGACCAGCCTCGCGTGGAAGGAAGGTGCAGAACGTTTGGAACGATTGCGTAAAGGTGAGACCGTCGATCTGCCTTTTTCGACGCCGAAAATAATGGGTCGCGAGGGCACCGAGCAGATTGCGCCAACGGTATTGGAAGCGGCATTTCGTGCGGATCGGAACAAGTTGCCATCCTACGTTGGCGTGGAATTGAACGACGGCTATGTTCTAGTGCGTGTCAGCAAAGTCGTGGCACCCAAACTGGATGAAAATTCCGAGAAGAATGCCCAGACCGAACTAGGTCGTGCGATGGGGGGCACTGAATTTCGCGCCTATCAGAAAGCGCTGCGTACCGCCGCCACGGTAACCATCAATCAGAAGGCGATCGAGCCCAAGACGACGCCGTAACGCGGTGTGCCAAACGCGTTAAATAAAAGCATAAGCAACCGGATAAGCGCATAAGCAACCTGATAAGCGCATAAGCAACCTGAGCCGGCGGAGCCGGAACCGAACAGTGTGTCATTGAGGCCACCTTTCCCTTCAATTTGTAGAGTTGCAAAAGCGCAACTTTATAAATGAGCGGGATGTATGCAACCCCTGGTTCTTTGCCAGAGTTGTCAACATTTATGGCGTCAAGGCTATTTTGTCGCGGGATCCTGTTCCATGGCCACCAATTCCGGTATGCACACCGCCACATTACTGTAGCCGGAGTCGACATGTACGATTTCGCCGGTAATCCCTGAGGCGAGGTCCGACAGCAGAAATGCGGCCGCATTGCCTACGTCGTCGATAGTTACATTGCGCCGCAACGGCGAAAACTGCTCCACATGCTTCAGAATTTTTCCGAATCCTGCGATGCCGCTCGCAGCCAGCGTCGTGATCGGGCCAGCGGATATGCCGTTGACTCGAACCCCATTGGGTCCGAGACTTTGGGCGAGATAGCGAACCGCGGCTTCCAGACTGGCTTTGGCCAGACCCATCGTGTTGTAGTGGGGAATCGAGCGCTCTGAACCCAAGTAAGTGAGCGTTACCAGCGCGCCACGCCGTGCTATTAACTGGGGCGCAAACGCCTTGGCCAGTGCGGGAAAGCTGTAAGCCGAAACATCATGCGCCACGCGAAATGCTTCGCGCGACAAGCCCTCAAGAAAATCGCCTGCGATGGCCTCGCGCGGTGCGAACGCGAGGGCATGCACCAGGCCATCCATGCCATCCCAATGCGTGCCAAGATCTGCGGCAAGCTTGGCGATTTCTTCATCGCTTGCGACATCGCAGGCAAACACCAGCGATGAGCCCAGTTCCGCGGCCATATCCGTGACGCGCTCGCGAAATCGGTCATTCTGAAACGTAAATGCCAGCTCGGCGCCTTCGCGCCGCGCGGCCTTGGCAATGCCCCAGGCAATGGACCGATTGCTCAGAAGCCCGGTGACGAGTATTCGTTTGCCAGAGAGGAAACCCATGCTTAAATGCTCGCTCTGCGATTTAGCTTCGACATAGTTTCACCCATCTGTTGATGCGTGAATTATACCGAAGGGGGTGAGGGGAATAACCCAGGAACGCGAGATTTGGATACACTAAAAGCATGCATGCACCTCACATCCTTTTGATTGTAGTCGCGCTCTCGCTTGGCGCATGCGGCGAGATCTGGAACACTCCCTACGCCAGCGCTGATCGCGGCAAGAGTATTTTATATACCTCATTTTCCGAACGCCCCAAGCATCTCGACCCGGCGCAATCCTATACTTCGGATGAATGGGAGTTCACCGCGCAAATCTACGAACCGCCGCTTCAGTATCACTACCTGAAGCGGCCCTACGAATTGATGCCCGCCACCACATTGGAAGTCCCCAAGGCAAAGCTCTTTGACGCGCGAGGCAGGGCCCTGCCTGCCAACGCGCCGGTCGCCGCCGTGGCTTATAGCGAGTACGAGATTCGCATCAAACCCGGCATCAAATACCAACCGCACCCCGCCTTCGCAAAAGATGCCAAAGGTGAGCCGCGTTACCTGGCGCTGACTGAGGCCGAAATACGTGGCAAGTACGAGATCTCCGATTTTTCTGAGAGTGGCAGCCGCGAGCTGCTTGCCGAAGATTATGTGTATGAGATCAAGCGCCTTGCGCACCCGCGCTTTGTTTCACCGATATTCGGCCATATGAGCGAATACATAGTGGGTTTGAAGGATCTCGCGGATACGCTGCAGAAGGATAATAAAATCATGCTCGCCGAGCATCAGATGAAACACGGCAAAACCGACAAGGGTTTTCCATGGCTCGATCTGCGCAAATATGAATTATCCGGTGTCAAAGTGGTCGATAGTCATACCTACCGGGTTCGTGTGAAGGGGAAATATCCGCAGTTCGTCTACTGGCTCGCCATGCCGTTTTTCGCGCCCATACCCTGGGAGGCGGACAAGTTCTATTCGCAGCGCGGCATGAATGAAGGCCGCAATCTCACCCTTGACTGGTATCCGGTGGGCACCGGGCCTTACATGCTCACAGAGAACAACCCGAATACGCGCATGACGCTTGCGCGTAATCCGAATTTTCGCGGAGAAGCTTATCCCTCTGAGGGCGAGCCGGGCGATGCCAAGGCAGGTTTATTGACGGATGCCGGAAAAGTGGGGCCATTTATAGAAAAAATAGTTTTCAGCCGGGAGAAAGAAGGCATTCCCTATTGGAACAAGTTTCTCCAGGGCTATTACGATAATTCCGGCATCAGTTCGGACAGCTTTGACCAGGCAGTGCGTATTGGACTGGAGGGGGATGCCGCGCTTTCACCGCAAATGCAGGAGCGAGGTATAAATCTCAAAACCTCGGTGGGCGCTAGCACCTTTTATCTCGCCTTCAACTTTCTGGACCCCGTCGTGGGCAGTTTGTCGGAGCGAGCGAAGAAACTTCGCCAGGCTGTGTCGATAGCCGTCGACTGGGAAGAGTTTATATCCATATTTTCCAATGGCCGCGGCATTCCTGGTATGGGCCCGCTGCCGCCAGGCATTTACGGCTATCGGGATGGGCAGGAGGGCGTCAACACGGTGGTGTATGACTGGGTGGATGGCAAGCCAAAGAGAAAATCCCTCGATACCGCCAAGCGCTTGCTCGCCGATGCGGGCTTTCCCGATGGGCGCGATCAGAAATCGGGACAACCCCTGGTGCTTTATCTGGATACCGTGGCGCGCGGTCCGGGCGACAAGGCGCGTCTGGATTGGTACCGGCGCCAATTCGCCAAGCTGAACATCCAACTGGAGATTCGCGCTACCGACTGGAATCGTTTTCAGGAGAAGATTCGCGCGGGCAACACGCAATTGTTTTTCCTGGGATGGAACGCTGACTATCCGGACCCGGAGAATTTCATGTTCCTGTTGAATGGCCCGCAGTCGCGCGCCAAAACGCAAGGAGAGAACGCCGCGAACTACGCGAATCCGAACTTCGACCGTTTGTTCGAACAAATGAAAAACATGGATAACGGCCGTGAGCGCCAGGCCATCATCGATCAAATGGTTAAAATCGTGCGCGAAGACGCTCCTTGGGTATGGGGATTCCATCCCAAGGATTACAGCTTGTCCCACGCCTGGATGCAAAACGGCAAACCGAACAACATGGCGCGAAACGGTCTTAAATTCCTGAGAGTTGACACCGAATTACGCGAGAAACGTCGCGCCGAGTGGAATGTTCCGGTGGTTTGGCCCGTCGTTTTGCTGCTGCTGCTGCTGATCCTTGGAAGCTTGCCCGCCTGGGCGAGCTATCGGCGTCGCGAGCGCATGGCGGGGCGCGCTATAAACCCCGATTCACCCGCGCCACGGGCGGGGTAGCCCGGACATGCTTGCCTATATCATCCGCCGGGTGCTCTACGCCATTCCGATCTTGATCGGGGTGAATCTCATCACCTTCGCTCTGTTTTTCGTGGTCAATACGCCAGAGGATATTGCGCGCATGCAACTGGGCGCAAAGCGCGTCACGCCAGAGGCCATCGAAAAATGGAAGGCGGAGCGGGGTTATGACAAGCCCTTGCTCTACAACGCAGCGGCCGATGGCACGGGTAGGGTAACTAATACAATTTTCTTCGAGAAGTCGGTGCGCCTTTTCGTGTTCGATTTCGGCAACGCCGAGGATGGTCGATCCATTAGTCACGAGATTGGAACACGCATGTGGCCCAGTCTCGCTCTGGCGCTGCCGACATTTATTATCGGTTTGCTCTTCAATGTGACGGTCGCTCTCCTGATGGCGTTCTTCCGCGCGACCTACCTGGATTTCTGGGGTGTCGTGCTATGCGTTGCGATGATGTCGATTTCGGGATTGTTCTACATTATCGGTGGCCAGTATTTGATATCGAAGCTGTGGAATCTGGTGCCCATTTCGGGATTTTCCGCGGGTGTGGACGCGTTCAAATTTCTGGTGCTGCCGGTGGCTGTCGGTGTGATCGGAGGCGTGGGCAGCGGGGCGCGCTGGTACCGAAGTTTCTTTCTCGAGGAAATGGGCAAGGACTATGTGCGCACCGCGCGCGCCAAGGGACTCTCAGAGAATAGTGTGATGTTCCGCCATGTGCTGCAGAACGCGATGATCCCCATCCTCACCGGCGTGGTGGTGGTGATCCCGACGCTTTTCATGGGTAGCCTGATTTCGGAATCGTTCTTTGGCATACCGGGCCTTGGCAGCTACACCATCGACGCCATTCAATCGCAGGATTTTGCAATCGTGCGGGCCATGGTTTTCATGGGTTCGGTGCTGTACATCGTGGGATTGTTATTGACCGATATTTCCTACACCCTGGTCGATCCGCGGGTAAGCTTGGAGTAGGCCATGCCCGTAATCCTCTGGACTGACGCGCTAATCTTCCTGCTGCTTGCATGCGTTATGGGATATTTCTACGCGGTCAGCGGTCGACCGCAGATGCGCGCCACCTGGATGCGCGTCACGCAAAGCCCCTCAGGCATGGCGGCATTGGTGGTGCTTGCGGCCTACCTGATGGTGGGATTGCTGGATTCGCTGCATTACCGTCCAACTCTTGACAAGACCGATCCGGAGGGCCGTGCCATTTACTCTGTGGAAGTGCTCTCCGCGCTGGATGCGCTTGGCGAACCTTTGCGACGTCGTCAAGAGCGCACTTACTCGGCGCCGTTCGACACGCGTGCTTATTCCAAGGAGACCATCGAGATTCCCGCCAGTGAAGGTAGAACGGCGAAGCAGGTGCGTGAGTTCCCGCGTTTGCAGCATGGTGGCGCGCACTTAGGCAGTGAAGCCGAAAAGCAGTGGGACATTATCACCACCGGCCTGCGTGGATTTTCCCTTGCGTTGGTGATCTGGCTTGCGATAACGGTGTTGCTGGCGGCCGCATTAACGCGCGGGACTTCGATGTCCCCGAGCGAGGCTCTGCACAGAGTTGTTCGGGGTGAAACCCTAGTGCCATGGCGAGCGGTGTTGATCATGCTGGGCGTGTTGCTCGCGATCGGTGGTCCGATGCTGGCTCTGTGCACGCAATATCACGTGCTGGGAACGGATAAAGTGGGGCAGGATGTCTTGTTTCTGGCATTGAAGAGCATACGCACCGGCCTGGTGATAGGCACCCTGACCACGCTGGTGCTGTTGCCGCTGGCGGTGGTGGCCGGTGTCACCGCCGGCTACTTTCGCGGCTGGATCGATGACGTGGTGCAGTATGTCTATACGACATTGAACTCTATTCCGGGCGTGCTTTTGATCGCCGCATCCGTGCTTCTGATGCAGGTATACATTGATACGCATCCCGAGTTGTTTCCTACCGCGGTGCAACGCGCCGATCTGCGTCTTTTGTTCCTTTGCATCATCCTGGGCCTCACCAGTTGGACCGGTTTGGCGCGCCTGTTACGCGGCGAGGTGCTTAAACTGCGCGAGTTTGAGTATGTGCAGGCGGCACAGGCCTTCGGCGTCGGCCACGGCCGAATTTTATCGAGGCATATTCTGCCCAATGTCATGCATGTGGTGCTGATTTCTCTGGTGCTGGATTTTTCCGGGCTGGTGCTTGCCGAGGCGGTCTTGTCCTACGTTGGTGTTGGCGTCGATCCGTCGATGACCAGTTTTGGCACCATGATCAATGCGGCGCGGCTGGAGATGGGGCGCGAGCCGATGGTGTGGTGGTCTCTTGCGGCTGCGTTTGTATTTATGTTTGTGCTGGTGCTGGCCGCGAACCTTTTCGCCGATGCGGTGCGTGATGCCTTTGATCCCAGGGTACGGGTGCGTGGGCCTGCGATGGAGAAAGAATAAGAATGGAAAAGCTCCTGGAAATAGACAATCTGCGCACAGAAATCGATGGTTTGGGTTTGCCCACGCGCGCCGTTGATGGCATAAGCCTCGATATCCAACGCGGTGAAACCTTCGCACTGGTTGGAGAATCTGGCTGCGGCAAGTCGATGACCGCGCTCTCGATTATGCGTCTGCTGCCCGAGGCCGGGCATATCGCGGCAGGCGCTGTGCGCGTCAATGGCCGTGATCTGCTCGCCTTGCCGGAATCCGAAATGCGCGATCAGCGCGGCCGGCGCATTGCGATGATATTCCAGGAGCCTGCCACCAGCCTCAATGCCGTGATGACCGTGGGCAGACAAATCGAGGAGGTGCTCGAGCGCCACCTTGGATTGTCCGGTGAAGGCGCGCGCGCGCGCGCGCAGGGTCTTCTTGAAGCGGTGGGCGTTCCCGATGCGGCGCGACGCCTCGGTGAGTATCCGTTTCAGCTCTCGGGTGGTCTCAAGCAAAGGGTCATGATTGCCATGGCGCTGGCCGCGGAACCAGAAATCCTGGTGGCCGATGAACCCACCACGGCGCTGGATGTGACCATACAGGCGCAGGTGTTGGATCTTTTGAAAAAATTGCAAGCCGAGCGCGGCATGGCAATCCTTTTGATCACGCACGATCTGGGCATCGTCGCGGGAATGGCAAATCGCGTGGCTGTGATGTATGCCGGCGAAATTGTGGAGATCGCGGGACGAGATTCCTTCTTTACTAACCCGCAGCACCCTTATTCCCGGAAGCTATTCGCGTCCCTGCCGGGCGCTGGGCGTCGTGGCGAGGAACTCGCTGTTATCCCCGGTCAGGTGCCGCCGCTCAACACCGCTTTTCGCGGCTGCCGCTTCGCCGATCGTTGCGAGCATGTGCATGCGCGCTGCCGCGACGAATCGCCTGATTGGACTGTCTTGGAGGGGACGGCGGCTCACAAGGTTCGCTGTCACTGGATTGGGGATAAGGAGAAAGGCGTTGTGAACGGGGCGCCATCGCAAGCCAAACCGTCGAACCAGAGTCCGATGCGAGCCGGTACCGGCGATGTTTCCGATAGTGGCAAGCCTTTGCTCAAGCTGAGTGATTTGAAAGTGCATTTCCCCATTCGAAAAGGCGTGTTCAAGCACACCGTTGGTCACGTCAAAGCGGTTGATGGCGTATCACTTGAAGTTGCGGCCGGTAAAACCCTGGCACTGGTCGGCGAGTCGGGTTGCGGCAAGACCACAGTGGGTAAGGCAATTCTGCAACTCATACGTCCGACCGCGGGCGAGGTTTTATTTGATTCCGTCGATCTGACCCAATTGCGCGGCGAATCCCTGCGCCTGCGTCGGCGAGAGTTTCAGATCATTTTCCAGGACCCCTACGCCTCGCTCAATCCGCGCATGCGCGTTGAGGAGATTTTGCTCGAAGGTATGAGCGCGCTGGGTGTGGGAGCAAATCAGGAGGCACGGCGCACTAGACTCGACCAGTTGCTCGATCAAGTTGGATTGCCGCAATCGGCCCTGACGCGGTATCCGCATGAATTCTCCGGCGGTCAGAGGCAACGCATCGCCATTGCGCGCGCGCTGGCGGTCGAGCCACGCTTAATCATTTGCGACGAACCCACCAGTGCGCTGGATGTGTCGGTGCAGGCACAGATCCTCAATCTTCTCGCGCGTCTGCAACGCGAACTGGGATTAGCCTACCTGTTCATCACGCATAACCTCGCGGTAGTCGAGTATCTCGCACACGAGGTGGCGGTGATGTACCTGGGCCGCATCGTGGAACGCGGCACGGCCCATGAAGTGCTGGGCTCACCCAAGCACCCCTATACCCAGGCACTGCTCTCGGCGGTGCCGCGCATCGACGCGGGCGAGGGGCGCACGGCGATCAAGCTGGAAGGCGAATTGCCCTCGCCTGTGAACCCACCTGCCGGCTGCCATTTTCATCCGCGCTGCCGCGATGCACGACAGGAGTGCCGCGAGCAATATCCCGCGGCGACGGCTTTGTCGACTTCGCATAGCGTGGCTTGTTGGCTGCACGTGAAGAAAGCTTGAAGGCTGCCAGTACCCCCAATATCCCTATATCGCTCATTCGCGTGGCTGGAACGCCGAGGACATGGAGAACAACACCCGCTATGTGCAGGACTCGAAGCTATTGCACGAAGGCGCGGGCGCTATGGCCGGGCGATGCGTTGAAATGGCGCGGGTACTGCGAGTCGGGAATGTCGCCCAAGCGCCGCATGTACGCGGCGGGCGCAAGGCCCAGGCGATCGATACGCACGCGCAATTGCAGGGGCAACAGGCGGATAGCGCGTCCCGGGGCGGTTGATTCACCCTTAAAAATACCATTTGAAGTATTAAAATAATGCTGAACGCGCCGTGGATAGGACATCATGGCTGATAAATATTTCTAATTTTCTTTAATGTATTATGGCGACGGAGGGTCTTTCAGGAGCATAAGCATGGCCGACGATATCGAAACCCGTACCAAGGTCACCATTCTCACGCCCACCTACCGGATCAGGGCGTACATTGATCTCGTTCCCGGCGCGCGCGTCACAGACTACATCAACGACGCCAAGGACTTCATCGCGCTCACCGATGCCGAGGTGCGCGAATCCGAGGGGCGTATCGTGCTGAACGTGCCGTTCCTGAATTTGAGCCGGGACCACGTGGTCGTTGTGACGCCGGGGCATTAAAATCTAAAGCTAGAAAGCTTCAGAGCAGGGGATGCGACTGTGTCGCCTCCCCTTCGGGGGGAACTCAGAACGGAAAAAAGGGGGGGGCCTCTTTCCCCGTTACCCCCATCGCCCCGAGCGTAGGGATTCAAGTATTGGTGTGGCGGTGCAATCGCTCGATCACGCGCTTGCGTCCCGCGAGCGCCAGAACATGTGCCAGTGCGGGTGTCTGCGCCAGTCCGAATACTGCCACGCGCACGGGTATTGCCAGGGCCGGCATCTTGAGTTTGTGGCGTTTCATGACTTCCTGTATTGCGGCGTTGATGGGGTCGTGCGACCAATCGGAGAGTGCGCCCAGAGCGATCTCAAGATCTCGAAGGGCGGGGCGCACGGCCTCGGTGATGTGCTGCGTGAGCAGGGCGGCATCGGCGTGCAATTCGCGATAGAACATCATCGCTGATTCGGCAAGCATGTTGAGGGTTTCGGCGCGGTCCTTGAGCAATTCAATCACCGCGTCAAGCGGTGGCCCGTCGGCAATGTCGCCGCCAGCGCGCTCAATGCGCGGCGCGACCAGGGCGGCGAGGGCGGTTTTGTCCGCGGCCTTCACGTATTGATGGTTGATCCAGCGCAGCTTGGCCGGATCGAACTGCGCGGGCGAGCGGCTGACATGTTCCAGATCGAACCATTCGACCAGCTTGTCTCGAGAAAATAGTTCCGCATCGCCGTGCGACCAACCCAGGCGCGCCAGGTAGTTCACCATGGCCTCGGGCAGGTAGCCGTCCTCGGCATATTGCATCACGCTTACGGCGCCATGGCGTTTGGACAGGCGTTCGCCATCAGGCCCCAGAATCATGGGTACATGGGCAAATCGAGGTAGTTGCGCATCAAGCGCCCTCATGATGTTGATTTGACGCGGCGTGTTGTTGACGTGATCGTCGCCGCGAATGACATCGGTGATCGACATGTCAAGATCATCTACCACCACGCCGAAGTTGTATGTCGGCACACCGTCGGCGCGCAGCAACACCAAGTCGTCGAGTTCGGCGTTGGCGATGGTGATGGGGCCCTTGATCAGGTCGTTGAAAGTGACCTCGCCCGAATCGGGATTGCGAAAGCGAATGACAGGCTTCGCCCCCGCGGGCGGGGTGAGCGCATGCGCTTTGACATTCTCCGGTCGCCAGCGCCCGTCGTAGCGCGGTTTATCGCCACGGGCGCGCTGCGCCTCGCGCATGGCGTCCAGTTCCTCGCGCGTCGCATAACATGGGTAGGCGTGGCCATCATTGATCAGTTGATCGGCAACTTCGCGATAGCGCGCCAGGCGTTGCATTTGAAAAACAGGGCCTTCGTCGTAGTCCAATGCCAACCACTGCATGCCATCCAGAATTGCGCGGACCGACAAATCGGTGGAGCGTTCCAGGTCGGTGTCTTCGACGCGGAGAATAAATTTTCCGCCGTGCCGCCGCGCGTAGGCCCAACTGTAGAGCGCGGTGCGGGCACCGCCGAGATGCAGATAACCAGTAGGGCTGGGGGCGAATCGGGTGCGGATCATTGTTGATATTTCAAAGCAATCATTGTTGATATTTCAAAGCAATCATTGTCAATATTTCAAAGCGATCATTGGCGAAAATTCAAAGCGATCATTGCCGATCGTTCAAAAGAGCGGGCATTTTACGTGATGACAGTGCGCATTTACATGCGCCTGTATTGAGGCCACGATTGAAGTCACACAGGCGCTGGTTTCACGCGATTGCGTCAATACTTCTCATAGGTGACCGTGCCGCAGGCTTCGAAGGACGAAACGCCCCGGATCGATCGCGTCGGCAAGATCGGATTCTATTGGCAGCGGTTCTCCTTCCAATAAGCTTGCAAGGAATTCTCCGGCCATCACCGACCAGATGATGCCGCGTGAGCCAAAACCGGTGGCGCAATATAGATTTTGTAGACGTGGCAAGTCATGGAGTTGAGCGCCGGTGAGCCTGGATTGCCTGCCACGCGCGGCCTCGATGTCGGGAACGCAGCCCACCAGAGGCAGGCGGTCGCGGGCCACCGCGCGGATGGCATGTTCTCCGCTCAGTGATTCAGGTAGAGGCAGGCAGGTTAATTCCGGCAGCAGGCGTGATAGTCGAGCGAGGTTCGCGGCATGCGCCTCGTATGCCGGCAGAGTCGCAACCTCTTCGGTTTCATACGTGCTGCCGGTTACCAGTATTCCCCCCACTGGTGGCAGCGCGTATCCCATGCCACTGACCACTATGCGTGGTTCTATCGTGCTGACCCGTGGCACGAAACTCAATTGCCCGCGTATGCGGCGCAAGGGCGCGCCAAAGTCGACAAGATTTTGAGCCTCTGCTGCATTGGCGATAATCGCCACAGGCGCTTCGGCGATCAAGCTGCCATCTTGCGCGAGCGCATGCCATCGATCTAACTTGCGTTCGAGGCGATGGACGATTGTTCCGTAGAGGGCGTTGAGCTGCGTGCCGGCCGCCGCAAGTTGCGCGGTGACCAGGGTCGGTGAACGTATCCATCCACCCTCTGGAAACCACCAGCCGCCGCAGGAGACGCGGCATCCGGCCAGCTTGCTTGCCTCGTCCGCATCGACATATCGTGCATAGTTTTTTGGATAATTCAGCGAGGCCAGGGTTCGGGCCATCGAGTCCTCGTCCACAGCGCGATGCGGCAATTGCAGCACGCCGCAGCGCGACCATTCGATGCTGTGAGCGTGATTTGCAAGGGAGCGCCAATGGCCAAGTCCGTGCAAATAGGCATGACGAGTCAGCCGTGAGAGCAGGCAATCGTCCGGCGACGCATGAGGATGAAAAACGCCGGCGCGAAGTCCTGAGGCGCCCATGGCCGGCTTTGAGAATGCTTCGATTAAGGTGATGCGCCATCCGCGTGATGCCAGGCGCTCGCACACAGCTGAGCCGGCGAGGCCCGCGCCGATCACCAATGCGTGGCGCTCGCGCGACGGCTGGATCCAGGTTGCCTTTGATCGACGCGGCCAACGCGGCGCATAGTTTGCACAAAGCATTTCGCGTTTCTGACCAAAACCGGGTCGCTTTTCGCAGGTAAATCCTTGTGTCTCCAAGGCTCGACGCACCGCGCCGGCGCTGGTGTAAGTCGCAAGCGTTGTTCCTGGCTGGGCTTTGCGCGCCAATGCTTTGATGAGGGCAGGCGTCCACATCTCGGGATTGCGAGCCGGGGAGAAGCCATCCAGGTAAATGGCATCGGCCTGCACCGCAAACTTGGGCAGAATTTCAGCGACGTCCCCGAATGCCAGTGTCAACAGCACACGACCTTGGTCAAGACAAAGGCGGTGAATGCCGGGGACGAGTACCGGCCAGTGGCCGAGGAGTTCTGCGGACAAGGGGGCGAAATCCTTGTATTTCGCGTGCAGCAAGCTGAGTGCTTCCACGGTAAACGGATGCTTTTCCACGGCGGCGTAATGAAGTCTGTTGCAACGCAACGGATCGTCGCGCCAGGTCCGCCAGGTGGCGAGAAAGTTCATTCCCAAGCCGAATCCGGTTTCCAGAATCGTGAAATTATTTTGGCCACCCCAGCGCCTGGGCAAAGCATTGCCGCCCAGAAACACATGCAGCGCCTGTCCCGGCCCGGATTCGGCGCTGTGGTAAATGTCGTCGTAGCGCGGCGAAAAAGGCACGCCCGCAGCGTCGAAGACGAGAGGCGCAGGTTCGATGATGGGAATGGATTTCAAGGGCTAGTTGATTGTGGCATTGAAAAAAGAGGGAGGCGCAGGCGAAGCATACCGGCCCCATCCAGATCTGCCTGGCGCGCCGCCTTTAATTCGCAACTTCTGTTCGGCAAAGTCATCACCTGCGTTTCTATCCCCCAGCTTTCTGCCTCCCCCCACCAATTTTGTTGCGACGCAATATTTTCAAGCGTATAGTGCGCAGCTTCGCCTCCCTGGACTGTAGTCGTGCCCCAGGTATCGTTCCAGACCAGCTCACCACAGCCCCAATCCACCCTCACCCTGTTGATTCTGTCGGCACTGGGTGTCGTCTATGGTGACATCGGCACCAGCCCTCTATACGCCTTCAAGGAAGCCTTTGGGCGCGCAGGCGGGATGCCCCTGACCGAAGCCAATGTCCTGGCAATACTTTCCATGATTTTCTGGTCGATCATGGTCCTCGTTACAATGAAATACGTCATTGTGATGCTGCGATTCGACAACGGCGGGGAGGGCGGCATTCTTGCCCTGTTGGCCTTATCCACCCGTCTGACTCGGAAGAACCCCCGTCTGGCCTGGTTTGCGTCGGTTTGCGGGATTTTCGGGGCTTCCCTGTTTTTCGGCGATGCGATCATCACCCCCGCGATCTCGGTGCTATCTGCCGTGGAAGGCGTTTCGGTGGCGACCCCCGCCCTGGAGCATTGGGTCATCCCGATTACGGTCGCTGTGATCGTGGTCTTGTTTTTCATCCAACACCGCGGCACCGGCGCCGTGGGCAGATTCTTCGGCCCGGTCATGCTGATTTGGTTCGGCGTGTTGGGCTTGCTGGGTGCGATGTCCATCGCACAGACGCCTGCGGTATTGATGGCGCTCGATCCGCGTCATGCCATGTTGTTCATCTGGCAGTTTCCAGGACTGTCTTTTCTAATTTTGGGCGCAGTGTTTTTGGCGCTCACCGGCGGCGAAGCCTTGTACGCCGACATGGGGCATTTCGGCAAACTGCCGATCCGTATCGCCTGGTTTGGCTTGGTATTTCCGGCCTTGATCCTCAATTATTTCGGGCAAGGCGCGTTGGTGCTGCGCGACTTCGATGCCATCCGCAATCCGTTTTATCTGCTGGCGCCGCCTGATTTGCTCTGGCCAATGGTCATTCTGTCCACCTTTGCGACGGTGATCGCCTCGCAGGCAACGATTTCGGGCGCTTTTTCGGTTGCCCGGCAGGCTACGCGATTGGGCTTCCTGCCTCGACTTCCCACGCGCCACACCTCGGCGGCCGAGCGTGGACAAATCTATATTCCGCAATTGAACTGGGCGATGCTGGCAATTGTGCTGCTGGTGGTTTTCTTGTTCAAGAACTCATCGGCGATTGCCGCTGCCTATGGCATCGCGGTGGCGGGCACCATGCTGCTCGATACGGTGCTGGTCGCCATCGTAATCTGGTCCTTGCCCAAGCGGGCCAACGCGCCTTGGCTGGCGGGGCTAGCCGTTCTTGCGTGCATCGAGTTGACGTTTTTTGCCGCCAATGCCACCAAATTCATGGATGGCGGTTGGTTCCCGCTCACCTGTGGGCTGTGCGTATTTACCGCACTGAGCACCTGGAAGCGCGCCGGCATGGTGCTGCAGGCCAACGAGAGAAACCATCGCCTGCCAATGGATCAGTACATGGTTATGTTCGGGCCGGATATTGCGCGGGTTCCCGGAACCGCAATCTACTTTTCTCCCGATCCGGACGCCATACCCACGACCTTGCTGCATAACTTGAAGCACAACAAAATTCTGCATGAACGGGTGATTTTTTTGCATATCGCCGATGCCGATGTTCCACGTATGAGGGATACCGACCGGGTGGAGGTGAACATTATCGATCCGCATCGCGTCTATCAGATCACCCTGCGATATGGTTTCATGGAGCAACCCGATGTTCCCAAGGGCTTGGAACTTCTGGCTCGCCATGCGGTTCCCATCGAACCCATGGAAACCACCTACTTTCTAGGCCGCACCACCATCGCGCCCGCGGCAAAGCGCACTTTTTTTTCCTGGCGCAGGGAGCTGTTCCGCATCATGCAAAGAAACAGTCCCGCAGCGGCCGAGTACTACCAATTGGCGCCAGAGCGCGTCATCGAACTCGGTACCCGCGTCACGATATAAACGCGCGTTCACGAAAGACACTCGATTGGTGCCGCATACGCTGGCGCGTGGGCGTGACGGTTCATCCCCGCGTGCGCGGGGAACACCAGAGATGCAATGGTTGAGCCTCGATGTTGACTTCTTGTTGAAAAACAAAGGGTGATCGCGATGGTTTCCTTCTCAACGCGGTGAAACAACAATTCAATTTCAGTGCAAGAGCAATGGTTGTTGGCTCGCCCGCGTCGATGGAGGGGATCAACAACGCTTCTGGAATCTGGAGCGGATCGGGTTGAATCTGCAAAAGTTCGCTGTTAGTGCGCTCGTCAAGCGTTGCGTCTCG
>CAMDFL010000097.1 GCA_945897475.1 Bordetella parapertussis
GCCACCATGAATCCCTGGCCGATGATTTATTACATGGTGACGGGCAGGAACACTGCCGGACGATTGATCAATCCCGGGCAGACACTGACACGCGAGGAATCGCTTCGCATGTGGACGGCGAACAATGGATGGTTCTTTCGCGACGAGGATAATGTCGGTTCCATTGAGCCCGGCAAACTGGCAGACCTGGTGGTGCTGTCGGGCGATTACCTCGATCCGAAAAAAGTGCCTGATGACGCCATCCGGACACTCACCTCTTTGATGACCATGGTGGGTGGCAAGGTGGTGCATAACTCCGGGCCGCTTCGCTAAACTTACTCAGGGTGGGCAAGCAAGGCGGCGGCACATGGTCATAAAATCCGCGCCAGTGCTTGTTCTTCGAAGAGTGAACATCGTAAAACTAAGCGATTCCCGATTAAACACATTGATTTCGGCTTAGAGGGATCTGGCAGCTACTACCGGCCGGGACTAAGCATTCCGGGCCAACAAGGAGCCATGATGGAAAAATTATTGACTTTGAACCTCGCGCAATGGGATATCGCTTTGCTCATATTGCGCCTTGCAGTTGGTATCGGTTCTTTCGTTCACGGCATACACAAAATTGGCAAGGTCTCGTTCTTTGCTGCCAGCCATCATCTCCCGCATTGGCTCGCGCATATCGCCACATGGGTTCAAATCATCTGCAGTGCCTGCCTCGTGGTTGGTTTTTCCACCTTCCCCGCATCCGTGGGGCTGGTGATTTTCTATATCGTCGCGACCCAGGAGCTCATTGTTCGCAAGAAAGAGCCATTTGCCGGGGCCGATGTGCACGCCTGGGATATCGGGATCTTGTATCTGGCCATTCCACTAGCGCTTCTATTCACGGGCCCGGGGCGATTTTCACTGGACGCGGTGTTTTTTGCGCACTGATATTTACTTCGGCCGGTTATTTTCCACCCTGGCATCCTTGCCCCAACCATGCTTTTGGGAACACTCAATAGGCAACTTGCGCGAGGTACTCGGACCTCCGCGCCGCAATGCGGTCACGTATTTTTCCGCCGTGCATTTTCATGGCGGCGATCTCTTCCGGCTTGAGCTTGCCGACAATGGCGTCGAGGTAGCTCGGCCGTGCCTTGGCGCGTGCCCACCATGATTTCACGCGGGGTCGATCCGCGACCCAGACATCGAGGAGATCCAGGTATTCCAATCTGCCCACGAAGGGCATGAGGTTGATGTCGCCAAGGGAGAACCCGTCGCCACACACCCAGGGCCCCGCCTCTGTAAGGTCCGCTTCCATGGCCTTGAACATTTTTTCGTACGAGGCAATGCCCTGGAAGACATAGATCGACTCCACGCCGTCCTCGTAAGTGGACATGTAGCGCGCGCGCCGCTCGGGATCGCCGACATTGCGAAAGCGCGTCTGGCGCTGCTCCTCGGTCATGTTTTTCAGCGCCTCGCGAAACATCGCCGAAAAGCTGATTTCCCGGGTCGCCTCGAAAATTCCCTCGTCAATGAACTTGCTCCACAAGCGCATGCGCGCGCGGCCATAGGCGGTGGCCGGCCTCAACGCCGGAGCGGGAAATACCTCATCGAGGTACTCGCAGATCAGCGTCGATTCGACAATGGGGTGGCCCTCATGCATCAGCGTAGGCACCACGCCCTTGGGATTGATCTTGAGGTATTCGGGGTTGTACTGCTCGTTATTGAAAAGGTTGACTATCTTTTCTTCCCAGTCGAGCTTTTTCTCGTGGAGGGTGATGAAAACTTTCTGTGTGCAGATTGAATTTCGCGCTGTGTAAAGACTAAGCTGCGCGCTCATGCGGCGGCCATGGATTTGCCGGTGGCCTTGGCATCTTCTTTGCCGACCGATTCCCACGGCGAGCCCTTCAGCACCTGGGCGTACCCATCGCGCCACTCGACATCGGCATCGGCAATGAAATGCCCACCCCGCGGCCCGCGGTACAAACCACCGTCGCTCACTGTGGGCGGCAACACGCCCTTCTCCTGGTAATCCATCACCGCCTGCATGAGCAGCCTTCGCACTCGGACGATCATGATGTCGCTGGGCGCCAGTTGTTCGCCGGGGCGATCGGCGTTAGGGCCCATGCTCTCCTGAATCGCCTGATCCTGCAATTGCACGCCCTCAATGCCGGTAAAACTCTTTGTACGCTGGACTTCGCGATCGATCTCAAAATCGTTGCGCTGATTGGCACGCAGGCGCCAGCGCCCAAGCCAATCGGTGGTGTTCGGCAGGAAGGGATAATTCTGCGAGGCCCCGGCGATTTGCTCGTTCAATTTCATGCGCGAAGGCGGGTAGGCGCCGTTTTTCACAATGGCAATCACCATGGTGTGCTGGTCGTCTACCGGCAGGTAGACACGCAAAAGCACGTTAGTCGCCAACTGATTGATCGGCGGCATCGTCCAGAAGGGCATCAGGAACTGGCCGATGCGCCAATAGAGTTTCCCCTCATCCGCCGGTCGATATGCCCCGTAGATATAGCCGTAGTCGGTCTCGGCGATCTTGTACTCGGGGGCACGATTCGCCACCAGCAATTTTTGGTGCGCATCCTGGTCCAGGTCCTTCGCCAGCACCGCGCCGAAATGCATGATGCCAACATGGCTGGTATCCAGTTCGCCCTCGACGGCCTGCAACCAGTTGCATTCACGGAGTTCGAATTGAATGTGAACGTCTTTTTCGTCGGCGAGTGCGGGCTCGATCTCGGGCAAGGGTGGCAGCACCGCAGCCTTGCCCATGTAGGCGTAGATGAGGCCATTGCGTTCAGCGGCAGGGTAGGCTTTGGCGCGAACATGATCCTTGAACGCCGGATCGGGCACGTTCAGTGTCTCCAGACATTGCCCCGAGGTATCGAACTTCCAGCCGTGATAGACGCAACGGATGCCGCCTTGTTCGTTGCGGCCAAAGAAGAGTGACGCTCGCCGGTGGGGGCAGCGATGATCGAAAATACCTACCTTACCGCTGGAATCGCGAAATGCCACCAGCTTTTCGCCAAGGAGCATCAGGCGCATCGGATCGCCGTCCGCCTTCAACTCCGTGGACATCGCCGCGGGAATCCAGTACTCGCGCATCAGTTCGCCCATTGGAGTGCCTGGGCCAACCTGGGTGAGAGTGTCGTTTTCGGGTGCCGTGATCATCAAATCACCTCGCTGAAACAACGCCGCCGCATCCCGCGGCGGTTGGTAAAAACATTAACTTTTATATGTCAGACACCAGTATTCGCCCACATATTTCGCTCATTGACATTACATTTTTGGGCTACTGCCAGTAGACAAAGCCGTTCGCCGTACCGGTTCCAGCCTCGGATCGGTAGCACGGAATGTAATCCACCACCGTGGGCGAGCCCTTCAGACCGGAATTGAACAGGCATCCGGCGGCGTGTATCCAGTTCTTCAATTCCGAGGTGCCCGCCTGGAACCAGCCATCCTCGATGTCGGTCAGCGTTTTTGCATCCTTATTTTTAAAGGCATCGAAGAACATATTGTCGAATTCCTCATCGATGCAGAAATGCGTCATACCCCCCGAGCCGATCACCGCGACGCGAAGGTCCTTGTCCCAGGAGTCGATGGTCTCGCCAACCAGTTGGCCGAAATCGTAAAGACGCTTAGCCGTCGGTTGATTGGGCGGATAAAAAGTGTTGGCCACCAGCGGCACGTTGGGCACCACCTTGTCGCGCATGATGCGCCGATAAACGAAACCAAACGCGTGGCCGATGCCATTCGAATAATGATCGGGGTTGCGCGGTATTTCGTAAGACACGCCCAAATCGAAGCTGTTCTTGATGCCTCTCTTGGTGATCTTCTCGGCCAGGTCGCGAAGCCCGGGATACTCGGTGTGCTCAGGCGGGTTGTGCGACCAGCTCGCTTCATGAATGCCCGGCGGCATTTTCGGAACGTGCTTTTCCGGCACCGGCTCGTTCCAGATCTTGTCGCCGCAAAACACCGTGAGCGCGGGCATCAGGTCGTTCAACATCATTTCGTGCTGGTCGTTGCCCATGATGACGCACACATCGGGCTTTACCTCTTCCCATTTGTCGGCCATCACCTTGATGCCGGCATCGCAACGCGCCTTGCGCTTCTGGCGTTCTTCGAGCGTGCATTGGGCCGCGAGGTTTTCGTTTTTGCGAAGCTCCACCAATTGGTCGAAGGTGTAATCCTTCAGACGGAAGGGATGAATGTTTTTCTTATCCGCAGCGATGCGGTTGGGCCATTGTTCCGCCGTGGTACCCAGCGTCGGACCATGCGTGGTCCACATTCCCAATACGATTTTTGCCATGACTTTGTCTCCTAATAATCGCAAAAGCAACCTAATAAGCGCATAAGCAATCTAATAGCGCTCTGGTTACAGGTAGGTGAGCCTTATATATGGAATAGCTTTCGCGCATTGTCCTCGAAAATCATTTTCTTTTGCGCAGCGGTCAGCCAATCGAATTTTTCGATCAAGGGCCTGATATCGTCGAAGGTATTGCCGGTGTCGGGGTTAATCGCCGATCCCACGCCGGGGCATTCAGCGCCATACAGGCAGCGCTCCGGTCCCACCGTATTGATCAGCAGGCGCAGCGCATCCTCGGTATAGAGCACGGTGTCGTAGTAAAGATTCTTCATGCCGTCGAGAAAGGTCTTGGCCGATCCGCTGTTGCGATAGCCCGACTGAAAGCGGCCCAACTGGTAGGGAATCGCCCCGCCGCCGTGAGAGACGATGATCTTCAGGTTCGGAAAATCTTTGTACACCTGGGAATGCACCAGGCCGTATACCGCAATCGACTCCTCGTTGATGAAGTGCAGCGTGTAGGGCGTTCGCTCGGAATGCGAGCCGGTGCCGTGAATATGCGCCGGGATATCCAGTTCGCACAGTTTCTCGTAGAGCGGATACCAGTAGCGGTCCCCCAGGGGCGGGGCCTCGTTGCCGTTGTTCTCGAAAGGGTCGGGATTCAACAGGCAACCCTTGAACCCCAGTTGCTTCACGCAACGCTCCAGCTCGGGAAACACCTTTTCAATCGGCTCGCCCGCGGCCTGCGGCAGACCGGCCACGGGAATGAAAATGTCCGGAAACTGCGCGCAACTGCGCCCGATCATGGTATTGGCCGCTTCGGTGAACCAGTGCACCAGGCGCTCAGGCTTCTGGCTGTGCATCATCTGGAATGGCCGCGGAGAAATCAGTTGCTTGTCGGTGCCGTTTTTCTTCAGGCAATCCAGATGCCCGACCGGCCCCATCTCTTTCTTGTTGGCGGCAGCACGCACCTGCTCGTCCGTGACGTTCACCGCTCCCTTACCATGAGCGCCTCGATGCGCAAGGATGGTCGCCTTGTAGGCCCACAATTCAGCAGGCGCGCTTACATGCCCATGACAATCAATAATCATTCACTGCTCCCTGATTTGGTTTTTCTGGATTACAACACAAGATTATAGACAAGGTGGGCAGGCTCCGGGATGCGCCGTTTGACCTTTCCAGTCTCGCCTTTGAATTCCTGACAGCGGCGTCGATACCCCCGGCAAGTCGCAAATCGATTGCCAGGGCAAATACGGAAAAATGCCGCATTCTGGACCGGCGAAGTATTTTTGCGTACCCATTGGATCACCGCATGCCCGCCACCGCCCGTTTCGACCTGAAAATGAATGCCGACGACAAGGAGATCGTGGCGCGCGCGGCTGCCCTGATGGGCATCACCATGGCGGGATAAATGCCCGAGGCAACCGTGCCCCAGGTTTCGGGCCCGATATCGCCCTCGCCTGCATCGGTTCGCAACGCGGCGCTCAAGCCATCCCGAAAAATACTGGTGATCGAACGCGCCGCTGCATCTGCGCAATTATTCGGGTTTCAATCCAATGCGCTTCATCAGTCCGGACACCATCGCCAGGCCGTCCTTCATGGTTTCAGACATTTCCTCAGCATTGAGAATCGCGATTTCCGTGGCGTTGTTCTGATGATAAGTGCGCACCTGCTGCGAATCCATCGCCGCCTTGGCCGCCATGAAAACGCGGTCCACGACCGGTTTGGGCAAACCCGCCGGGCCGAGAATACCCGTGAAGCCCGGCGAACGCACCACCCCTGGAAGCGTTTCGCCAACCGTGGGAATTCCCTTCACCGTGTCGTTGCGGCTCTTCTCCATGATCGCGATCAAGCGCAGCTTGCCTGCGGCGATATGCGGCTTCACATTGTTGTAGGACATCACCCCGATTTCGATGCGCCCCGCCGCGACATCGGTGGCCAAAGGCGCCGAACCCTTGTAGGGAATGTGAACAATATCAATACCCGCCGCCTCCTTGAGAATCTCCCCATCGAGATGAAAAGCCGAACCAATGCCCGAACTGCCGAAAGATAATTTGCCCGGATTCTGCTTGGCGTAATCGATCAACTCCTTGATCGAACCGATCGGCATCGAAGCCGGCACCGTAATCGTGCGCAGACTCTCAAACAGCGAAATGATCGGCGAGAGATCCTTCTGCGGATTCCACGTCACGCTCTTCAACATCAAAAACCCACCCACCAGCGTACTCGTCGTCGCAAACAACAGCGTGTACCCGTCGGCCGGCGAACGCACCACCACCTCCGTCCCGATCAGCCCATTCGCGCCGGGACGATTCTCCAGAATGATCTGCTGCCCCAGCACTTCGACCATCTTGGGCATCATGATGCGAAAGTAAGGGTCGATGCCGCCGGGTGGATACGGAACCACCATCCGGATGGGCTTTTCGGGGTAGGACTGGGCTTGAGTGGTGGTTGGGATTAAAGGGAGGGCCAGGGCGAGGCTGGCAATCAGGATTGAGAATTTGAGGTTCATGGCGTCTGCCCTTACTTAGTCACTTACTAGGAAAAGATCAAAGCCGCTCGCGCCAAGCGAGGTGTGCGGGACGATCGTGCGACTGGTGTTTGAGGCCCGCAGACGGTGACACGTCGCTGCGAGAGGAATCAGCCATTATGAACTTCTCAGCATTGGAGACTATGCACCTCCGACGATCCAAAGACAATGCTCAGTCGCTACATTTAACCGCAGTCCTGGTCACTCCGGCTCTATGCCAGCGGCGCGCGCCGCCTTTGCGAACAAGGGCAGCGCCGAATTGCATTGATTTTTCCTCAATGCCTCGGCGACATTGAAGGCGCAAAATTAAAAGGCGCATCGCCTATGAATGTTGCGTCACATCATCTACAGCCAGCTAAATTCCCAGCGAATCGCCTGAAGAGGCAATAGGGACGCGCGTATCCGGGCTGATGCTATGTCCGGTGTCAAACGCCGCACCAGTCCAGGGGTGTTCCGAGTCCATCGAGATAAGCCCCTTTTCCCCTTCTCTTTACGGTTTTTAAAAGCAAGTCGCGACGCTACATTGGCACAGCCGGATTAAAGCCATGAGCGGGGTTCAAATGCGAAGTGCCGAATTAGAGGTCATTCCACCGGTTTGCGGCGCGCTGTCACAACAAGCCGGGCTTGACGTGCGCGCGGATTCCTCTTGGAGCAACGCCGATGGCGATCTGGCCTCACTGGCAAACCGGGTATTGCCCATCTGGGGGATGCATATCGAGGCCTCGCGATCCCTGGCTGAAACATCCATTGATGGCCTTGCCAGAAGTTTCGCGGCGATCATCGAGCGGCTCGAACGCGCCGTCAAATCATCGGAGGAAACTGCTGGCGGCCTGTCCAAGGACACCGACGGTGGCGGCCTGGTCGGTGTGCTGGAGCAGGCCCGCAACAGTCTTACCGGCATCGTTACGGGGCTGCAGGCCATGGCGAGCGAAAAAATTCAACTGCTGGAGGATGTGAGCAAGCTGGCCAATCTGACTGCGGATCTCAATTCGATGGTGGACGACGTCACGCAGATCGCAAAACAAACCAACCTGCTGGCCTTTAATGCGGCCATTGAAGCAGCGCGCGCCGGTGAAGTCGGTCGCGGCTTCGCGGTGGTGGCCGGAGAGGTTCGCCGGCTTGCCGGCCTATCCAACGACACGGCGCTGCGAATCACTTCGCAGATAAAAGCGGCCAGCCTCATATTGAATCGCACCGTGGGCGCCGCGCAAAAGCAGGCCAGCGCCGATGCGAGCACGGTGCGCAATTCCGAGGCGGTGATCGGCGAAGTGATCGCCCGATTTCAGGAAGCCACCCACGGGCTTGCCGATTCCGCGCGCTTGCTAAAAACCGAAGGCCGCGGGGTGCGCGAGGAGGTCAGCAATCTACTGGTCGATCTCCAGTTTCAGGACCGTATGAGCCAGATTCTGCGCCAGGTCATGGACGACATGACCAAGCTGGACCTGCAGCTCGCCGATCAAGGCAGCGACTTCAGCACCGACATCGAGCAGTGGCTGGAGGACATGGAAGGCTGTTACGCCACCGACGAACAGCGCAATAACCACGGCACCGGTGGCACAGCGAAATCCGATGAAGTCACTTTTTTTTAATTGGCAGCTCTGAACGGAGATAAGCAAGTGGCAAAGACCATCATGGTGGTAGACGACTCGGCTTCATTGAGGCAGGTAGTGGGCATCGCCCTAAAAGGCGCGGGCTACGACGTGGTCGAAGGCTGCGATGGCCGCGATGCCTTGACCAAGCTCGATGGCCGCAAGGTGCATCTGATTATCAGCGACGTCAACATGCCCAATATGGATGGCATCACGTTCGTGCGTGCGGTCAAGCAGATGGCGAACTACAAGTTCACCCCCATCATCATGCTCACCACCGAGTCGCAGGAAGGCAAGAAGCAGGAAGGCCAGGCCGCCGGCGCCAAGGCGTGGGTGGTCAAACCCTTCAAGCCCGAGCAGATGCTCAATGCCGTCGCCAAACTTTGCCTGCCTTGATCGGGAGCCCAGACAATGCTAATCGATCAGAACATGACCATCTACACCGCGGCGGCGTTGAAAGCACCGATGCTTGTCGAGGTGCGCCAAGCCGAGGCGCCCGAATTCGATTTATCCGGCGTGACCGAGATCGACAGCGCCGGCCTGCAGTTGCTATTGCTGGCCAGACGCGAAGCGGCAAACGCCGGACTCACGCTAAGGATTATAGGTGTCAGACCGGCGGTGAGCGAGGTGTTGTGCTTTGTGTCCCTGGCCGCGACCACTCACCAACGGTTCGCGGAGCCGCAGGCGACATCCTCCACCGAGCCGCAGGCGACATCCTCCACCGCGCCGCAGGCGACATCGTCAGGAGATAGCAACGAAGGAACAGACACATGAATCTGGACGCCGCACTGGAAACCTATATCGTCGAAAGCCATGAGCTGTTGACGCAGATGGAGGAGAGTCTGCTGTCGTTCGCCGATGGTTCGGTGGACATGGAAACCATCAACGCGGTATTTCGCGCCGCGCACACCATAAAGGGATCCGCGGGCTTGTTCGGCCTGGATGGCATCGTTGCCTTCACCCATACGGTCGAGTCGCTGCTCGATCAGGTTCGCGACAGCGACATTGTCATGACCGCGGAGCTGGCGACCCTGTTATTGCAATGTCGCGACCACATGGGCCTCTTAGTCGAGGCCGCCGCCAAGGGCAGCGCCATCGATGACGAGTGCGCGGCGCAAGGGGCGCAGTTGCAACGTCGACTGGGCGTCTATCTGGGTGGCGAGGCGCATGCCGAGAGCAGCCCCGCCACGACTGCGGTGCAGCCCTCCGCCACCGACACCCTCAGCACTGGTGTACGCAATGAGTATTGGCATGTTTCGCTGCGCTTTGGCCGCGACGTTCTCAGAAACGGCATGGACCCGCTCTCCTTCATTCGCTATCTGACCACCGTTGGCGACATTGTGGCGGTGAGTATTCTCGCCAGCGACATGCCCGCAACCGATGAAATGGATCCGGAATCCTGCTACCTGGGTTTCGAGATCGGTCTGCGCGGCGCTGCCGACAAGGCGGCCATCGAGGGTGCCTTCGAATTCGTGCGCGAGGATTGCCATATCGCGATCCTGCCGCCCTCCACCAAGGTGTCCGAGTACGTCGCGTTGATTGGCGCGCTGCCGGGGGACGATCTGCGCCTGGGCGACATGCTGGTTCGATGCGGCGCGCTCACCCAGAACGAGTTGGACGATGGATTGAACACCCAGCAACCGCGACGCTCCGAGCACCAGGATTCGCAGAGCGCCCCAAAACCACTGGGCGAGATCCTGGTCGACCAGCAGATGGTGCGCGCGCCGGTGGTGCAGGCGGCGCTGGAGAAGCAAAAGCAGGGTAAGGAAACGCGCGCGCAGGAATCCCGTTTTATAAGGCTGGACGCCGAAAAACTCGACATTCTTATCAATCAAATTGGCGAGCTGGTGATTGCCGGCGCGGGCATCAGTCTATTGGCCAAGCGCGCCGGCGCGGTCGAACTGCTCGAATCGGCGGCCACCTTATTGACCCTGGTCGAGGACATTCGCGATAGCGCCCTGGAACTTCGCATGGTGCCGATCGGCGCGACCTTCAACCGCTTTCAGCGCGTGGTGCACGACGTCTCCAAGGAGATCGGCAAGGACATCGTGCTTGATATCAGGGGCGCGGAGACCGAGCTTGACAAAACCATGGTCGATCGCCTCGGCGATCCCTTGATGCATCTGGTGCGCAATGCCATGGACCACGGCATCGAGCCCACCAATGTCCGTATCGAAAATGGCAAGCCCGCCCGTGGCACGGTAAAACTCAATGCCTATCACGACGCGGGCAGTATCGTGATCGAAGTCGGCGACGATGGTGGCGGTCTGAAACGCGAGCGCATTCTGGCTAAAGCCATCGAACGCGGACTGGTCAGCGCCGATCAGACGCTCTCCGATGCCGAGGTATGGGACATCATTTTCGAACCCGGTTTTTCCACCGCCGCGCAGGTGAGCAATCTCTCCGGTCGCGGCGTGGGCATGGACGTGGTCAAGCGCAGCATCACCGACCTTCGCGGCACGGTGGAAGTGGAGAGCCAAGAAGGCATGGGCAGCACCATTCGAATACGACTACCCCTGACCCTGGCCATCATCGACGGCTTCCTGGTGGGCGTGGGCAAATCGGTGTTCGTGGTGCCCCTCGATATGGTCGAGGAATGCATCGAGCTGACCGCCACGGCACGCGAGGAGGCCAAAGGGCGCGACTACGTCAACCTGCGCGGCAAAGTGCTGCCCTTTATCAATGCACGCGGAATGTTCGGCATTCAAGAGGCGCGCGGGCGCCGCGAAAATATTCTGGTGATGCGCTACGCCGGCCATCGTGCCGGCTTGGTGGTGGATGAACTGATGGGCGAAGCGCAAACGGTGATCAAGCCGCTGGGCAAGCTCTTCAAGTCGGTGAAAGGCATAGGCGGCTCAACCATCTTAGGCGATGGCCGTGTCGCGCTGATTCTCGATGTGCCGGGATTAATGCAACACGTGCATCGCGAAGCGGCAGGGCAGGAGGCGTTTAAGTCGGCCGCATGAGTTTTAAAACCCAAGGTGCGGAATTACCCCGCGAAATCGAATCGAAAATTGACAGGAGCAACAAATGAAAGCGAAAGCGAAAACGACAGGTAAAACGACGAGTGCCGCCAGGACAACGGGCGGCGGCAAGGCCAGGGTCGCTCACAGAGCCAAAGGCGGCTCGCCAGGGCAATCGGCGGCGGCCGAACTGGCGGATATGAAAGGACAGATTGCGGCGATCAGCAAGGCGCAGGCGGTGATCGAGTTCGCGCTCGATGGCACGATTCTGCACGCCAACGATAATTTTCTAAAAACGCTGGGCTACACGCTCGATGAGGTGAAGGGTAAGCACCACAGCATGTTTGCCGAACCCTCCTACAGCGTCAGCATCGAATACCGCCAGTTCTGGGAAAAGCTGGGCCGTGGCGAGTACGACGCAGGCCAATACAAACGCATCGGCAAAGGCGGCAAGGAGGTCTGGATTCAAGCCTCCTACAACCCGATCATGGACATTAACGACAAACCGTTCAAGGTGGTCAAGTACGCCACCGACATCACCGAGCAAAAGTTGCGCGCAACATTTACGCTGCGTGCTATGGGGGCGCTTCAGTCCGTAGCCACCAATGTCATGCTGGCGGACGTCGATTACAACGTCGTGTACACCAACACGTCCTTGGAGAAAATGCTCGCCGAAGCCGAGGCCGACATCAAGAAAGATCTGCCCCAGTTCAGCGCGGCCAAGGTAGTCGGCACCAATATCGATGCATTCCACAAAAACCCGGCCTATCAGCGCGGCATGCTCGCCAACCTTAAGACCACCCACAAGACCAATCTCGAAATTGGTGGGCGCAAGTTCTTCCTGATCGTCAATCCGATTCTCGATGAGCACGGAGCGCGCCTAGGCACGGTGGTGGAGTGGCAGGACCAGACCGCGATGCTGGCCGCGCGCGAGCGCGAAGAGAAACTCGCGGCGGAGAATCTGCGCATCAAAAATGCTCTCGACAAGTGCACCACCAACGTGATGATCGCCAACGACAAGTACGAGATTGTCTACATGAACGAGTCGGTCACCTCGATGATGATGACCAACGAAGCCGAGTTGAGGAAGTCGCTGCCGCAGTTCGATGCGCGCCGCCTGATCGGGGCCAACATCGATACCTTCCACAAGAACCCCTCGCACCAGAGGGGCATGCTGGCCAATCTGCGCACCACCTACGCTACGCAGATCAAGGTGGGTGAACTTTATTTCGGCCTGGTCGCCAATCCGATTGTCGACGAAAAGGGCGAGCGTGTCGGCACCGTAGTCGAGTGGAAGGACCGCACCGCCGAAGTGGCGGTCGAAAAAGAGGTCGCGGAAATCGTCTCCGGCGCGATGGTCGGGGATTTCACCAAGCGCATCGAAATGAACGGCAAGGAAGGTTTCTTTAAACTGCTGGGCGACAATATCAACGGCTTGCTCCAGACCAGTTCGGCGGGCATGAACGATGTGGTGCGGGTGCTCTCGGCGCTCTCTCGTGGTGAACTCACGGAGCGGGTCACTAATGACTACGCCGGCACCTTCGGACAAATGAAGGACGCCTGCAACACCACCATCGATGCCCTGACCATGACCATCACCGATGTCAAGACAGCGGTGCAAACGCTGGCTTCGGCCTCCGATCAGGTGAACGCGACGGCGCAGTCGCTGTCGCAGTCGGCCAGCGAACAGGCTGCCAGTGTCGAGGAGACCAGCGCATCCCTTGAGCAGATGACCGCGTCGATTTCGCAGAACACCGAGAACGCCAAGGTGACCGACGGCATGGCGTCCAAGGCGGCCGGCGAAGCGACCGAGGGCGGTGAGGCGGTGACGCAAACGGTGACGGCGATGAAGAGCATCGCGCAGAAAATCGGCATCATCGACGACATTGCCTACCAGACCAACTTGCTCGCCTTGAATGCGGCGATCGAAGCGGCGCGTGCCGGCGAACACGGAAAAGGTTTTGCGGTGGTGGCCGCCGAGGTGAGGAAGCTTGCCGAACGCAGCCAGGTTGCCGCGCAGGAAATCGGAGCGGTGGCAAGCAGCAGCGTGCAACTGGCCGAAAAGGCCGGCAAGTTGCTCGAACAGATGGTGCCCAACATCAAGAAGACCTCCGACCTGGTGCAGGAGATCACCGCGGCTTCCGAAGAACAATCCACGGGTGTCAAGCAGATCAATGGCGCGGTGACGCAGTTAAACAAAGCAACGCAGACCAACGCGGCCTCCTCGGAAGAACTCGCGGCCACGGCGGAGGAGATGGGCGGTCAGGTGCAGCAGTTGGAGCGCTCGGTGTCCTTCTTCAAGTTGGGCGAGGACGATGTCAAGGCAAGCGTGGCGCCGATTCGCGCCAAGCAGGCGCCTGCCGCGAAAGGCGCATCGCCGAGGGTATCGGGCAATCTGGCGCTGGCCACCTCGGGCGAACCCAATCCAGCTAACTTCAAGCGCTTCTAGGAAGGGGATGGCCATGCAACAAGCAACAGCAATGGCAACAATAACTACGCCGCAATCCGCGGCGATTATGCGAGGCGCCGCGGGAGGAGCCGCGGCGATGGCCGCGGCGGCGGCCGAACCGCAGCAGTACCTGACCTTCGTGCTGGGCGGTGAGACCTTCGCGATCGGCATCCTGAGAATCAAGGAAATTATTGAATTCGCGGGGCTCACTACCGTGCCGATGATGCCCACGTGTATCAGGGGAGTGATTAATTTGCGCGGCGCGGTGGTGCCGGTGCTGGATCTCTCGGCGCGCTTCGGTCGCAAATCGACCGAAGCAACCCGGCGTACCTGCATTGTCATCGTGGAAGTGGAAGCCGAGGGCGTGCATCAGGACATCGGTGTGATCGTCGATGCGGTCAACGAAGTGCTGGAGATTCCGGGCGCGGAGATCGAGCCCGCACCGAGCTTTGGCACCAAGCTGCGTCCCGATCTGATTCGTGGCATGGGCAAGGTGGGCGGGCGCTTCGTGATCATCCTGGATACCGATCGGGTGCTCTCCACTGATGAGATCAGTGCGATCGACGCCGGTGGCGACAGCGCAGAGGCGTTGCAGCCGCTTCAGGCGGCCGCATGAACGCCGCCGCGGACCATTGGTTCGAGCAGCATGGCGAATGGGTGGCCGCGGCGTTTGCATTGCTGCTGTTCGCCATCTCTGCTAATTGGATATAAAAAAAGGGTCAAGACATGTCAAGCTCACTCACTCATCTTCAGATACAACTGGTACAAAAAAGTTTCGCAGAAGTGGCGCCGATCGCCGCGGAGGCGGCGGCGCTGTTCTACAAAAGATTGTTCGAGCTCGACCCGCGCTTGAAAACGCTGTTTCGCGGCGATATGACGGAACAAGGCAAGAAGCTGATGGCGATGATCGCGGCGGCGGTGCGCGGACTGGATAGCCTCGCGACCCTGGTTCCGGTGGTGCAGAACCTGGGACGGCGGCATGCCGGCTACGGCGTCGCGGCAAAGGACTACGAGGTTGTAGGCGCCGCGTTGCTGTGGACCCTGGAACAAGGCCTTGGTGCGGCATTTACGCCGGCGGTTCGTGAGGCATGGGCCGAGGTCTACGGCGTCCTTGCCAGCACCATGATTGCCGCCGCACAGGGCGAAGACGCCACATGCGACCCGCAAGCGCTATCAACCGCCGCCTGAGGAGAACCGGTTGTGGAAATTACGCTCTCGGACAGCGAGTTTGCGCGCTTTCAGCGTTTCATCTACGAAGCCGCCGGCATTCAAATGTCAGAGGCGAAAAAAGCCCTGGTCTCAAGCCGGCTCTCGGGCCGGCTGCGCGAGCGGGCGATACCGAGTTTTGGTGAATATTTCCGGCTGATTTCGAGTGGCGGCGAGGAGGACGAAAAGCAGACCGCTGTCGATCTGCTCACCACCAACGAGACGTATTTTTTTCGCGAACCCAAGCATTTTGAGTTTTTGCACAAGCTACTCACCTCGCGCCCACCCTCGGGGCGACCATTTCGCGTGTGGAGCGCGGCCTCCTCCTCAGGCGAAGAAGCCTTCAGCACCGCCATGCTGCTCGCCGATCGCTTGGGCGATCAACCCTGGGAAATTTTCGGTTCGGATCTGTCCACTCGGGTGATCATCAAGGCACGCACCGGTCACTTTTCCATGGAGCGCGCGAATCTCCTACCGCCGGAGTACCTGAAAAGATTTTGTCTCAAGGGCACCGGCCCGCAGGATGGCACGCTGTTGATTGCCAGTGAGTTGCGCGCGCGGGTGCGCTTTGAACAGGTCAATCTGGCGCAGAACCTGCCGGAATTAGGCTTGTTCGATGTGATCTTTCTCAGAAATGTGATGATTTATTTCGACAAAGACACCAAAAGCGCGGTGGTGGCGCGCCTGCTCAATGCATTGCACCCCGGTGGTTATTTTCTTATCGGCCACACCGAAACGCTGCACGGTATCGACGACACTCTGGAATCGGTGGCTACCGCCATCTATCGAAAACCGCCCAAGCCATGAGTGACGCGAACCTGATCATGGACGTTTTCCTGCAACCGGGAGATTTGTATTTTGGCGATGCCGACACGCGCATCCGCACCATACTGGGTTCCTGTGTCGCGATCACCCTATGGCATCCGCGGCGGCGTATCGGTGGCATGTCGCATTGCCTTCTGCCTGGTAGCGGCAGGAAGCGTTCCGTGGAGGACACGGACGGACGTTATGTCGATGAAGCCTTGCCATGGCTACTGCGCGAAGCGGCTCGCTCTGGCAGCAAACCCGGTGAATTCCAGTTAAAGCTTTTTGGAGGCAGCGACATGTTTGCAAAAACCGGAACCTTGGGCGATATGGGCATCGGCCAAAAGAACGCGATGAAGGCCATCGGCCTCCTTGCGGATCTCGGCCTGACTATTCTGACCCATGACATTGGCGGCACGGTCAGCCGCTCGCTGATATTCGATGTGGACTCAGGTGATGTCTGGGTGCGCAGCGGGCTGGCCGAGGATATCCCGCCGAAATTAAAGGCGCTCGCGGCATGAACAAAATCGGGGTGTTAATTGTCGATGATTCGGCGGTGGTGCGGCAGGTGCTGCAGGCCCAGCTTGCCTCGGACCCGGAAATCGAAGTGATGGGCACGGCGGCGGACCCGCTGCTTGCCATGGAAAAAATGAAAATCCGCTGGCCCGATGTGCTGGTGCTGGATGTGGAGATGCCGCGCATGGATGGCATCACGTTTTTAAAAAAAATTATGGCCGAGCGGCCCACACCGGTTGTGATCTGCTCCACCCTCACCGAAAAAGGCGCGCAGACCACCATGGAGGCGCTCGCCGCCG
>CAMDFL010000098.1 GCA_945897475.1 Bordetella parapertussis
TCGAATGATACAGAGGCTCACTTAGAAAATGCGGCGACTCCAAAAATAGTGTGGATACCCGGATAGCAGCGTAGTGGGTGCCAATCCGGACGTCCTCCCGAAACATCCTAAAGGCACAACCCGGAGACAATGAAAGCGTCCCAATACACCCTCAAGGGGGAATCTGAGCTTAAACATGCCGTATGCCAGAATTTAGGCTATGCAAGGACGTTTATTGACGCAACCCAGCCAAAAGAAAGTCCCCCCACCAGGCGCATGCCCCCTGCGTCGCAGCGGACAATTTACCGGTTTGCGCTAGCTGCCCACCGAGTTGCTACCCGGATATAACGGGATTTGCAGATAAATTAAATCACTTTGGGCTGGACCAATCACAAAATCCCGCGTATAACGACCCTGCGAGATTTCTAGGAATGAATTTTCATCCGTTGTGCATGCGTTTTCGGTGCCTACGAGTCAAAGTCCTACTCCCTGAGTTTTCGGCAACCGGGCGCAAGCCCAAATTTTATTTTTTTCTGGGATTAGAGTAATGGCCACAGGTACTGTGAAATGGTTTAACGACGCTAAGGGTTTCGGATTTGTTACTCCTGACGGCGGCGGCAAGGATCTCTTCGCGCACTTCTCCGCGATTCAAGGCAGTGGTTTCAAGACACTCAAGGAAAACCAAAAGGTTTCCTTTGACATCACCACCGGCCCCAAGGGCGACCAAGCGACCAATATCAAGGCAATGGACTAGCGTCCTTTCCATGGACTAACGTCCTTTCCATGCGACGAGGGCCCAGGCAACTGGGCGCAATGCGCATGGTTTGTATTGGTTCGAGTCGCAGGTCTACCGTTGGATAGATCAGCGATCCCCGATGGTGGAGATCGCAAACTGTCCATGCGGTGGTGCGTTACTTCTGGATTGGCGGCAACGCAATAATCCAGCCGTACGCATTCTCGGCCTGCGTCGCTGGCTCCGTTATCGCGCCACTGATGCGATCAGCTCTTAGTTTTAGGGCTCTCTCGCCTGCAGCGCCTGCGTGCGGGCATTCTTGTCTTGTCGCGACAAACTCCTGACTTCAGCATAAAAAGCGCTCATATTTCCGTGGTGCTTTTCAATTAGCGCGACGAAACCCGGCACGAAATTGGAGTACACCGCGATGGATGCCAGTAATGCGTTGTTGGCGCCCTCGACGAAAAAACGGTCAAATCCGGAAAAACCGTCCCAGCTTTGCTTAACATTCGAATAGTCATCCGCCAGGCGTTGGAGCTGTCGAAACTTGGCGATTCGTTTTTCCGCGTCGCTCGCATCTCCTGCATATATTTCCGCCAGAAGGCCGCGATGTCGAATCAACAAGGCGAGAAACTCCCTCTGCCTTGACCGTGCCAATGCCCAGCGCTGGATTTCCTCGACGGCACTCGCCTCACCCCGGCTCGCGAGCCAACGGCGCACACCTTCCTGCTCAACCGCGACTGCGAAGGATTCGTTAAATTGGGTGTCGTTGCGTACATAGACTACTTGGTGCGCGAGCTCATGGAAAATAATCCTTGCGAGCTCCATGTCGGGATAGTTAATGAACGTCGATATTAGGGGGTCATCAAACCACCCAAGGGTAGAGTAAGCGGGTACGCCGCTGATGTAGGTATCCAGACCTCCAGCCTCAAGTTCGCGAGCGAAGGAACGTGCATCAGCTTCGGCATAAAAGCCTCGATAGGCGACGCAGCCGGCAAATGGGAAGCAGGATTCCTCGGGACGAATCGATAGCTCAGGTGTGGCAAACACATTCCAGAGGACATAAGGCCGTTTCAAATCGGCATAGCTGCGAAAGCTGCCGTTTTCCGGCAAGGCCAATTCGCGGCTGGCGAAATCACGGATTGCCCTAGCGCTCGCCAGTCGCTGCGATAGCGCATCGGTGGCGCCTCGCTGCTGCATGACTTCTTCGATCGACACCGTCCGACGCATAACATCAAGATGGCCATCAATCGCTTGAAAATAATAGCCCACGGCATTGCACGCGCAGAGGGCAAGCGTGACCGTCGCAGCTAATACGGTAGCTTGGACGCGCATCGTCAACGAAGAAACGATCCTGATTTCAAAAATGAGATGGCATGTCGCGCCACCTCCGTGGACAAGAGCATGCTCGAATGACTGACCGGCAACACGATGTGATCGCGCAGCCCCGCGATTCGAGTTTCAGCTACGCATACCGCCCCATCGTTCGGTCCTTGCAGGGACGCAAACAACATCCCAAGACCAAGGCCAAAATCGCCTGCGATCGCTCCAACCTCCAAGCTCCCCGGCACCTCAGTCGGAAACTCGGAACACCACAGTGTGCGGCTAGCACCCAGTACGCCCCCCCAAGGTTGCTGATCCAATTGCCGAGCCGCATCCGAACCCAGGGCCGGCGAGCCCAGGAGAATTGCTCGTCCCAGCCGCTTGTCCAGGGCGTTCTGAAGGTAGCGCAGGATGATCAATCCGCCCATGCTATGACCGAGCAAGTGAATCCTGGCAGCATCCACATTGGCAATCGCCTCCGTTAGATTTTCGACAAGCACCTCGGGTGCGTCGCCAACGGAGCGCAGATCCAAACAACCGGTCTCGAATCCAGCATCGCGAAGCTCATCCGATAGCCAACTCATTGTCCAGGAGCCCATCCAGATTCCGTGGAGCAGTAGGACATACTCCTTATAAGCCATTCGTCATCCGCCCGTACTCCGCGCCATTACAAAGGAGGAGCGTAACAGCAAAATCCCGCAAAGTATCGGCAGCAATGCCAGAACCATGTAGCAAGGACCGTAGCCACCGACGCTATCCGCAATCGCTCCAAACAAGGGCGTTCCAATCAATGAACCCGTGAAGAACACGGCCTGGACACCGCTGGTCATGCCAGCGACCTTTCCATGCGGCGCCAGGCGGGCAATCTCCGCCAGAAAAACGCCGTTCCAGGAAGCTGCACTCGCGCCCCAGATAATTGCAATTGCGGTGACCGCCCAGAACGGCCACTGCGCTGAAAAAAACCCACCAGCCAAACAGCACGCCCCCATCAGGAATCCCAATGCGGCCAAAACCCTTCTCGGCTTGCGGGTTCGGTCCGCCAACCATCCCCAGAATACCCGGCCAAACACACTGGCGATGGACATCATTGAGAATACCGCGCCTGCCGCTAACAAACTGTAGCCGAGTTCCATGTGCAGGTAAATTATTAAAAAAGTCGTGACCGCAAGCTGGACAAAAGAATAGGCCGTCGCAGCTAGAACCAATTGTAGGACTCTCGGATTGGCCAAAATTTCAGAGAAGGATTCACGCACACCTGAGAACCGGATCGGCACCCTGGCTTGACGATCGCTGTCGAACAACGAATAGAAAGGACGCAATGCGAACAGCAGAAAAACCGACACGAGGGCTACGCTGATCATCGCTTGGCGCCAGGTCATCAATAACAGTAGCTGGGGTAATAACAAACCCGCGATCGCCGAGCCCATCGGCACGCCGGTTTGCTTGATCGAGAACATGAATGACCGTTGCCGCGCTGGTACCGCTTGAGCCAATACCAGGGAACTCACCGGATTGACGACGCCATGCGCGATTCCAGCAAGAATCGCATAGCCAATCACAAGCGCGATATGGGCGCCCGCCCCAACGGCAAGCGCCATCGCGATAAGGACAACGCAGAATCGCAAGGTGGCGATCGGACCGAAACGCATAGACAAGGCGCTGCTAAGCAATCCCGAGACAATGGCCGCGCAAAAGAAAACCGACGCTAGCACTCCGACCCGTGCTGCCGACAGGCCCAGATCCGTAGCGGCCACCGGCGCAAGCACCGACGGCACCACCAGCGCAAATGCGGTCAGCGTTTGCACCGCTGTGGTCATGGCAACCGCACCGTGTATCTGCGCTCGGGTGAGCAAGGTGCTCAAACTGGGTACAGCGTGGCTATCACGCAACTACGGCGCCACAGTCGGGGGCCACATTGATTGGGCGGCACAAAATATCAAGGAATGACGCCATCTCCGAGACAAAGCGTCGATCCTCGAACCGATAGGTTTGAGCGTAATCGGCAACACGAATCAGCGCGGCATCCGGGTCAACTCAACCCGAAACAACGCAGGTTTGTTGAAAGCGTTGGTCCAAACCATACAGTAGTCTCGGGCAATCTTCGGCGCGTAACTGCCTGAACCAAGCGCCTGCCGGTCGCGTTGGAACTCGAAATGGGTCTTGCCACTCTCGACGTACTGAATATTGAAGTCTATTAGCGCATCGGCACGGTACCAGTATCGAATAATCTGCCGTTCATTGACCGCGAAGCACTCCTTGTGCGCGGAGGAACTTGTCAACGTTTTTGTGATGACCCGAACGTTTTCCTGGGCGCTCAAGGGCATGGGAATCAAGGACCCCGCGAAAGCAATGAGCGATCCGCAAACAAAACTTTTGCCGTTCATCGAACCATCTCCGAGGATTACTTTTTCGCCGCAGGCTTGCGCACATCCGATGGCAGGGACCCCTTTAACATGCGCTCAAACTCATTCGATTCCTGCTCATAAGCCTTTCGTGCGAGCACCAAATCCTGCTTAGACCGATCAAGAGTGCTTTCTGCCGATTCCCTGTGCTTTTTGACGGCATCAAGGCGCTTTTGCGCGGCGCCTTCAACTTCTCGCGCCTCAAGCAGATCGAGCTCAGCTCGGTGCAGCCTTACTTGCGCCACCTCGCGCTCCCGAATCAGAAAGCCAAGCCGTTGCTGACCCTGCGCCACTGGGCCGCCGCCCGGCAGCATTCTTTCCTCCGTCGGCGCCTGTGCCCCAACATTAACTGCGGCAAAAACACCAAGCAAAGCCAAAAGCTTTATCATCGTTGCGACGATACCTTTCCATGCATCATTTTTAGGAATTTTACTCTAGGTACGACGTGTCGCCACCAAGACACGCGCTGGCCGTTTTTTCCACGCAATTATTTCCAACCGCCTCCTCGCCAATGGTCTCTTTGAGAATTACCTCTTTGCCAATTGCCACATAATGAACGACTTCATTACCAATAACCTCACAGGAATTGAAACCTCATGAGAATTGCCGTCCTTCATGACTATGGCGATATGTTTCGCAAAGCACGCGCATTCGTAAAACTCAAGGACCACGAGGTAATCGTTCACCGTGGAACCGAAACGAACCCTCTCAAATTAGCTGAATTGGTGGGGACAGCCGATGCCTTAGTGCTTACCCAACAACGCGTCAAAGTGCCGCGCGCCGCCATCGAGCGCATGCCCAATTTGAAATTCATCGCCCAAACTGGACGCAATGCTTATCACCTGGATGTCGATGCATGCACGGAGCGCGGCGTGGTGGTGTCCTTTGGCGGAACCGGGCCAGGGGGCAGCAATTTTGCCTCCACGGTAGAGCTGACATGGGGAATGATCATAGGCGCGTGGCGCCACTTACCCTTTGAAATAGAGCGCCTCAAACAGGGTCATTGGCAAAGTACCGTGGGCACCAGCCTTTATGGCAGAACCTTGGGGATCTACGCCTACGGGCACATCGGCAGCGCGGTCGCTCGTATCGGCCGCGCCTTTGGGATGAAGGTCCTCTGCTGGGGCCGCGATGGATCTACCGCCAGGGCGCACGCGGATGGATTCTATGTCGCGCCGAACCGTGAAACGTTCTATGAGAACTGCGATGTCATCAGCCTGCATCTGCCAGCCAACACAGATACCTACGGCATAGTGTCCCCATCTGACTTGGCACGCATGAAGCCGACGGCGATGATTGTCAACACCAGCCGTTCTCCCCTTATCGGCAAAGGAGTACTTGCGGAAGCACTGAAAAAAGGTCGTCCCGGTTTCGCGGCAGTCGATGTTTATGACGAGGAGCCCTTAGTTGGAGCATCCGACCCGCTAATCGCGCTTCCGAACGCGCTTTGTACTCCGCACCTGGGATATAACGATATTGACGCATTCGAACGATTCTACGAAGGCGCCGTTACGCAATTATTGGCGTTCTCCAGCGGGCAACCGATCAGCGTTCTCAATCCAGAGGCTTTAAAAAAACACTAGGTAAGCAGGGAACTATTTGCTGTTCGGGCGCCGATCGCGCCCGATGCCGGAATCCCGCGCTACAATCCCCGCAGAAATCCCAGCATGGCCTGATTGAAGGCGCGGGGGTTGCTAACCACCGATATGTGCGAGGCCCCCGGCAAAACCACATGCTTGGCCCCAGGCGTCGCGTCGCACATCTCCTGCATGACCGAGGGTGGCGCGCCGACCCGATCTAATTCTCCACTCACGTACATGACCGGCATTTTGAACGTGGCAATTCGATCCCACCAGTTCAATTCCAACAGCGCTGCGATGCAACCCAAATAACCATCCAAGGTGGTCCGCAGGATCGCGGCACGCATTCGCTCAACCACACCGGGATTCGCCGCTCGAAACTCCTCGGAAAACCAGCGTGCCAAGGTTGCATCGGCAATGGCGCCGACCCCATCTGCCTTGGCGCGCGCAATAAGCGGCGACCACATGGCGCCGTATTCCGGCACCATACGCGCCCTACAACTCGTTGGAACCACTCCTGATACGCGTTCAGGGTGATTAAGCGCGACTTCCGCCGCGACAACGCCGCCCAAACCCAGTCCGGCAATTGCCGAGTGTTCAATACGCAGGGCGTCCCATACACCAATCACATCGGCTACCAGGGTTTTCAGCGAATAGGGGGCGACTGCACTTTGCGAATAACCATGTCCTCGCGAGTCGATGCGCACAACCTGATAATCCACTGATAAAGCCCCGACCTGATCTTGCCAAAGCGTGTGGTCATTGGTGATGCCGGCGACAAAGCTCACGCAGGGTGCATCCTGGTTACCGGTCACCTCAACATTCAGATCGATACCCTTGGCCCGCACTTTCATAATTCGTCCTCGCCTGGGTGTAAATCGTAATGCGGCACAAGCCTTTGTTTAAATTGGTGGGCCCACCTGGACTCGAACCAGGGACCAAAGGATTATGAGTCCTCTGCTCTAACCAACTGAGCTATAGGCCCGAAACCAGCAACGTCGGATTATAGCCGCGGTTTTTGGGCTTTTCATTGCCGCTACTTGAATTGATTTGAATTGATTTGAATTGGCGAGAAAAATTGACGGCGCCAATCAGTTCGCGGCTTTACGAACCACGCGCTTGTCGCGCATGGTGACCAGTTCTTCTGCGGCAGTCGGATGAATGCCTACCGTTGCGTCGAATTGCTGTTTTGTCAATCCGGCCTTCACAGCGATCCCGATACCCTGAATGATCTCCGGCGCATCGCTGCCCACCATGTGAGCACCCAGCACGCGTTGTGTTCTGGCGTCAACAACTAGCTTCAACATTGTGCGCTCGTCTCGACCGGAAAGCGTGGCCTTCATAGGCCGAAAATCCGCTTTATAGATTTCAATTTCATCGAATTTCTCGACAGCCTCAGCCTCCGTCATGCCAACCGTGCCTATTGGGGGTTGGCTGAATACGGCGGAAGGCACGTCGTTGTGATCGACGCAAACAGGGGCACCACCACCAAATAGCGTCGTAGCCACCCCCTGCCCTTCCCGAATCGCGACAGGCGTCAATGCGATGCGGTTGGTGACATCGCCAACCGCGAAGATGCTGGGCACCGAACTGCGTCCATGCTCGTCGACGATGACCCCGCCCTCACTATCCAGTTTTACCCCTGCCCCCCCCAAGCCCAGACCTTGGGTCGCGGGCAGCCTGCCAGTGGCGTACATAACGGCATCGCAATTGAGTGTTCGCGTTCCGGTCTCGGTTTGCAGTGTGACTCGCAGCGAACCATCCGGCAACTTTTCCACCGATCGAACCGCGCTGCGCAATTCGACCACGATGCCTTTTTTGCCTATTTCCTGTGACAGGTGGCGGCGCACATCGTCATCAAATCCGCGAAGAATCTGCTCGCCACGGTAGCTGAGGGTCACCTCGGAACCAAGGCCGCGGAAAATTCCCGCGAATTCGACCGAGATATATCCGCCACCGACCATCAGCACGCGCCGCGGTTGCATGGCAAGTTCAAACGCTTCATTCGAGGTAATGCAGTATTCAATGCCCGGTATCTGCGGCATATTCGGCCACCCACCGGTGGCCAGCAGTATGTTCGCCGCAGTGATCTTGCGACCTTCCATCTCGACAATATGCGGGTCAACAACGGAAGCCCGGGATCGAAACACACTGACTTTCGAGCCTTCGAGAAGTTTTGCGTAGATTCCCTCCAGACGCGCGATCTCGCGATTTTTATTCGCGATCAGCGTAGACCAGGAAAAGTGAGGGGCCGATACCGTCCAGCCGTAGCCAGCAGCATCCTCGAAATCTTCGTGAAAATGTGATGCGTAGACCAGCAGTTTTTTGGGCACACAGCCGCGAATGACACAGGTGCCACCCACTCGGTGATGCTCGGCAACCGCGACCCGCGCGCCGAACCCTGCCGCGATACGGCTCGCGCGGACACCACCTGAGCCCGCGCCAATGACAAACAAGTCGTATTCAAAATGTGGCATAGCCTACGCCGTCGAGTCGCGAACCGGCAAAAATCAGGTGTTGTCCAGAAAGCTTTTCAAGCGCTCCGAACGCGATGGGTGGCGCAGCTTTCTAAGTGCCTTGGCCTCAATCTGGCGTATTCGCTCGCGCGTCACGTCAAACTGCTTGCCGACTTCCTCCAGCGTATGGTCGGTATTCATCTCGATGCCGAACCGCATGCGAAGCACCTTGGCTTCGCGGGGTGTCAGCGAGTCCAGAATATCCTTGGTCACTTCACGCAGGCTGGCGAACATGGCAGCGTCGTTGGGCGCCAGGGTTGCATTGTCCTCGATGAAATCGCCAAGATGAGAATCGTCGTCGTCACCGATGGGCGTCTCCATGGAAATGGGTTCCTTGGAGATCTTGAGGATTTTGCGGATTTTATCCTCCGGCATTTCCATTTTATCGGCAAGTGTCTGCGGGTCTGGCTCCAAGCCGGTTTCCTGCAAAATCTGGCGCGATATGCGATTCATCTTGTTTATGGTCTCGATCATATGCACCGGAATCCTTATGGTGCGCGCCTGATCGGCAATCGACCGCGTAATTGCCTGGCGAATCCACCAGGTGGCGTAGGTAGAGAATTTATAGCCACGCCGATACTCGAACTTGTCCACCGCTTTCATCAATCCAATATTGCCTTCCTGGATCAGATCCAGGAATTGCAGGCCGCGATTGGTATATTTCTTCGCGATGGAAATTACCAACCGAAGATTGGCTTCGGTCATTTCGCGTTTTGCGCGCCGTGCCTTGGCCTCGCCCGTAGACATCTTCTTATTAATGTCCTTTAGGTCCTTCAAGGGGATGCCAATGCGCTTTTGGATCTCCGTAAGCTTATGCTGTTGCTCAAGGATATTCGGTTCAAACCGGGCCAAAATGGGGCCATAGGGGCGCCCGGTAAGAACTTCGTTCTTTATCCAACGCGATGAAGTCTCATTGCCAGGAAACACCTTGATAAAATGCGGGCGGGGCATCTGCCCTTTGTTGACGCACATATCCAGAATGCTGCGCTCATGACGCCTGACTTCGTCGACCATCCCTCGCACCGTGTCGCAAAGCCGCTCGATGATGCGCGCAGTAAAGCGGATGTTGAGTAATTCACCGGAGATCTGATCGCGTACCTTGATGAACTCCTGGCTGCGATGTCCGTGTTCTGCCAGCGCTTTTTTCATCTTTTCGTGCAGGCGGCGAATTTTGCCGAATCGAACCAGCGAGTCCACTTTGAGCTGAAGCAGGCTGGCCGCCAACGCAGCGCCGCCGTCGTCCTCTTCCTCCAGCTCTTCGTCGATTTCCTCTTCCTCGACGACTTCCTTGATGGGATCTGCCTTGGCATTGGGATCGATCAATCCATCCACCAGCTCATCAATACGCATCTCTTCACCCTCTACCCTGGACGCGAGGGCGAGAATTTCGTGGATAGTTGTCGGGCAGGCTGAAATCGCCTGAATCATGTGTTTCAGGCCATCTTCGATTCTTTTGGCGATCTCGATTTCGCCTTCGCGCGTCAAAAGCTCAACCGAACCCATTTCACGCATATACATGCGCACCGGATCGGTGGTCCGCCCAAATTCGGCATCGACGTTAGTGAGAGCGGCCTCGGCTTCTTCCTCCACGTCCTCCTCGGCGACAGGAGCTGGCGCATTTTCCGCGATCAACAGGGCATCAGCGTCTGGTGCCTCGTCGTAGACCTGTATGCCCATGTCGATGAACGTGGTGATGATCGCCTCGATCTGCTCGGCGTCAACCATGTCATCTGGCAAATGGTCGTTGATCTCGGCATAGGTCAGGTAGCTGCGCTCCTTGCCCATTTTAATAAGACTCTTGAGGCGCAAACGACGCGCCTCGGCGTCCTCCGGCTTCATGTCGGCGCGCAACATTAATGCGCGCTCGGCCTCGCTGTTGCGCTTCGATGGACGACCCCGCCCCAAACGCAACTTCGCGATTTCCTGAGCGGCCTTGGTGCGCGCCTCGGCGGATTTTTTCTCTTCTTTATCCTTCTGCACCAGGATTTTGGCGTCTTCTTTCACTTTCTTGAGCAAATCCTTGGCCGCTTGTTTTTCGGTACGAATACGTTCCTTCTCTTTCTCTCGCTCCAGCCGAATGCGTGCGCGCTCCTTATCGCGAGTGGCCCGTTGACTGTCGAGTTCCTTTGTAAGTATGGCTTTATCGCGAAGTTTCCCGGCTTTGTTACGTGCCTTCTCGCGCGCCACGGCTACTTTTGCCTTTTCTTTAACGAGTTTCGACATGGTTTTTTCGCGATCCTTCTCCATGCGAGCCTTTTTCTTTTCTGCCCCCTGGAGAATTAACTCTCGGGCGCGAACCACCTTGGCGTGTTCCAACTTGAGACGCTCCGCCTTCGTGCGAGACGCTACGGCTACCGTCTTACCGACTGGCTTTTTCTTCATTGGCCTGGAGGTGTTGGACGATATTTTCTGAGTCAATGCATTCTTTTTACCACCCTTACCGGCACCGCTTTTCGCGCTTGCGGTTGACCAGGATTTACCTTTCGCCATGATTCGCCCCGAATGAGAATTGGTGAGGAGAGGAAGGAATTAAGCACAAACTCAGAAAAGCCGAAAATTATACCATGCTGGCTTGACTCTCCGGCGCCTGCTTGAGTCTAGCGAACTCCTTGATGAGTCGTGAATATTTCACAGCCTCGTCGCCCGACATGCCACCCGCCTGATGCTTTTGCTCCAGTTCCTTGATCTGCCCAAGAACCAGATCGGACTTCAACTGTTGCAATCCGTCACGAAATTCGATTTCCAAGTTTTTAGGGTCGATCTGAATCTCCAAAAGGGCCACTTGGGCCTCAACCAGGGCTGGCGCATAGGGGGTGTCGCTAAACTGGTCGATAATGACCGCCACCGATGCCTCGGGCGCGCTACGGGCGAACTGTGCCAGCGCTTTGAGCGCCTCGCTGGCTGCATGGCGGTTGTGCAATAAATCAACCGGCAACTCTTGTGCGAGGCGTGGACTGGCGAGCAAGCAGCGCAACAGGCGCTGCTCCAATTTGCCGGCAGTCGGCGCGCGGGGATCGACGCGTCGCGGCATGGCCCGGCGCGATTCCTCCACGGGACTTGTTCGAATTTCCGTGATCTGCCCCACTTCCTCCTGCGTGATTCCGGCCGCCTTGCCAAGTTGCTTGAGAAGTTGCAACTGCAAGGCGGGTGCCGCCACGCGTTTCAGTAACGGTTTTGCGTCAGCAATCAATCGTGATCGACCTTCGGCGGTTCCCATGTCGACACGACCGCTAAGCTCGGCTAGCAAGAACTCGGACAATGGACGCGCGTCGCGAAGCATGGCTTCAAATGCCTTTGTGCCTTTGGCGCGTATATAACTATCGGGATCATCGTCATTTGGTAGAAACAAAAACCGCACGGATTTATCATCCGCCAATACCGGCAGCGACACCTCCAATGCGTGCCATGCCGCTCGGCGACCTGCCGCGTCGCCATCGAAGCAGAATACTATTTCGTCGATCTGACGAAACAGCTTTTGCACATGCACGGCTGAGGTGGCTGTTCCAAGCGTTGCGACGGCAAATTCAATTTCATGCTGGGCAAGAGCAACAACGTCCATATAGCCCTCCACGACAAGTGCGTAGCCCTTGGTGCGAATTGCGCTTCTCGCCTGCGACAGACCATAGAGTTCGCGACCTTTTTCGAACAACGAAGTTTCCGGCGAATTGAGATATTTGGGCTCACCGGCGCCGAGAACTCGCCCACCAAATCCGATCGCCGACCCGCGCTGATTAAGAATCGGGAACATGATGCGGTCGCGAAAGCGGTCGTAACGCCGGCCGCCTTCGGCATCGATCACCAATCCGGCGTCTTTCAATGCCTCCGCGTTGTAGTCGCTGAAAACTTCCTTGAGATTCTGCCAACCGGCGGGGGCGTAGCCAATGCCAAATTGCGCAGCAATTTTTCCGGTTAACCCGCGCCCCTTGAGATACTCAATTGCGTGCGGGGAAACTTTAAGTTGCTCCCTGTAAAAACGCGTCGCGCGTTCCATGATTTCGTATAGGTCTGGACCACCGGCATTTTTGACGGCCGGTTCATAGTCAGGCATTTTCATGCCTGCAGATTCCGCCAATTCACTGATCGCATCGATGTAGCCCATTCCCTGGTACTCCATCACGAAGGAAATGGCATTCCCATGAGCGCCGCAGCCGAAGCAGTGATAGAACTGCTTGCTCGGACTCACCGTGAACGAGGGCGATTTTTCGCTATGAAACGGGCAACAGGCGCTGAAATTGGCGCCGCCTTTTTTGAGCGGGACATGGCGCTCGATCAAATCGACAATGTCGATTCGATTAAGCAGATCCTGCTTGAAGGAATCAGGTATCACGCGGATGCCAGTTTGGGGTTGAGCAACCCCGGATTATTACGAACATGCGTGCTTTATAGGCTATTTTTAGCCAAATACAAAGTACCTGGGTATAACTAGCCAGTCAGTTTTTCCTTGACCAAGGCGGACACCTTACTCATATCTGCCTGCCCTGCGAGACGCCCCTTCAGGATGCCCATGACCTTACCCATGTCTTTGGAGGACGCGGCCGCGGATTCTGAAATTGCGCTGCTTACCTCGGCCAGGATTTCATCCATCGAGAGTTGCAGGGGCATATAGGACTGCAGGAGATCCAGCTCATAGGATTCCACGTCCGCGAGGTCCTGGCGCTTGGCGGCCACATACTGCGTAATAGAGTCGCGTCGTTGCTTGATCAAGCGCTCAACAATTGCCAGCACATCCGCATCGCTCAATACCACACGCTCGTCAACTTCCTTTTGCTTCATGGCGGACAACAGCAAACGGATGGTGGAAAGACGATGGACCTCCCTGGCCCGCATCGCTGCTTTCATGTCTTCGGTGATACGTTCTTTCAGCGACATCTGATCAATGCACTTTTGACATATATCACCGGTTCGACAACATTCCCCGTATTGCCCGCGATCCCAGCAAGAAACAGGTCCGAGCTATACGACGAGAACAAGCGTGACGAGCACTGCGCGGGTAGGAAGGATCCATCCCACTGTCTCGCGCCAACAACCAACCCAAATTAATACAACTTCGGGGGAAGGGTTTGGCTGCGCAAGCGCTTGTAGCGACGCTTGATTGCGGCGGCAAGCTTGCGTTTGCGCTCCGCGGTAGGTTTTTCATAGAACTCCCGAGCGCGTAACTCGGTGAGTAGGCCGGTTTTCTCGACTGTGCGCTTGAAGCGGCGCAGAGCTACCTCGAAAGGCTCATTTTCTTTGACGCGAACTGTCGTCATGCCGTTTTATCTCCAGAACCGAAATGCGGAAAAGGCGCGGATTCTAGCATAGCTTCAGGCAGCTCCGGATTAAGAAATTTCCTGGCCTACGATCTGCCCCAGGGCAGCGCAAGTCTATAAATCCCGCTCAGGCTCACAATGAGGCTCAGAGCAATCTAATATAAGGTTCAGAGCAATCTATGTAAGGTTCAGAGCCATTTAATATAAGGGTCAGAGCGATCTAATATAAGGGTCAAAGCGATCTAATCGCGGAAAACGCATAAGCAATTGATCATTAAGGTTAAATTTTGCTAGTACTCGGAATCGAATCCTCCTGCGATGAAACCGGTGTCGCTTTGTACGACAGCGATATGGGCCTGCTCGGCCATGCTCTACATTCCCAAATTGAGCTCCACGACGAGTACGGTGGTGTGGTTCCAGAACTGGCATCGCGGGATCATATTCGCCGGCTCCTGCCCCTGATCAATGAAGTGCTTACTAGATCGAACAGGCGATTGCCGGATCTAGAAGCAATAGCCTACACGCGAGGCCCAGGGCTTGCCGGCGCTTTGTTGGTAGGCGCTAGCGTGGCGCGTTCGCTCGCCTACGGCTTAGGAATTCAAACTATCGGCATTCACCACCTCGAAGCTCACCTGTTATCGCCACTGCTCGAGCATTCGCCGCCCAGGTTTCCGTTTATCGCGTTGCTTGTTTCAGGTGGACATACCCAGATCATGAAAGTCACCGATGTCGCAGACTATGCGCTTCTGGGCGACACCCTTGACGATGCCGCCGGCGAAGCTTTCGACAAGACCGCCAAGTTGTTGGGTTTGCCCTATCCGGGCGGACCGGCATTGGCAAAGCTCGCCCAGAAAGGCACGGCCAGCCGCTTTAAGCTTCCCCGACCGATGATTGGTTCCCAAAATCTTGATTTCAGTTTCAGTGGACTGAAAACTGCGGTCGCCATAGCGTGCAGAAGCGTCACTCTTGATGACCAGGCACGCGCGGACATAGCGGCGGCTTTCCAGGAGGCGGTCGTCGACGTTCTGGTTGCGAAGTGCGAAAACTCGATGTCGGGAACGGGACTGAGTTCTTTGGTCGTCGCTGGGGGCGTGGGCGCGAACACGGCTTTGCGTCACGCCCTCGATATCGCCGGAATGAAAAATGGCTTTAGAGTTTACTACCCGGCAATCGAATACTGCACCGACAATGGCGCAATGATCGCATTGGCTGGTGCATTGCGATTGCAGCGACATCCCGATGAATTCCGCACTCGGGGATTCGATGTGCGTCCCCGTTGGGATTTGGACACCCCGCATTAATCTGGAAATTCCCTCTGACCTTGCCGAATGTCCGCCACCCCAGCCCGCCCCCCATTCGGAACCTATTGCCCGCTGGAACCGCCTCCGCCAATCCGGCCTTCGTCGCCAGCAAGCAAACGTCCAATATTGGCGCGGTGCCGCCAAATCAGAAGGGCGGAAACCCCCCCGACTGCCACGGCCATGAGATCCAACTCGAATAATAAAAGGTATGCGAAGGGTGCGAACGCGCCAGCAATCACAGCTGCTAGCGAGGAATAACGAAAAAACGCGAAAATTATTATCCATGTGGCAATCGCGCCAACTCCCAACCATGGATGGATTGCCAACAGTATTCCCCCGGCGGTCGCAACACCCTTGCCTCCCTGGAATTTGAAAAACACCGGCCACAAATGGCCCAGGAACGACGCCAGCACGACACCCGGGAGCATGCCTGGGTGAAGGCTTAAATGGAGTTCCAGCAACTGCGCCAATTCCACCGCGAGCCAACCCTTACCGGCATCGCCCATCAACGTCAAAGCGGCGGCACTGTATTTTCCGGTTCGCAGCACGTTAGTCGCGCCAGGATTGCCCGACCCGTAGTTGCGCGGATCGGGCAATCCGAGCAACTTGCTGACGATCACGGCGAAGGACAGTGAGCCAATCAAATACCCACCAGCAAGGACTACAAACTCAATCATTGACAAGAATCCTGTACGCGGCAAATCCAGGCATTATCGAAAAAATCGGGACCTTAAGGATTTCGCGTGCGTGCCTATGCGCCATGAAACTGAAGGTTCCGCTTTGGATGAACGAATACAATACCGTGTAGGCAATCACCATTTTACCAACCACAAACGGGCATCCATGGACACCATTTTTATTCGTGAATTACGCCTGCCCGCGTGGATTGGACTGTATAAGCATGAAAAAATATCGCAGCAAACGGTGGAGATAGACATTGAAATGGGCCTGCCGAATGACGCGGTTTTTGAGACGCACAAAGTGCGCGACACCATCGATTATGGGGTGGTCTGCGAAAAAGTACGTGAGATGTTGAACGGCGAACGCTTTGGGCTGGTCGAATCCCTTGCGGCGCGCATCGCACAGATTCTCATCGACGATTTTAAATCGCCAAAGGTCGTAATCAGCATCACCAAGCTCGGAGTCCTCAAAGACGCCAAACGCGTTGGCGTACGCGTCGAGCGCAGCCGCGCGCCGGGGGAATCCCCGCCTTGTTGGCGATCGCGTCGGCTTTGGCCGGCAATGGCACTCCCACCCCTCCAACGCATTTTCTTATAGGACAAACCCAGCGTTGCCTCAGTCACTCGGCGTCACCTCTCGTCACCCTCTGGGATGATGTTTTGCGTGCAGCAGTTTCAGGCGCTCCCTCGCGACATGGGTATAAATTTGCGTGGTCGAAATATCGGAGTGCCCCAGTAGCAACTGCAACACCCTTAGATCCGCCCCATGGTTCAACAGATGTGTCGCGAAAGCGTGCCTCAGGGTATGGGGCGAGA
>CAMDFL010000099.1 GCA_945897475.1 Bordetella parapertussis
TCATCGGACGAAACACAAAAAACAAACGGCTCCGAAAGGAGGCGTTTTCAAAGTCAGGTCGCTATTCGAAACAGGATATCGTTCAGGCTGATGAGGCAATCCGTTGCTTCGCCGCAGCCGCAGAACTAGCGTCGCCGTTTCTGCGTAGGCTTTCGCGGCCCCTTCACCTGCTGCGCCCGGGCAATTGCTTCGCCCGTCCTGCCTTCGAGCTTGGGCTGGATGTTGTCGGTGATCCACTTCTGATCCCACCATTCCACAGGCAATATGGCCACCCCATTCAAATAAACGCCGTAGTGAAGATGATCCCCCGCGGCCATTCCGGTCTCACCCGTTTTTCCAAGGGTCTGCCGCTGCGTGATGGTTTCGCCGACCTTGACGTCGATGGAACTCAGGTGGGCGTAAAGCGTAAAGAGCCCGAGGCCGTGATCCAGAATGACGGTGTTGCCGTAAATACCCAGGTCGCCGGCGAATGCGACGCTGCCGCTGTTGGCCGCTTCGACCGAATAATTTTTGGTCACCGAAAGGTCATAGCCAAGATGAAATGCGGTGTCGATCGGTTCGTTGTTGTAGGTATAGGTTCGCTCGTCTGCAAAGTTGGCTTCAACTTTGGAATTGCTCAGCTGAATAAATGCGCCCCGCCAGAGCATCGACGGCGTGGATTTGCTGGTGACCGCAATGATCTTGTCTTCGTTTTCTTTTCTGAGCCCCTTGTTGATGCGGACAAAAACCTCCTGGGGAGTGCCCTGGCGCGCGCCGACATCGCTTAGCAAGGGAGTGATTTTCTGCAGAAAGTTGTCAGACAGCGCGATGGTGCTCTTCTTGTACTTGACGTTTTTAAGCTCGTAGGCCAGTGGCATTTCCTTGCTGTTGCCGGCCTTGTCGGTGGCCACCAGCACCGCCTTGACCTCCGCCCCAAGGTTATAGGGATGGGCGAACAGGGCGATAAAGTGGTCCGGGTGATCCTTGATCTGGCCCTGGACACCAGGAAAGAAATAACTGCCCATGCGAACGCCGCTGGTTGCCGTGTCCGCGGATGACTTGTAGACAATCACACCGACCCCGCCAAAATTGATGTAACGGTCATCGGCGATGAGTTCGACCACCGGCGCAGTAATGTCGATGGTGAGCGTTTTCTCAACCACGGTCTCGTTACCCTGGAAAAGATTCCAGAGCGAACGGTCACGCGCGATAACGCGCAAAATCGCAGGTCCTTCCTTGAGGCCGGTCAGTTTCGACGACACGGCGACAACGATTTTCTTCTCAGCCACCGCCTGGTCAAACTGCTCGGTGGCCAGCGTGCGCTCGCTCCCGCCTGCAGAAAGCGTTGCCGTGACCGACTTCAATCCGGCTCCCGGATCGCTCACGGCGATCTCCATTGGCGCCAGACCCAGCAAACCGGAATCGGGTGTGAATCTGATCTGCGGCGCGTCGCGCTCGAACCGCGGCGCCAGAAAGTACCCGCCGCCCAGAATTATCATGACTATGAACAGCAACGCAAAAACAATCTGAGTCAGGTTTTTCCTCGTATTGCCGGATTCCAAAGCGCTCATGTTGGCAGTTCAATCAATGACAAAAAGTCGGGAGCCGATTATCGCCCGATTGTCGTGCCAGAAATCGAATTTCGCACCCCCGCCCTGCCTCAGAGTCATCGATCATCTGCGCGAATGCGGTGCCTCTAGTATTCTTGCGGGGTTGTTTTCAACCTGTCGTTGTCGACCGTTGCACGCGCCAGGAAATTCCTCATCCACGGAGCAAACATGACATTCAACGCATCGACCCGATCTGTCCTAATTGCCATTGCGGCTGCTTCAATAAATTGCGCGATACCCGCCCTCTCGCAAGCGCAGTCCTACCCCGTCAAGCCCATGCGCATGGTGCTGCCGCTGCCGCCGGGAGGCGCCATCGACATCGTGGGGCGCACCGTGGGCGGCGCGGTATCGGAGCGCCTCGGCCAGCCGATGATTTTCGACAACAAACCTGGCGCCAACACTATTGTGGCGACCGACAACTGCGTCAAGTCACCGGCAGACGGCTACAGCCTTTGCTACATCACCTCGAACCTGTCGCTGAACGCATCGCTCTATTCGAAGCTGCCCTACGACCATATCCGCGACCTCGAGCCCATCACCAACATGGTGCTGCCGTGGGAGGGGCTGTACCTCACCGGTGACATTCCCGCCAGCAACATCCGCGATCTGGTGGCTTACTCCAAAGCAAATCCGGGCAAACTCAATTTTGGATCGCTGGGAATCGGCGGCTCGCCGCACGTGGTGCCTGAGTGGATCGTCAAAAACACCGGGGCCAGTTTCACCCACATCCCTTTCAAGGGCTTGCCCGATTTGATGCGCGCCTTCACGGCCGGCGAAATTCACATGTTCTTTCTTGCATTGGGCAACCCCGGTTACATGGAAAACATCAAGGCCGGAAGGATGAAAGTAATGTTCTTCGGCGGCGACAAACGCAATGCCATGCTCCCCGATGTGCTCAGCATGGCCGAATCGGGCGTTCCCGATCACCGCTTCAAAAGCTGGTGGGGCATGGCGGCCCCCAAGGGCACGCCTAAAGAGATCATCGATCGCCTGCACTCGGTATTCGTCGAAGCCTTGCGCACGCCGGCGATTCAGCAGCGGTTCACATCAATGAGCCTGGACATCGTGGCCAATACGCCGGCGGAATTTGCCAAATTCATTGTGGAAGACCGCGCGAACGCGGAACGTCTGGTGAAGACCTCAGGCGCAAAACTCGACTGAAGAAAAAAGGGGCCAGGCTTGATTAATTAATTGAGCCTGGCTCCTTTTTTTATTTTTTCGGGATGACTGGAACCAGAAGGTAAGACTCTTTTTTCCCGCCGGAGTAAATGGTGTTGTGCGCGCGGGCCTTGTAGTCGGTGTTGTAGCAGGTATAGAAGGGTGCACCACGATGATGGAGTTCCCCGACGCCAGCCTCGCCACCGGCGTGAAATCCTTGATGGGGTCGAAAGGAATCTTTGAGTAGAGCGCCTGGCTTCGTCTGCGACCAGCCGATGAACTGGTGCGGCCGGTGGGATTCGATTTCATCGTCGATGGCCACGTTTTGCCGGATCAAGTGCAATCGACCTTCGAGCGCGGCGCCCAGCACAAGGTTCCGCTGCTGCTCATGTGAACGACCATCTCCGGATTGGAGGTTGCGGTCACGCGACCCAGTTTCTCAAGGCAAAAGAAGCTACGCGCCGTAGCGGATCATGCCGGCCCAGTCGAGTTCGCGCACCATGCGGGCTCATCGCTCAACCCCGCCGCCTCGATTGAGGCCTCGGGATCCTCCTTGTACAGAAATTGGTCATGTTTTGAATTTTTGAACAGCGCACAGTTGCCGATTATGTTCAATTTGCCGGTGCCATGCCGCCCGATTTCGGGATTACTGGGTAAGAAAACTCACCGCCGCGATGAAATTTCCATTTTCGTCTCCGATGCCCGGTATTGAGAGGGAAAATGAAAATGATATTTCGGTAATGTTAAGGGGCCGTTAAGCTTGCCATAGCGATTGCAGGCTCAGCGGGGGGGCTAAGCTACTGCAGCCCTGCCAATTTTAAATACTGCAGGTCAACGAAGCGTTCCACCGGCGGCAGCGGGGCTTTGAGTTCGCCCACTTCGCCCATGGTCTGGATGACCTGGGCGAATCCCTTCATGTCGATTTCGGCCTGTTTGGGTACGACGCCGCGTTCCGGCTCAAAATAAAGCTGCAGTGTCTGGCGGGCGATCTGATCCGATGAACCGGTGGTGTCGAGAATAATCCGCACCACTTCGTCCCGATTGGCCGGGTCGCGCATGTAACGGAACGAGGAGGCCAGCGCCCTCGCGTAACGCACCAGCGCATCCTTGTTTTTCTCGGCCCAGGAGCGGCGCACGGCGCTGACGATGAATTGAAAATTGGGCATTGCATCGGTTGATACGCCCAGGCGGCGATAGCCTTGCAGGATCAACTGCATATCCTCGGGCTGGCCCAGGGGCACGGCATCGCATTCGCTTTTTCTGAGGCAATCGGCGCGGGCAGGCGTGCCGACCAGTTCCTTCACCTTGAAATCGGATTCCCTCACGCCGTTCATGGACATCAGCTTGCGCGTGGAGATGGAGATGGTATCGACGGCAAGCGACAGGCCGATGGTTTTGCCTTTCAGATCGGCGAAGCTCCTGATCTCAGGTTTGGCGATCAGGCTGTAGATCGGCGTGGCGGTCTCGCCGAGGATGGCGACGTTGTCCGAACCGTTCAGCACATCCTGAATGAGGTAGGGCGTTGCCGTGCGGGTGATATCCACCGTGCCCTTGGTAAGGGCGATCACCATGTTGGCCGCGCCGCCTTCAATGGGCACAATTTGCATATTGATGCCCTCGCGCGTGAAGAACCCCTTGCGCTGGGCAATGTAGAAGTGCAGTGCCGAAACGGTTTTTATCGTCGAAGGAATTTGCCCGTAACGCAGCGTGATGGTCTGTGCAAAGGCGCTTTCAACCGGCGCTGTAACAAGCAGGGTGGCGAGTATTGCAATGAAGTGTTTCATCGGTGGGTTTCCCCGGAATGGAAGGAACAAGCATCTGTTTCGCATACTAACGCCAGCAGGTGAAGACCGTCGAGCGCCTCCCGGATTGCCGTCACTGGGCCATCTGTTCCGCCATCGGTAGAACTTCGCGCTTGAACCACGACCTGAATTCGTATTCCGATTGAAATTTGAATTGCCTGCCTTCAAATTCGATCTCGTAGCCGTTGGATGCCCCTGCTCGGCCTGAGGGGTGTGCTTCCGCATCATTTGCAACCGTCGCTCCCAACTCACTCAGCATTAGTTTGAGCGAGCTGGTTTTGGCATTGCTCGCCCGGGTTTCGGCCAGCAACGAGCAGATTTTCTCCTTGTTCAACGCCAAATGCCGCACATCGAATTCCCGCGCTAACTTGGGAATGACGTGGCTTGGGTTGGCATTGCTCCCCAGCACGCGTATCGCCTCGTTGAGGGCCAGTGCGGCTTTGCGCTGACCTCCCAGCACAAGCTTTCGGGCGAATTCCAAGGTTCGTTCGTTGTCGCCAAAATACGCGCATAGAAAGTGTTTCTCCATCAGGACGGCCAGCGATTCGCGCGAATCGAATTGCCGGCTGTCAAGCAGGTAGGCGCGATAGGTATTGGCCAGTTTCCAGGAGAATTCGGACAATCGCTTCTCCAGGTCAGCCAGGTCCGGGTAGTAACTCACGGCGATGCGCCAGTCGCGCTCAAGCGGGTCATCGCCGGGGGGCGTGTTTTGCTCGACGTCGCTGAACTGGCTGCCGCCTGATTGCATCTTCGCCCCGCGAAGCTGGTCATAGCTGGCGTGCTTGTCCTTGTCCGACAGAATCCCGAATGCTCTATTGAGTTCGGACATATGAGCGTGTGCTTCTTCCTGCGATCCGCCGAAACGATCAGGATGGTACCGCTGCGCCAATGCCCGGTATGCCGCCCTGATGACGATGTCCTCGGCATCAGGCGAGACGCCCAGAGTCGCGTAGCAGTCTTTTTCCGTACTCATGTGGAGTGGACAGTGCGCAGCCGTTGCCGCAGAGAGACCATTACGCACCGGAGGATGCCCATGGCCTTCCGTTCGCGTAAATTTGCAGCTGAGCTCCGTTGAAGACCATGGAAACATTTGATGCCTCGCCAGACATGCCGGAAATTGCGGCGTACTGGGCCACGGCACGGCTTGCTTGTGGATTCGCTTCGGCGCGACGGTCGGGTATCGGCGAGAAAGGGTGGGTTTCATCCTGGTCGCTCAAGCGCGAGGCGTAATCGGCGACGATTGAGCGCACCTGCACCTCGGCCTGGACCACCTGTTCTCGCTGGTGCGCACTGGCGCCTTGCTCCGATTCGACAACTTGCCTGCTAAGTGTTGCTATGTCCTGGATCTGGCGCGCGATATCTGGCTGGAGCTCGATCATCGCGGCGATTTGCGGCGCACCCCCGGGCGCACCCTTGACGCCGATTTCTCCTGACTGCGAGTCCACTTCAATTCCGATTACGCTGCGTGTGTCGACGGCGCTCTGGCGGAACAGGGTTTTCAGATCCTCAGCAAGAGCTGTCGAGAGTTTCTGCACATTCTCCGCTGTGGGCGACATGAACTCCGACAAGCGGAACATTTGCCTGCCCTGCTGCGAAAGGCGGACTGTATCGACAACACTGGCGCTTGCTCCAGCGCATTCAGCGGCCCCGGCCTTTGCCGCCTTTGATGGCGTGCGCAGACCGTAAGACGGGTGTACTGAATTCAGATCCAGACTCATGCGCTGCATCCATAGGGGGAAGACTTGGTTTCGCGCGGACAAAACAACGCCGCGCGAAAACGCCATCCATTTTGCACAACACGCCGCCGCCGTTATTTTCTAAACAGCGTGGCATTTACCGCGGTAATCCCGTTTGTCCCGGTAATCCGCTTTTCCGCCGCAATCCATTTTGCATTTGTAGCAACCCCAGGTGCGAACGCATTGGCGGGGCGCTGACAGGCGAGCCAAGCTCGCGGCTTAGACAAAAAGACAGGGCCTGGCTAACTGCCCAGAAGATTGGGGGTGAACAGTTCCTGGACGGGCTGGTGCTTTACCGAGTAGCCCTGATCGAAGGCATAAAAGATAGGAAAATCTATCGCGCCCTTAAAGCGCATCGGCTGGTGAAATGCCATGGCATGTCGTGATACGGGGACCAATTTCGCGCACATTTACCGATTATGGGCAAAGTATCAGCGTTAATTGAACACTTGAGTATCAGCGTTAGTTGAACACTACGATGAACAATGAACGAATGAAGCGCGGGGCCTTCGCTGCGTGGATCGCGGCCAAACCTGAGGCCGGCGATGTCATCCCCGGGTCTCGCGTCTGCCGCAAAGTACAGTGGGCTCGTGCAGGGTCAGGCAAGCGCGGCGGAGTGCGAGTCATCCATTACAACCAGCTCGCGGATGGACGTATCTATTTATTGCTCGTTTATGCCAAGAGTGCTCAAGACAATGTCACTGCAAAAGTCCTGTTGAAAATCAAGGAGGCGCTCCATGCCCATGACTGAAAAGAAGTTGCTGACCCGGAATGCAAAACGCGACATCGGCGCAGAGTTGCTGGCATCGGTGCTTGAGATGAAGGCCGGAAAAACGGGCCGAATTCATCGCATTCCCCTGTCTGAGGTAACGCAGGCCAGGGCGAAGTCCGGCCTGTCACAATCTCAGTTTGCACAAGTCCGGGGAGTGTCAATGAGGACGCTGCAGGAGTGGGAGCAAGGGCGGCGCAAGCCATCCGGAGCAGCACGGGCGTTGCTCAGCATTGCGGCCAAGCGCCCGGATGTCGTTCGCGAGGTCTTCGCACTTTAGCGCGAGCGCATGCCGAACCCGGCGGTGCAGCCCCGCCTTCCGCCGCATCGTCAGAGAGAACTACGACTACCGCTGCGCCGCGTCAGGCTGGCGCACCATCCTGCCGGAGGGACGCGCCGTGGTGGAAGCCGCGCCCCTCGTCGCCTTTGCCGAAACTCAAGATGACGACCCGCGAAATGGCATTGCGCAGACCCCGTCATACGATTGTATGGCTATTTAACCATATACATGCTAGCCTTCATTCATGACAAAGGCCCGATTCGAGTGGGATTCGAAAAAGGATCAGGAAAACCAGGATAAGCACGGCGTTGCTTTCGCCATGGCGCAATTCGCGTTCGCAGACCCAAACCGTGTGATTGCTGAAGATCTTTCGCACAGTTCGAACGAGACGCGGCACTACTGCTTTGGGCGCGTCGAAGATGGAATCCTGACCGTCAGGTTCGTGTATCGCGGCGGCGTGATCCGTATATTCGGGGCAGGTTATTGGCGAAAAGGAAAGCAAGTCTATGAGCGCGAAAATCAAATACACAAACGAGCCCCTCGGAAAGATTGAAGTTGTTTCCGATTTTCTTCCGCTTCCCGAGGACCTGGCATTTCGGGATGACGGAGTCAAGGTGACGCTCGCCCTGAGCAAACGCAGCGTTGACTTCTTCAAAGGGCAGGCGCTCAAGCACAACACTCAGTACCAGCGAATGATCCGACGTCTTCTCGATGCCTACGCGGAGCACCACGCCCAGGCTCTGACTTCGCACCCAAGCCGGACTCGACCAAAAGCGCCGCGCCGCCTGGCTGCGCGTTAAGCCCTACACCCTTGTCCAGAGAAACTGAATCGCCTGCGGGAAGCAATTGGGTCTGAAGGTCGCATGGGAACCAGATGCCCGACACAAGACCCGCCTGATCGCAAACGTGCTTCAACCCCGACACGTGGACTCCGCCCTCAGCCACTCGCACTCACGAGATCGTCAAAAGATAGGAAAATCTATCGCGCCCGTAAAGCGCATCGGATGGTGAAATGCCCTGGCATGTCGTGATACGGGGACCAATTGAACAGCGCACAGTTGCCGATTATGTTCAATCCGGTGGGTTTGGCGATGCCGATTCCGGGCTTACTGGATAATGGCAAGGAACTGCGCCAGACAATTGACCGACATGAGTCCCTGGATATCCTCTGCTGTCTGGTGGTCGATCGGACCGCCGCGCAGAACCCCGGCCACATTACACAGCGCGTCAATCGAACCGAACGACTTGACGGTAGCCGTTACCCACTGATCGATGAGTTCAGTATTGCACACGTCCCCTGCCAAGGCGATCACGGATGCACCCTTGGCGCGCAGCTACCGGACTGTTTCATCGAGTCCAGCGACATTGAAGTCGGTGAGCGCCAGGCGCGCGCCCTTCTCAGCCAGGCGCAGTGCCGTCTTCCTGCCCAGACCCCCGGCAGCCCCGTTTATCAATACCGATTTGTTCTCCGTGCGCCTCACGCCCCCCCCATTTGGCCGCTGAACTTATATCACTAGTATTAAACCGCACTATATTTACATTATTTCCCGCGAATGGATAACATGAAAAAATATCCCCTTACGCAACCAGGAAGGTCGCAGCTTTGGAAAAATTCGGCATTGGCCAACCAGTTAGACGCGTCGAAGACCCGCGCCTGCTCACCGGACGCGGGCGTTTCGTTGACGACATTGATCTGTCGCGGCAGTGCCACGGTTCGGTGCTGTATTCGCCGCATGCTCATGCTCTGATCAGGAATATCGACACCGCGGAGGCCAAAGCCGCGCCGGGCGTGCTGTGCGTTCTGACCGGCGCCGATGCGCAACGCGATGGGCTCGGCCCCCTGCCCTCGCGCCTCAATCCGCATGAACTCGGGCTGGTCGGCATTCCGCCGGCCTTCCCCGCGCCGCGTCCCATCCTCGTTCATGACCGGGTGCGCTGCGTTGGCGACCGTGTCGCCTTCGTTGTTGCGGAAACCGCGGCCCAGGCTCGGGATGCAGCCGAACTCATCGCAGTGGAATATGAACCACTGCCAGCCGTGGTCGATATCGAGGACGCCGTGAAACCCGGCGCCCCGGTCGTATGGGAAGGCTGCCCCAGCAATATTGCAACAAGCATCCACTACGGCGATGCCGCGGCGACAGACAAGGCCTTCGACGCCGCAGCGCATGTTGTCTGGGTAAGACTGGAAGCCAACCGTCTCTCGCCCAACAGCCTGGAGATGCGCGGCTCCATAGGGGAATACAGCGCGGCTGACGAGACCTACACTCTCTTCAACAGTACCCAGAACCCGCACGGCGTGCGCGGCACCCTGGCGCAAAGCGTCTTCAAAATTCCGGAAACCGCCATTCGTGTCGCCACCTGGGATGTGGGCGGCGGCTTCGGACTCAAAGGCGGCGCCTTTCCCGAGGACGCGCTGGTGCTGTGGTCCTCACGGCTGACAGGAAGGCCGGTGAAATGGTCGCCCTCGCGCTCCGACGCCTTCATGGGCGATAACCACGGCCGCGACCAGGTGGTGCATGGCGAAATGGCCATTGATAAAGACGGCAAGGTTCTGGGCATCCGGGCAAAAGCCGTGCACGCCGTTGGCGCCTACACCACCGGCACGCTCGCCCCCATAGAAATGTCGCTGCGCCTGATTCCCAGCGTCTACGACGTGCAGACCTTTCACCTCGAATCGAGCGGCGTCCTAACCCACACCACCTCAGTGTCCTCCTACCGCGGCGCGGGCCGGCCCGAGGCGGCAAACCTGGTTGAGCGGCTGCTCAACATGAGCGCCCTTGCCGCAGGCATCAGCCCGGAGGAAATTCGCCGCCGCAACTTCGTGCGCCCGGAGGCTATGCCTTACAAATCCGGCACCGGCCACGAGTACGACAGCGGCGAGTTTGCGCGGGTGATGGAGACCTGCCTAGCAAACGCCGACTGGAAGGGCTTCGAGGCGCGCCGCGCCGCATCCGAGAAAAGCGGCAAGCGCCGCGGACGCGCCGTCGCCTGCTATGTCGAAGTCGGCGGGCGCATGAACGACCGCATGGAACTGCGCTGCGATCCCGGCGGCACCGTCACCATCGTCGCCGGCACGCATTCTCACGGCCAGGGCCATGCCACCACCTTCGCGCAGCTGGTGAGCGAATGGCTGGGCGTGCCGTTTCAATCCATACGCTACGTTCAGGGCGACACCGATCAGGTGCCTTTCGGGCGCGGATCCTTTGCCGCGCGCGCCTCGATGCTCGGCGGCTGCGCGCTGAAAATGGCCTCCGAGGAGATGATAAGCAAGGCCAAACCCATGGCCGCGCACCTGATGGAAGCGGCCGCCTCGGATATTGATTTCAAGAACGGCAAGTTCAGCATCGCCGGCACCGACCGCAGCATGGACTTCGGCGATGTCGCCAAAGCGTTCTATCGTCCCGTGGGCATACCCAAAGGCATGTCGGTCGGTCTCGAATCCAGTGGCTCCTGGTCTTCCGAGCCTTCAAACTATCCCAACGGCTGCCACGCCTGCGAAGTCGAGGTAGATCCCGAGACCGGCGTGGTCAGCATCGAACGCTACACCGTGGTGGATGATCTCGGCATGGTGATCAACCCGATGATCTGCGAGGGCCAGATCCACGGAGGCCTCTCCCAGGGCATCGGCCAGGCACTGATGGAGAAAGTCATATACGACCGCGAGACCGGGCAACTGCTGTCAGGCAGCTTCTCCGACTACGCCATGCCGCGCGCCGACGATATGCCATCATTTTCGGTGAGTTACGTCGAAGTGCCGTGCAAAACCAATCCGCTGGGCATCAAGGGCGTGGGCGAGGCCGGATCGGTGGCCACGCCGCCGGCGATTACCGGCGCCATTGTCGATGCGCTGGCTCCAATGGGCGTTACACACATCGAAATGCCGGCGACGCCGGACCGCGTGTGGCACAGCATCGCCGCGGCAATGCGCTGAACGCCGCGCCGGGTCCTCAATCCAGCGCGATCTTTCGTTCCCGGATCACGCGTCCCCACTTGGTCGTCTCGGTTTGAATCCAGGCGCCGAACTCCTCCGGTGTGCTGGCGACGACCTCATAACCCAGCGCCTCGAACCGGGCTTTGACTTCCGCCCTCGCGAGCACATTCAGCATGGCGCCATTGAGTCGCTCTATTACCGCGCGCGGAGTGGCGGTGGGCGCGGCCAGTCCCAGCCATCCCTGTGCTTCAAAGCCGGGAAAGACCTCGGCAACCGTGGGCACCTCCGGCAGCAATGGCGAGCGCCGCGCTGCGGTGACCGCGATCGGCAACAGCTTACCCGACCTGAGGTGCGGGTAGGCCACGCTCAGTGCGACGATGGTCGCCTTCACCTGCCCGCCCAAGAGGTCGTTGATGAGCGGCGCGCCGCCCTTGTAGTTGATCGTGGTCGGCTCGATCGCCGCGGTGATCTTGAACAGCTCCATGCTGAAGCGGCTCGAGGTGGCGGGTCCCGCGGTGCCCCAGTCGAGCGCAGTGCCGCGCGTGCGCGCGAATTGCACGAAATCCGGCAGCGTCCGGACCCCGAGGTCCGGATGCACCGCCAGCACCTGCGCGCTGCGCCCGACCAGAGTCACCGGTGCGAAGTCCTTCACCGGGTCGTATTTCACATCCTGGAAAAGATGGGGATTGGTCGCGAAGGCGTCGAACACCGTGATCAGGGTGTAGCCATCGGGGGCTGACTGGGCCACCTGGACGATGCCGACCAGCCCGCCGCTGGCCGCGCGGTTTTCAACCACCACCGGCTGCCCGAGCACTTCGGCGAGACCGGGGGCCGTCAACCGCGCGCCGGTGTCGTTCGCGCCACCGGGCACGCTCGCCACGATCATGCGGATAGGTTTCACCGGGAACGGCGCCTGCGCCAGGGCCGGATGGCAAAGCAGTGCCGCGAAAGCGGCGCAATGGCCTGTGACGAATCTCATCGTGATTACCTTTCTGTATTTTGCAATTGAACAGGAGGGAACCGAGGGGATCACCGTCTGGATCTCTCGGTATTGAATCTCCGGCAACGGTAATCTTGTTTCCGGTGCTGCTCGTACAGATCGACAAAATCGCACGCGCCTAGCCTCGAAGCGCTCGACGAGCTCAAGGCAGATCTGAAAGGATAGGAAAATCGAGTGCGACACGACGTCGCATGTAGAAGTTGTTCCCACTATAAAGGAAAGGAGGGAACCGCCCGTGTCACCGGGTGACTCTAGGAGTCTGAATAAAAAGCGGCTCTGACAATGTAACGAAGCACCGCAAGGTGCGGGGTGCCAATCGCGAGAGACGTACCCTTCTGGCAGCCACAGGCTGGATGAGTGTTTGATCGCCGCCTCGTCACTGGGAAATGACGCCCGCGTCTTGGTGAGTCTTCGCAAGCTGTAGTTCACGCTCTCGATAGCATTGGTGGTGTAGATCACTTGTACCTCTGCGTGCGGGTAGACGGCAGCGATGGTCTCAGGGAAGCCGTTCAAGCCATCCACACCGGCAATCAGGATGTCGTTCACGCCACGGTTCTTCAGTTCGGTAACCACTGATACGGCCACTCATGCCTGCGCGAACTGGCCTTTGGCGGTGTCACCCGTACCATACTCGCGGAAATGACCGTGCCGGTGCTGATGTCGCACCGATTGGAGTCAATGCGGGGCGGCGCGTCGGCAGGCGGGCCGCGTGCTAAAGTTGGCAAGTGATCGAGTGATTGCCCGCGTCAATGCCCGCCCTGCCCATCCTGTATTCCTTCCGCCGCTGCCCCTATGCCATGCGGGCGCGCTTTGCGCTCGATGCCAGTGGACTGACCTGCGAACTGCGCGAGGTGGTGTTGCGCGACAAGCCACCGGAACTGCTGGCTGCGTCGGCCAAGGCCACGGTCCCGGTACTTGTGGTGCCGGACGGGCGGGTCCTCGACGAAAGCATGGACATCATGCACTGGGCTTTGCGACAAAATGATCCGGGGCAATGGTTGGTGCCGCAGCGCGCCTCGCTCGCGGAGATGGTGCAACTGATCGCGCAATTCGACGGGGACTTCAAGCACCATCTTGACCGCTACAAATACCCCCACCATCACGCCGGTGAGGGCGCGACAGATGACCATCGCTACGCCTGTGCCGCACATCTGCTCGCACTGGAACAAAGCCTGGGCAACGCTGACTTTTTATTCGGCGCGCATGCAAGCCTGGCTGACATGGCCATTGCGCCCTTTGTGCGCCAGTTCGCGCACACCGATGACGCCTGGTTCGGCAGCCAGCCCTGGCCGCGGCTTGCCGGCTGGTTCGCAGTCTGGGAAGCCTCGGCATTATTCGAACGCGTGATGCACAAGTACGCGCCATGGCATCCGGGCCAAGCGACGACAATGTTCCCCGCACAAGACGCCGGCCCGCGCTGATTGATGCCGTCCAGAACCGCCCGACTCAAATCGCGCGCTTGTTGACCCGCTTTGACAAGGCTGAGGCGTCTTCACGCCGCTCGCTGTAGCGGTCGACGAGTTAGGGTGCGACGTCGCGCGTCAGATATCCTTGCCCGCTACAACGAGATCATCGTTCAGGCGACGCGCACGGCGGCAGTGCGCGAAAGGCTTCGGAGTCTGTCTCGCCGATGATGGCGGCATTTTCGGAACCGTTCAACACATCCTGAAGCGTGCTCCTTAGTTGCCGCGACTGACCACAGCGGCGGTCGCGGCAAGCTCTTCGAGCAGCGCCATCGACGCGTGGCCGGAGCAATTGAACGGATTGAGCACCGCTTTCTTTGAATATTTCAGCAGCAGCGACGGATTGACTTTGGCGATGTTGACCTGCCCCATGGTCCAGCCGCCGAACCGCCGCTCGGCGATCTCTTCGAAAACCAGTATGCGCACGTTGGCGTGCCGGTCGTCCCGCACGATCGCGTTGAACAGTTCGCAGACCTCATCGCGGCCGCCCTCGAGCAACTGGATGAAAATGTCTGCGGTGAAACAAAGCAGGCCGGTGATGCCCTGGTGTGGATTGTTTACGCGCGACTGCTCCAGAATGGAGTCCACCAAGGAGGCGGTCAGCGGCGCGGCTGGGCAACTGGCGTAAAGCAGACGGACGAGCATGGCGGCCTCAGTTCTTCAGATTGATGAGTGACAGGAATTCGCGGCGCAGCGCGGAATCCTTGAGAAAGGAACCGCGCATCACGCTGTTGACCATCTTGGTCTCGGTGTCCCTGACGCCGCGCCAGTGCATGCAAAAGTGATCGGCTTCCATGACGACCGCCAGCCCGTCGGGGCTGACCTTGTTCATCAGCAGTTCGGCCATCTGCGTGATGGCTTCTTCCTGGATCTGCGGCCGGCTCATGATCCATTCGGCTAGCCGCGAGTATTTCGACAAGCCGATCAAATTGGAGTGCTCGTTGGGCATCACGCCGATCCACACCCGTCCCATGATCGGGCAGAAATGGTGGCTGCAGGCGCTGCGTACCGTGATCGGTCCGACGATCATCAACTCGTTCAGGCGCTCGGCGTTAGGGAACTCGGTGACGGCTGGCGCCGGCACGTAGCGCCCGCGAAACACTTCGGTCAGATACATTTTGGCGACACGGCGCGCTGTATCCTGCGTGTTGTGATCGCTTGCGGTGTCGATCACCAGACTTTCGAGCACGCCTTTCATCTTGCCTGCAACCTCGTCGAGCAACGCGTCAAGTTCGCCCGGCGCGACAAATGCAGAGATGTTGTCGTTGGCGTGAAAGCGCAGTTTCGCGCGCTGGATGCGGGCGCGAATCCGGGCAGACACGGATACGGTTGGGTCGTCAACTTGAAGTTTTGAAAGATTGCTCATTGTCATTTGTCGTTGGTTCGTCGAAAACAAAAAATCAAGGGCGCAATGCGGACTGCTTGAAGCGTGCCGCAACGGTGTTTGGGCTGCTGTGCGTTACCGCCAGCCTTGCAGCCAGCGGCTGGCGTCGGTCAGTTCACGCCAGTGCAGGGTAAAACTGCGAAGAGTGTAGACGGCTTCAAGTTCAACAGTTTCGATCTGCAGGGCCGGCGGTTCCGGTTCAACGAGCTTGGTGACGATGAAATGCTTTTCCTTTTTGTGCGGAGTCGCTGCGGTCCATTTGCTCAGCAGCAGCTTTTTCGGGTTCAGGCGGCGTAGGGTTTGCAGGCGCATGGCTGTGCCCTAACCGTCAGTGCGGGTTTGTTCGACCCAGATCAGTTTCTGCGTATCAATGCCCGCCGCGCCAGCCTCGTGCAGCAAATGCGCGCGAACACCTTCTTGCAGACGCTTCTCCCGGGCCAGTATCCATAGATAGTCGCGATCGGGGCCGACCACCATGGCCCATTGGTAGTTTTGCTGGTCCAGCGCCATCACATGGTAGCCGCCATAAAACGGCCCGAAAAAAGAAACCTTCAGCGACGCGCGTTTTGTGTCGCCGGTAAGAAGGGCGCGCCCGAGCGCCTGACGCCAGTCGTTTCGTTTGCTGTCATAGCCGCGGTTGATTACTTCAACGCTGCCATCTGGCTGCTGCCGGTAGCTGGCAGATACGTCGCTAAGACCGCGTTCGAACGAATGGTCGAGGCGCGCTATTTCGTACCACTTGCCCTGATAGCGCTCGATGTCGAAAGGGGTGACCGCGGCAATTCCTTCGGGCACCGTTGTCGAGCAGGCATTTAAACCCAGCAGTGAAGCGACCAACAGGATGGCCAGACTGAGTGACGGCGCTGCGAAGCGCGGTGTGCGTGTCATGTTCAAAATCCTCTATTGAAGGGAGTGGTCTGTCCGCATGGTTTGGGCAGATGGGGCTGCAGCCGATGTCTGCAAGCCTTGCTACAACGCCCATGTCTTTTCAGCTGAATGAGAATCACGCCCGCGCGGCGAATGGCCCGCGCACTTAAAAATTCATTTTGTCTTAGACAAAAATACCAATAGTAGTAATTTATAGCGCATTAAGCCGTTTGTCAATCATATTTGTCATGGACAAAAAAGAGAAGCCGCATAACCGCTTGAAGATGGTTTCGATCGCTGCCGTCGAACGCGCGACCGACTTGTCCAAAGACAACACCGGCAAAAGCCGCGCGGACTTCGCTGGATGCATAATGAGTTTTGCCTACTGGTACCAGCAGATGCTGTGTCAGACGCGGTTGCTCAATGCGCAGACCGGTGCGCTTGGGCCGGCGCGAATCGTCGATCTCGGCAACGAAACAATTGCAGTGCGCGGCGCGCCTGTGGCGGCGAAGCGCCATCGCATTACCGGCACAAAAAAACCGATTGA
>CAMDFL010000100.1 GCA_945897475.1 Bordetella parapertussis
TCCGTGGAACACCACCTGATGGGGCGGTTACGGTGCTCGAAGTCGTGGTGATTGCGCGCGATGGCCAGGCGCGCGAGGCCAGCATCGGCTTTAGCTTGCAGATGGGCGTGCCATCGACGAGCAGTGACGCGGTGGTGACGCCCCCAGGCGCCCCTGGCGTAACGCCCACCGTGCCGCAGGGGGTGGATACGGGCACGGGGACGGCTCCAAGTACCCCCGGGGCAACTCCGTCCCTGCCTCAGGGAGCGGATGTGGGTGCGGGTGCGACAAATACCACCAGCCCATTCACTGTAGAGCCGATCGGTGGCGCGGTTACGTCGAGCACACCGGATATTCGTTCGGATGCTGGAGACGGTACTCAGGTGTTACAAGGCCCGGGACCCCAAGATTCAGTGTTGGGTGCAGAGGTCGCCAAGCAGATTGCCGCTGCGAGTGCCGAAGCGCTGGGTTCAGGAGCGCAGGGTTTTCAGGTTCTGCGCATCAGCGAAGTCGAGGCTTCGCGTGTCTCAGCCAGCGAAGATTCGCAACAGAGTGGTCATCGATTGTTTGTCCATGGTGGTCTCAAGGAAGCCAGTGGCGACCGCGAATTCGTCGTTCCCCAGGATCTGTTCGCGCACACCGATGCCAATGCTGTGGTGCGACTTGAAGCGCGCATGGCGGATGGATCCAGTCTGCCCGCGTGGTTGAGCTTCGATGCTCAGACTGGAACTTTCCGAGGGGTTGCTCCGGATGGCAGGGCGATTCTCGACCTGCTGATTACGGCGCATGACGACAGTGATCGCGAAGCGAGCCTGTCGATCACGCTTGAATTGGGCAAAGGCGCCGATGGTGAGCGGGCATTTGGCGAGCAAGGCGCAGACCTTGAGCCGCAGGAAGGCGGCGCGGATTCCGATGATTTTGCATCGCGTCGTGTTGCGGCAGACGAGGATACAGCGGATTCTGTGGATGCCACTGGCGGGGGCTCGCAGGGCTCGGAACAGGACAAACAGCCCGCCAAACGCGGCGCACTGCCGTTTTCAGAGCAGATTAAGTTGGCAAAAGCTACGCGCGACCCGGTTCTTGCGAAAATCCTTGGGGAAGGGGATAAATCCGGAAATCAACGGCCAGCATGAGGCACTGTTGTTACATTAAAAAATGTAAAATCATGTGTTTATACAGTTTATCTCATGTAGAGTAGGCGATTGGGCGATTGCATAATTTGTCCCGCGCAGGCCTTGTTGAAAACTATTTATTCCGAGAAAGCCAATGTTTGCAACTGCAAGCATAAGGGTAGTCACTGCAGTAATGACTTTTATCCTGGCGGGTTGCGCGGTGAATCCCGCGCCCGTGTCCCGGGAGGCCAAGGATCGCCTGGCTGACGAGTCCCGCGAGAGACTATTTTCGAACCAGGAGTCGATTACCGAGCCATTGACCTTGTATCAGGCAACTGCGCGTGCCATCAAATACCAGGCGGAATACCGCTCCAAGCTGTACGAGGAGGCATTGTCTCTGGGCCAATTGGATGTGGCCCAGTTCGACATGCTGCCCAGGCTCACCACCAATGCCGGATATACCACGCGCAGCAACGACTCCTTCGGTTTTGGTTTCAGCAATGGCGCCATCGCCGCCAATCCGTCGACTTCCAGCGAGCGCTCCTCCTACACCGGGAATATCAGTTTCTCCTGGAGTGTCTTGGATTTCGGAATGAGCTACTACCGGGCCAAACAGTTGGCGGACCAGAGCTTGATTTTGGAGGAGCGCAGACGCAAAGCCCTGCAGAATCTGGTGCAGGATGTGCGGCTGGCATGGTGGCGAGCGGAGGCCGCACAGCGCTTGATGCCTCAGATTGAAGGCCTGTTGGAAGAGGTGGATCAGGCCATTGAACGCTCCAAGGTGATCGAAAACCGCAAACTGCTGCCACCCTTGCAAACGGCGTCGATTCGGCGCGCTTTGCTTGACTTGGAGCAACAAATCAGCTTGAAGCGGCAGGAACTCGCCCAGGCTCGAGTCGAATTGTCGGCTTTAATTGGTGCGCCCCCAGGCTCAGAGGCGCCAATAGCCGTTCCCGAGGAAAGTCGCGTGAAGGTGATTGAGTTGACCGCCAGCATGGATTTGCTCGAGTCTATTGCGTTACGAAACAGGCCTGAGATCAGCGAGGAGATTTATAAGGCTCGCGTCAGCGAGGCCGAAATACAAAAATCATTGTTGGGATTGTTTCCGAGCTTGAATCTGAATTTCAATCCGTTCAATTACGACAGCAACAAATTTCTTGTCAACAATACCTGGGCGTCCGCCGGACTTGGGGTCGCGTTTAATTTGATCAAGGTATTGTCCTTGCCTGCGGTCAACCGATCGGCTGAGGCACAGCGTCAATTCGATGAGGCCAGACGCCTCGCGATGGCCATGGCGGTCCTGACGCAGACCCGCGTGGCGTCGGTCCGGTATGGCTTGCTCGCGCATGAATATGGCGTATGGGATGATGCCACCAAGGACGACACCCAGATAGTTGGTTATATGTCCTCCAGCGCCCAGGTCGGAACCGAGACTGAGTTTGAGTTGATTCGCGCGAAGGCGCGATTGATGGTCAGTACCATCAATCGCGATATTGTCGGCGCGAATCTCGAGGCGGCATTGGGCCGCATTTACAATTCGATTGGACTGGATGCGCTACCCAGGGAAGTGCCCGACCATAAAGTTGCCAGTCTGGCCAAGCAGTTGGAGGGGACCATAGAAGGCTGGAGGCAGGAGAATTTTTCGGTCAGGCCGCCCGCGCCGGATTTCCCTGTTGCCATAGGGGCGTTGGAGGGAATCCCCGCGGACTTTGCGAGCGATTTCCGTCAATCCATCGCCATGATATTCGACCTGTCCAAAATCAAACTCACCGAAGGCACTGAACCTCGATTGCAGGTTACGGCCACCATCGAGGTCGATCCGCCGCGAAGCGGTAGCCGGCAGGCGCGAATGAAAATTTCCTTGTTGGATGCAAGCAATCAAACGATTCAATTCCAATCCGAATTCAAAACGACTCTGAGTGAGCCGGTGGATGCGGAACAGTGGAAAACACTGGGTGAAGGCGCGGCCTATCGGGTGGTTGGTCCATTGGGTCGGCTACAATCCGGGCGTACCAAGCTGCAGGTCGGAAAACCCCAGGCAGGGGCAGGTGAGTTAAAGTTATCCGTGAATATTGGCACTTTTGCCAGAACATTCGTTGCGACTGGTGATGAAAAACCCGGATTCAATGAGCCTCTGCACCTGCGCATGGTCCAAGAACTCGATTATTCTGAAATTCAGCGGGTATCCCGTATCGAAGGCAGGGTGGATGAAGTCGATAATTAAGGAAGTGCTGAACAAGGGGTCTCTGTCCCCTCGTGAATCCCCCACTTCAGGTGAAACACTTAGTCCGTCTTTCACTGCAACGAGACTTATTCAGTGTTTCCTTAATATATTGGCGATTGGCTGGGCGTCCATTTATTGCGCGAGTAGTTATGCGCAATCCCCTGGCGCGATATCCGCACAATCGCCTGGCGCCAAATCTGCGCAATCACCCGCGCCGGCTAGAACGGCGCCGCCAATGAATAGTGCGACCTTGAATAATCTTCTCGAACAAGCTACATCGCTTGAGGAGCGCGAAATCTCCGCGTTGGTTGCATCCGGCGAAGAAACCGTACTGTCGAGCCAGATGGCTGGAAGGATCAAAAAGCTGCACTTTGGACTGGGCGATCTGGTGAAAGCCGGCGCCCTTCTTTTGGAGTTCGAGTGCGAAAGCGAGGAGGCGCAACTACAGGCGGCGCAGGCTGAGTATCGTGGCGCGCGTGAATCGCATTTGACCAAAATGCGATTGCAGGCATTGGGCGCGGCGGGGGAGTTGGAGGTGACCCTGGCCGCAGCCGGGGCGGACAAGGCTCGAAGTCAGGTCAATCTTCGAGAAGCGCAGATGGCATTTTGCAAAGTCATGGCGCCTTTTTCCGGAAGCGTGGTGAAACTGCGGATCAAGTTGTCCGAAAGCGTATCCGGGGGCCAGCCCCTGATAGAACTGGTCAATCCAGATGCGCTCAAGGCGCAAATCTTTGTGCCAGCGGCGTGGTCTCGCTGGATTCGGGTCGGCACACCCGTGCTCATAAAGTCGGGGGACAACAGCAGGACTTTTCGCGCCCGGGTTGCGAAACTTAATGCGCGTGTTGAAGGTGTCAGCCAATCGCTCGAGTTGGAAGCGCGTTTCGATGGAGCCCCACAAGGATTGCTGCCGGGAATGGTTGGGAGTGCGACATTTCCCGGACGCCCCAAGAATTAATGGTCGTGGACCAGCAGACGAAACCGGATAGCGTTGCCGTGAATCTTCTGGAGTTTCAACGGAAGCTGCAGCGCTGTGCTTCGCTCAGGGAATTGGTGTTTATCGCGGCAAATGAGAGTTTTCACGTTCTTCGGTTTGATCAGGCGGTGGTTTGGCAATACGATTTTCGTTCCGCGGTATCGATTGCGGCAGTATCGGGATTGGCCGAAATCAGCGCCGAGTCGCCTTACGCACTCTGGTTTGACCGCGCTGTCAGACATTTCATTGCCGGGGCGAATCCACCACCGTTGAGCGTTGCCCAGTTGGAGAATTTGCCCAAGTCTATTTCCGAGGACGGAGCGGAATGGGTGCATGAAAACCTGCTTCATTGCTCCTTGATCAGCCCGCAAGGCAAACGCTTGGGGGGGATGTTTTTTTCGCGTGACGAGGCGTTCTCCGAAGTGGATCAGGCGGTGGCGCAGTGGATGGCATCGTCGGTGGCCTTTGCCTATTGGGGCTGGGAGCAGTCGCAAAAGCCGGTCAGTAGTTGGATCAGACGCAGGTCAACGCGCTTGCTTGCGGCGGGCTTGGTTATTGCCTTGGCTATTCTTGCTTTTGTCCCCATTCGGCTGAACGCCATTGCCCCGGCGGAGATTGTTCCGCGCAAGCCATTCCACATCACGGCGCCTGTAGATGGTGTGATTGAATCGATCAAGGTTCAGCCGAACGAAACAGTCAAGGCGGATCAAATCCTGGTGGTACTCGACGATACGTCAACCCGGAACCGACTGGCGGTATCCGAGAAAGCATTGGAGATCGCCAAGGCGGATTATCAAAGGGCGGTCAACAAGGCATTTGGGGACGAGGCCAGTCGCAGCGAAATAAATGTGTTGGAGGGCCGAATCAAGGAAAAGGCCGCCGAGCTTGTCTATCTTTTGGAATTGCTGAAGCTGCTTCGCATCACCGCGCCGCAGGGCGGCATCGCCATTTTCAACGATACCGGAGAATGGCGTGGCAAGCCGGTCCAGCCAGGCGAGCGAATAATGACGCTTGCCGACCCATCCCTGGTCGCCGTATCAATAAATGTTTCTCCGGACGACGCCGTGCAACTTGAGGTGGGCGGCGAGGTGACGATTATTTTGAGTATTGATCCACTGTCTCCCATAAAAGGCAAGATTACGCAGACAAGCTATGAAGCAAGCTTGATGCCGGACAATACATTGGCGTACAAAGTACATGCGGAGCTATTGCCGGGTACGCCGGTTCCCCGGATTGGACTGAAAGGTTCAGCCAAGGTTTATGCGGAAGAAGTCCCGCTTGGCTATTACCTGTTTCGTAAGCCCATCCTTTTTTTGCGCAAGTCATTGGGTGTGTAGATCGCGCCGCCTCGTATAATTGCAGGCCGTGCCGGGTTAGCTCAGTTGGTAGAGCAGCTGATTTGTAATCAGAAGGTCGGGGGTTCGATTCCTCTACCCGGCACCAGGCAAACGTGGCTTGCGCAATATGGGTTTTGCGTGGGCCGGTTCGGCGCGGAAACGCGTTGCGCACAGGCCCGTTGCGCCACATGGGGCATTATTTGCACGGCCCCTATTCGGGCCTGTATTCAGGACACTATCCACATTCACACTATTCATTGACCAATCCAAACGGTATTATGTGCGCCACTCGAAGGGCGCCGAGCCTGTTAAACCATTGTTAGATCGTGGTTTTCGGTGTGTTGATTGTGGCTCTGGGCGCCGTTATTGATGCAAATGCGGGAGGATATCTTTGAAGCCAAGTGACATAGGCGCACCAGATTATTTTCACAAAGTTGTCGATTGCCAGTGGGCTTGTCCGGCTCATACGCCGGTCCCTGAATACATCCGATTGATCGCGGCAGGACGCTATAGCGATGCCTACATGATTAATTGGGAATCCAATGTATTCCCAGGGATTCTCGGGCGAACCTGCGACCGGCCCTGCGAACCGGCATGCCGGCGAGGACGCGTCGAGGAGAACAACGGGGAGAAACCGGAACCGGTGGCGATTTGCCGTCTGAAGCGCGTCGCTGCGGATTACAAGGATGACATCCGTCCACGCTTACCCAAGCCCGCCTCCAAGAAAAATGGCAAGAAGGTCGCTTGCGTTGGCGCAGGTCCGGCATCGTTGACCGTCGCGCGGGATCTTGCGCCACTGGGTTATCACGTCGTTTTGTTCGACGGCGACAACAAGATGGGGGGGATGATTCGCACGCAAATCCCGCGCTTTCGACTTCCCGAAGAGGTGATTGACGAAGAGGTCGGATATATCGACGGATTGGGAATCGAGTTCCGCGCAGCGCAGCGTGTCGACAGTTTAAAGGCGCTGCTCACCGAAGGGTTCGACGCGATCTTCGTGGGTTCGGGTGCCCCGCGTGGGCGCGAGCTTGATATTCCTGGCCGGCAGGAAGCCGCGAAGAATATTCATATCGGCATTGACTGGCTGTCTTCGGTGTCATTTGGTCATGTTGAAAAAATCGGCAAGCGCGTTATTGTCCTCGGCGGTGGTAACACCGCGATGGATTGCTGCCGCACTTCACGACGCCTGGGCGGCGATGATGTCAAGGTGATAGTGCGTTCAGGCTTCGAGGAGATGAAGGCGTCTCCCTGGGAGAAAGAAGATGCGCTGCACGAGGGAATTCCAATACTCAATTTTCTTGTGCCCAAGGAATTTACGCACCTCAACGGCAAGCTGACCGGCGTTACCTTTGAGAAAGTCAAGGCCGTCTATGACGAGCGGGGCCGGCGCGATTTGGTGCCGACCGGCGAACCCGATCCTCACTATGAATGCGACGACGTGCTGGTGGCGGTGGGGCAGGAGAACTCCTTTCCCTGGATAGAGCGTGAAACCGGAATGGAATTCGACAAGTGGGCAATGCCGGTGGTCGACAAGATCACCATGCAGTCCTCCATACCCCAGGTATTCTTTGGCGGCGATGCGGCGTTTGGCCCGAAGAACATTATCTGGGCCGTGGCCCATGGGCATGACGCCGCGATTTCCATAGACAAACTTTGCAGTGGCGAAGACATGCGTAACCGGCCGCCGCCCATGGTGAACCTCATCTCACAGAAGATGGGTATTCATGAGTGGAGCTACGACAACGAAATCGCGCCCGATGAGCGCTACAAGGTTCCGCACACGGACACCAGGATTTCGCTGAAAAATATCAAAGTCGAAGTGGAGCTTGGATTCGATCCGAAGCTCGGCTTCAAGGAAGCGCAGCGTTGTCTCAACTGTGATGTGCAAACCGTATTTACCGCCAAGCAGTGCATTGAGTGCGACGCCTGCGTAGACATATGCCCGATGGATTGCATCACCTTTACAGCGGATGGCGATGAAAAAGATTTACGCGCTCGCCTGAACGCTCCAGCCAATGTTCTGTCGCAGGACATTTATGTGGCCGATGGATTGCGTACCGGTCGCATCATGGCCAAGGACGAGGATGTTTGCCTGCATTGTGGTCTTTGCGCCGAGCGTTGCCCGACCGGCGCCTGGGATATGCAGAAGTTCTACCTTGAGTTGACCCAGGCAGGCCCCGGGTGCCGAGAGCGGCACAGCATGCCGGAGCGCAAGGCCGCTTGAGCAGACGAGGGAGAGAATTAGTGCTCCCGTAAAATGGACGCCAAACATGAGCGATAAACTCAGCACGGACGGGCGCGATCTCCTTGATGCGGGTATCGATGTACTGCATCGGGAGGGGGTATGCCTGGACGAGCAGCGCTGGGACGACTGGCTTGCGCTGTTCGCACCCGATTGCGAATACTGGGTGCCCTCCTGGAAGAACGAGGAAGAATTGACCAGTAATCCACAGGCGGAGCTCTCGCATATTTTTTACGCCAACCGCGCCGGACTTGAGGATCGAATCGTGCGTATCCGTTCGCGCCGTTCGCCGGCCTCAACGCCCATGCCAAGGACTTCGCACATTCTTTCCGGTTTCCTGCCATTGGAGAATCCGCAAGAGCAAAAAATACGTATGCGCTCAAGCTGGGTATGCCACGTGTTTTTCCCGCGCACACATGAGAGCCATGCGTTTTTTGGCCGAGCCGAACACGAATTGGTTCTGCGCGATGGCAACTGGCTTATCGCCAGAAAGAAGACCATCCTTCAAAATGATTACATACCCACCATGCTCGATATTTATTGCATTTGAGCGATATTGTCCGTTGTTCATCGCACCGCAGTCCTCCTGCACCCCTAACGCAAGAGATTGGTAAATGAAAAAAATAGAAGCCGTCAACGATTTTGTCGTCAAATTTGCCAACGTCAATGGTTCGGGCTCCGCCTCCGCCAATGAGTTGTTCGCGAAGTCGTTTTTGCGCATGGGCATCCCGGTCAGCCCGCGTAATATCTTCCCGTCTAACATTCAAGGTCTGCCGACTTGGTATGAAGTTCGCGTAACTGAAAAAGGCTATCTCGGGCGTCGCGGCGGGGTGGACCTTATGGTCGCCATGAACCCGCAAACCTGGGCGGCAGACGTGAAGGAAATCGAATCCGGCGGCTATATTTTTTACGACAACACCAAGCCCATGCCGCAATCGCGGTTTCGCGAGGATATTCATGTCATCGGCATTCCGCTCACGGAAATCTGCAATGCATCCTACAGCGATCCGCGTGAGCGGCAATTATTCAAAAACATAATCTATGTTGGCGCGCTTTCAGCGTTGATGGATATCGATCCCGGCGCGATCACCGAGTTGATCGGCGAGCAATACCAAGGCAAGGAAAAACTGCTCAAGCCCAATGTCAACGCGTTTCAAATGGGCCACAACTACGCCCAGGAGAAGCTCAAAGGCCAACTGGGTCTCAAGGCCAAGCGCGTTGATAAGGTCGGCAACAAGATTTTGATCGATGGCAATTCCGCGGCGGCGCTGGGCTGCGTTTATGGCGGGGCAAGCGTGTGTGCCTGGTATCCGATTACACCGTCGTCCTCATTGGCCGAAGCGTTCCAGAAATATTGCCAACGACTGCGCGTGGACAAGGACACCGGCAAAAACAAGTTCGCGATCGTACAGGCGGAAGACGAACTGGCCTCCATTGGTATCGTTACCGGCGCAGGCTGGAATGGCGCCAGGGCTTTCACGGCAACCTCTGGGCCCGGCATTTCGCTGATGCAGGAATTCATCGGCCTTGCCTATTTTGCCGAGATTCCGGTGACGATCATTGATGTGCAGCGTGGCGGCCCGTCTACCGGCATGCCTACCCGCACGCAGCAGTCCGATGTTCTGCTTTGCGCTTATGCGTCACACGGTGACACCAAGCATGTGCTGCTATTTCCGGAGGATCCAACTGAATGCTTCGAATTTGCCGCCACTGCGCTGGATCTCGCCAATCGGCTTCAAACGCCGGTGTTCCTGATGACAGATCTCGACATTGGCATGAACACGCGCCTGTGCGAACCGTTTAAATGGGACGACAGCCGCGAATACGACCAAGGCAAGGTCATGACTGCCGAGGAGTTGGAGGCCGGTAAAGACTTCGGGCGCTATCTCGATGTCGATGGCGATGGCATTGCCTATCGCACCTTGCCGGGTACGCATCCGACCAAAGGCTCGTATTTCACCCGCGGCACCACCAAAGACCGTTACGCGCGCTATTCGGAGCAGGGAACGGATTACGTCGATAACATGCAGCGCCTGTTGCGCAAGTTCGAGACAGCCAAGGAAATCGTGCCCCAGCCGATAGTGCGGCGCGCCAAGCAGAAAACTAAAATCGGGGTAATTTATTACGGTTCGACCGCCCCGGCCATGGATGAGGCCATGGACGTGCTGGATGGGCAGGGTGTTCTGCTAGATACCCTGCGAATCAGGGCGTTTCCGTTCGGTGAATCCATTGTTGAGTTCGTTTCCGAGCACGAGCAGGTTTTTGTGATCGAGCAGAACCGGGACGCGCAACTGCGCTCTCTGCTGGTCAATGAGTTGAATGTCGACCCGGCGAAAATGATGCCAGTGCTCCATTACGACGGCACGCCAATTACCGCCCGATTCATTCTCACGGAAATCTCGGAGCGCATGCGCTTGTTGAATGTTCAGCCGATTAAAAAAGGAAAGGCTGCCTGACATGACCTACCTAACCAAACCTCGACTGCATCACCCGACATTGCCGCTCAACAAGGTCGGCTATACCCGACGAGACTACGAGGGCAAGGTCTCGACTTTGTGCGCGGGCTGCGGACATGATTCAATCTCGGCGGCCATCATCCAGGCTTGCTGGGAACTGAACATCGAACCGCATCGCGTCGCCAAGCTATCGGGGATCGGCTGTAGTTCCAAGACCCCGGATTATTTTCTGGGCAATTCCCACGGCTTCAATAGCGTGCATGGACGCATGCCTTCTGTGGCGACCGGAGCCAATCTGGCCAACCGCGACTTAGTGTACCTAGGCGTTTCCGGCGACGGTGACTCTGCTTCAATTGGGATCGGACAGTTCGCCCATGTCATGCGCCGTGGGGTAAACATGACTTACATTGTTGAGAATAACGGCGTCTACGGTCTTACCAAGGGACAGTTTTCGGCGACCGCAGATCAAGGTTCGAAATCCAAGCGCGGTATTGTCAACAGCGATTCAGCCATCGACATGGCTTCCCTGGCATTGCAACTGGGCGCTACTTTCGTTGCGCGCAGCTTTTCCGGCGACAAACAACAGCTGGTGCCCTTGATTAAGGCCGCAATCGCGCATCCCGGCGCTGCTTTTATCGATGTTATCAGCCCCTGTGTCGCCTTCAACAATCATTCGGGCAGCACCAAGAGTTACGACTATGTGCGTGAGCACAACGATGCGGTGAACAGGCTTGATTTCTGGCCATCGCGCGAGGCGATAAGCGTCGATTACGATCAGGGGGATGTCATAGACGTACCGCAGCACGACGGCTCTATCATGCGCCTGCGTAAAACACGCCCCGAATACGATCCGATCGACCGCTTGAAGGCCATTGACCAGATAGGGCAGCACCATGCCAGGGGCGAGGTGCTCACAGGCCTCCTCTATCTGAATCCGGAGGCCGACGATTTGCATGTGCACCTCAATACCGTTGGAATTCCGCTCAACCAGCTTTCGGCGAAGGAACTTTGCCCAGGCGCGGCAGTGCTTGAGAAGATTAACGCGTCCTTGCGCTAGGGATGTCCTCGCGCAGCGCGTCACCTCCGGCGAGGACCGTAAATGATGCGCGGCTGTGGCGGTCGCATGTGGGCTGTGGCTGGTCTCATGGTCCGGCGGTCCAATGTGGTCTGTGAGAGTCTAATGTGATCTGTGGTGATGCCATGTGGTCTGTGGGAGTTCCATGCGGTAATTGTTGGTGGTAAATTTTTTGACAGCGGAACCGGGTTTGCCTAGACTGGCCCGATTCCGATATTGAATTCAGATTCATCAAAGGGGTAATCATGCTGCGTAAAGTTCTGCTTGCCGTGCTGACTTTTATGTTGTCCCAGCCCCTGTTGGCACAGGAAAAAATCAACCTGGCCATAGGCACTGGTGGCACTGGTGGCGTGTATTACCCGTTGGGCGGCGGGATGGCGAATCTACTATCCAAATTTGTGCCAGGTATGCAGGCGACTGCGGAAGTGACTGGCGGATCGGTCGATAATTTAAGGTTGATTGCCAGCGGCAAACCCTATATCGGATTCACCATGGCCGATGCAGGTCAGGATGCCTATCAGGGCGAGGACAAGTTCAAAGGCAACAAAGTCCCGCTCAAGACCTTGTTGGTCTTGTATCCCAATCGCATGCACGTGGCGACCGTTGAAGGGGCGGGAGTAATCCGCTTCGCGGATTTGAAGGGAAAGCGCGTTTCCACGGGTTCTCCCGGCAGCGCAACCGAAGTGATGGCCTTCCGGGTGATCGAGGCGATGGGATTGGACCGTGACCGCGATATGCGCCGCGAGCGCTTGGGCGTGGCGGAATCGGTTGCCGCGTTGAAAGACAAAAAAATCGAGGCGCTTTTCTGGGTTGGCGGCCTGCCCACCGGTGCGGTCAGCGACTTGGCGAACACTCCTAATACCAAGATCAAAATGGTGGACCATTCCGATGCGGTCGCCAGTATGAACAAGAAGTACGGTCAGCTTTATGTCGAGGACGCCATACCCAAGGAGACTTATCGCGGGATGGATTCGGACAACAAAATCGCCACGGTCTGGAATATCCTGGTCGCGCATGAAAAGCTCAGTGACCAGGCTGCCTACAACATTGTCAAAACCATTTTCGACAAGCGTAGCGACCTGATCGCAGTCCACAAGGAGGCGGAGAATTTTCGTATCGATTTTCAGAAAAATGCTGCGACACCGATTCCATTTCATTCTGGCGCCGTTCGGTATATCACCGAGCGCGGCGGAAAGCTCAATTGAGCTGCGGTTTTTATTCCCGGGCAACAAGGTCGGAGCATCTTGTGGTGGATGAATGACCGATGCGGCACATTCGGCCACGCCCGCAATTGACAATGAGGCACTGAAGAAGGCCGAGGCCTACGTCGAGCAGGAGGAAGGCAGCGCGAACCACCTGGCGGGCACTTTGGGTGGGTTCCTCACCGCGATGGCGGTGTTGATGTCCGTGTTTCACCTTTATTCCGCCTACGCGATCGTACCCACGCAGGTCATGCGAACGGTTCACGTGGCTATCGTCCTGTTCCTGGTATTTCTCTTGTTTCCTATCGCGACGCGCTACCGCCATCAGGTGAAATGGTGGGATTGGGTAGCCGCCATCGCCGCAGTAGGTATCGCCGCCTACATCCTCGCAGGCGGCGACAATTTCGCGGATCGCAATACCATGCCCAATAATTGGGATCTGCTGTTTGGCGTCTTGTTGGTGTTGCTTATCCTTGATGCGATGCGCCGTACCACGGGCTGGATCATGCCGGTGATCGTCATCAGTTTCATTTTGTATGCGCTCTATGGCGAACAATTGCCGGGCAACTGGGCGCACCGCAATTATGAGATCGGGCGTCTGGTTGGCCACCTTTATATGACGCTTGAAGGGATTTTCGGCACCGCGATTGATGTCTCCTCGTCCTTGATTATTTTGTTCACTATTTATGGAGCGTTCCTGCAGTTCTCGGGAGCCGGAAAATTCTATATAGATTTCTCATTCGCAGCCTTGGGAGGTAAATCCACAGGTGCGGGACGCACTGTGGTGTTGTCTTCCTTTCTGCTTGGGGGGCCCTCTGGCTCAGGGGTGGCCACCACGGTAACCTTAGGCGCGGTCGCCTATCCCATGCTCGAAAAATCAGGGTATTCCAAGGAGGCCGCCGGGGGCCTGCTCGCCGCAGGCGGCTTAGGCGCGATAATTTCTCCGCCTGTGTTGGGCGCAGCGGCGTTTCTAATCGCCGAATATCTGCGGATTTCCTATCTCGACGTCCTGCTGATGGCGGTGATTCCGACTTGCCTGTATTACCTGGCTCTGTTTCTCATGGTGGAGCTTGACGCACGAAAATTCGGGATTCGCGATGTCCTGATCGAACGCGCCGACACCGCGTGGAATCTGGCGCGACGATATTGGTTTCACTTTGCATCGCTGGTTTCCATTGTGATTTTCATGCTGATGGGATTCACACCGGTGACGGCGGTATTCTGGGCGACGGTGATTGCTTTTTTAGCCAGTTTTCTGCGCCGCGATTGCACGCTCATATCCTACGATCTGTTTCGAGGCAAACGGCCTTGGCTGCCATTGTTACTAGGGTCCGGCTTCATCAAGGCGTTGGAGGCTGGATCCAGGGGTATGTTGATCGTCGCGGTGACCTGCGCGGGTGCGGGAATCATCGTGGGAGTGGTGACTCTTACCGGTCTGGGTCTGAAATTCAGCGCCATCATTATCGACTACGCGGGTGGATCATTGCTTTTAACCGCGATATATACCGCATTGATTGTCTGGGTCGTCGGATTGGCTGTGCCGGTAACGGCTTCCTACATCATTTGCGCGGTAATCGCCGCGCCCGCGTTAATAAAGTTGGGCGTGCCCGATTTTGCAGCGCATATGTTCATATTTTATTATGCAGTATTGTCGGAAGTCTCCCCACCGACAGCGCTTTCGCCATTTGCCGCTGCGGCGATCACAGGTGGAGACCCTTATCGCACGACTTTGCAGGCCTGGAAATACACCATGCCTGCGTTTTTGGTGCCATTCATGTTCGTGCTCGATGAGGCGGGGCACGGCTTGCTTTTAATGGGTTCGATAAAAAATTTGGCCAGCGCCGATTGGGGTGCTATTGCCATGGTGACTTTCACCGCTGTCCTGGGGATAGCGGCGCTCTCGGCCGGATTTCAAAATTGGCTTTCAAGGAAAACCAACTGGATGGAATCTGGATTGCTGCTTGCTGCCGGCCTGGCATTGGCTTATCCGACGGCGATCGCGGATGCCGTTGGGGTGGGTCTGATTATTGTCGCCCTATCCTTGCATTACCTTCGTAGACGGTCCGATATTTTGCAGAAGGCCGCTGAATTTGGAGAGGGATAGCGGGTGGCTGGAGCATCAACCAGCGATGATTTCAATGCGCGTTTCCTCAGCCCCGTTTGTGTCCAGGGTACGCACGGAGGGCGCGAGGCTAGCCGAAATCCGATTCTTGCCTCGATCAACGCCAGCGGTGGTTTGGGCGGATTCGCGCACCGTGATGAGGGTTTTTCCTTTGAACGTCAAACGCTGGCTGCTTGATCACGAGCATGCCCAATGCTGAACGTCGGGCCCGACGCCGTGCTGTTGGATGAATTCTGCGACGCCATTTGGCTGGAGGATGGCTTGTCGAGGAATACCATCGAATCGTATCGACGCGATTTGCGATTGTTTGGCGAATGGCTAAGTGATTCGCGCGCCAGGTGTTTGACCGATGCGAGCGAAGCGGATATTTCAGGCTACCTGGCGCATCGCGTGTCCTCGCAAGGACCCATTCGGCCAAGCACGCAGTCGCGGCTTCTGTCTAGCCTTAAACGCCTCTACCGTTATTGCCTGCACCAGGGACGGATCGCAGTTGATCCGACCCTGCGTCTGGACGCCCCCAAGCAAGCCCCCCGTTTTCCAAAGACTTTGAGCGAAACGGACGTGGAAGCCTTGCTCGCGGCGCCGATTGTGGACTTGGCCAACGGAATGCGCGATCGCGCCATGCTTGAACTCATCTATGCCTGTGGTCTTCGGGTATCCGAACTCATCAGCGTCAAGCTCCCGCATATCGATCTCAACGCGGGCGTGGTGCGCGTTCTAGGTAAGGGAGCCAAGGAGCGATTGGTGCCCCTTGGCGAGGAGGCTATCGCATGGCTAGATCGCTATCAGCACGAAGCGAGGCCCGAAATTCTGGCGGGCCGCGCCAGCGATTTTCTGTTCGTGACCTCGCGCGGCGAGGGTATGACTCGTCAGGCATTTTGGTACTTGTTGAAACGCCATGCGGCCATGGCAATTCCCGCAAAAACGCTCTCGCCCCATACCCTGAGGCACGCTTTCGCGACACATCTGTTGAACCATGGGGCGGATCTAAGGGTGTTGCAGTTGCTGCTGGGGCACTCCGATATTTCGACCACGCAAATTTATACCCATGTCGCGAGGGAGCGCCTGAAACTGCTGCACACAAAACATCATCCCAGAGGGTGACCAGAGAAGGCGGAGTATTTCTGAGAAATCGCCTATTTTGTCGCAGAGGCTGATGCGTTGGAGGGGGGAGCCATTGTCGGACAAAGCCGAGGCGATCGCCAACAAGGTGGGGATTACCCCGGCGCGCGGCTGCGTTCGACGCGTACGCCAACGCGTTTGGCGTCTTTGAGGACTCCGAGCTTGGTGATGCTGATTACGACCTTTGGCGATTTAAAATCGTCGATGAGAATCTGTGCGATGCGCGCAGCAAGGGATTCGACCAGCCCAAAGCGTTCGCCGTTCAACATCTCACGTACTTTTTCGCAGACCACCCCATAATCGATGGTGTCGCGCACTTTGTGCGTCTCAAAAACCGCGTCATTCGGCAGGCCCATTTCAATGTCTATCTCAACCGTTTGCTGCGATATTTTTTCATGCTTATACAGTCCAATCCACGCGGGCAGGCGTAATTCACGAATAAAAATGGTGTCCATGGATGCCCGTTTGTGGTTGGTAAAATGGTGATTGCCTACACGGTATTGTATTCGTTCATCCAAAG
>CAMDFL010000101.1 GCA_945897475.1 Bordetella parapertussis
GCCAAAACCACCCGTGAGTACTTCTTCGGCTACTGCGGCGTCTTCCCAGAAGGGGCCAATCCAGTCATCGGCCAGAGTCGCGGCGCCAAAGCCTTCGTCTGAACCATCAGTAAAAGCAGCAGGCCAATATGAGGTCAAACGAGGCGATACGCTGGGCAAAATAGCGTCGCAGTACATGCTGACAGGCGCCAGCCTGCAGCAAATGCTGACCGCCTTATATCGGGGCAATGTCGACGCTTTTGATGGCAAGAATATGAATCGTCTGCGTATTGGAAAGATCTTGGATCTTCCTGCCGCCGGGGACATAGAGGGAATCAGTCAAAACGACGCGTTGCAATTGGTGAGCGGCCAGGCATCGGATTACCGTGAGTACCAGCGGTCCATCGGCGCTGCTGTGGCGGCTGCGCCTGAACGGGCTGAGGGTTCGCGCCAGGCCTCAGGACGTATTACTGTGTCGGGCGCAGATAAGCCGGCGGCAACAGCAGCCGTGAAGGATCAGTTGCGTTTGTCTAAACCCGATGATGCCAAAGGTGCGGCAGGTGCTGCTGCAGCGGCGACAGCGGACGATTTAGCGGCCAAGGATAAGGCTTTGCGCGAAATGACAGAACGCGTTGCTTTGCTGGAAAAGAATGTGCAGGACCTGCAAAAACTGTTGCAACTCCAAAGTGCCACCGGCGCCCAGGTGCAAAAACAGGCTGAAGCAGGGGGATCTGCTAAAGCGGCTCAGTCAAAGCCGCCTGCGCCGCCAGTAAAGGCAGAAGCGCCAAACGCTTCTGCCGCCAAGCCTGACGCCGCCCGGGCTCCTGCGGAGCTCGTAAAACCCGCACCTGAAGTCGCCAAATCAGCGGAAGCGCCGAAACCCGCCATGCCTGCGAGCCCCGCCGATGCCGCAAAGGGTGCAAGTCCTGAGGGGCAAAAGCCTGCTGCGCCGGATGCGGCCAAAGACGGCGAACCGGTGAAATCAGCCGCTGAAGGCGGCGCGGCTCCTGATGTCGCCAAGGTAGCGCCGAAAGCGGCACCAAAGGCGCCGCCCCCACCGCCGCCGCCACCCCCGAGTCTTGTCGATGAATTGTTGGACAACGAGTTGGCAGTGGGTGGCGCAGGTGGGGTCGTTATCTTGTTGGCGGGTTATGCGGCCTATGCGTGGCGCCGCAAGAAAAAGGCGGCTTCGGCGGATTTTGGCGATAGCGTTGCAAGCGCGGACCCGATCGCCGCAGTCAGTATTGCATCGAGTTCTATCGCCGATAGCGAACTGGTTTCCCCAACAAGCGATAGCAATCTGAGTGTGCCTGCTGGCGTCGGTGAGGAAATCGATCCTATTGCCGAGGCGGATGTTTATATGGCCTATGGCCGCGATGCCCAGGCGGAGGAAATTCTCAAGGATGCCTTGTCAAAAGATGTCAACCGGACGCCGGCTTGGCTCAAGTTGCTCGAGGTCTATGCCAACCGCAAGGATCTCAATACCTTTGAATCCACCGCCCGGGATTTGCAGACACTAACCGGTGGTCAGGGCCCCGATTGGGAGAAAGCTCAGGCGCTGGGATTGCAGATCGATCCCGGCAATACGCTTTATGGCGGCTCCAGCGGGACCGGTACCGCTGATTTTGCATCGACCCAAGTGCTGTCAGGCGCGAGTTTCACGGCAAGCCGCGATGAAAGCGGTATAGCAGATGTCGCAATCGGCGCGACTGCAGATGTCGCAATCGGCGCGTCAGCAGATGTCGCGATTGGCGCGACTGCGCAAGCCGCTCCCACATTGGATTTTGACCTCGATTTGAGCGATGCGCCCGCCGCGCAGGCTGTTGACACAGCGATTGATTTGGATCTTGGTGTGCCGGGTGCCGGTGCAGCATCACCGGACCAGGCAGGCGCAGGTCTTGATTTTGATCTTGGCTTTGGCGGCGACACGTCGGCGCAAGAAGCGCCCAGCGATTCCACGCCGCTGGGAACATTGACCATCGATTCGACCGTGGCGCCCGCCGTAGAAAACGTGCAGGCGTCGGATGGCGGTAGCGCTTCGATAGACTTTGACTTGGGCATGCTCCAGGACATTGCCCCTCTGGCCCCGGCGCAAGCCCCGCCTGAGCTTGCGATTGCGGATGCGACCTCGGAGAGCGGCCTGAGCATGGATTTCGATTTGAACCTGGATGACGCACTCGCCTTTCCCGAAGCTTCCCCAGTCGTAGCGACGGATATCGATTTGTCTGCGCTAAGCCTTGATCTGGGTCCTGAAGATGCCGCCGTCGCTGGCGCGCCGATGGATGTCAAGTGGCAGGAGGTGGCCACGAAGCTGGATCTTGCCAAGGCATACGAAGAGATGGGCGACAAGGATGGCGCCCGAGACCTTCTCAACGAGGTGATCCAAGAAGGCGATGAGGCACAAAAAAAGCAGGCCAAAACCATGATTGATGCGCTCGTATAGCGTACGCAGATATTGCGCCTCAAAAAAACGGCGCCACAGGCGCAGTTTTTTGTCAATTGTTCCTCATTCCCCGTTTATCATTCACATATATCGGGTCGGAGTCCCGAAGTTGTCGAGATAATGAAATGGCAATGCGCATCGCTATTGGCGTTAGTTACGACGGTCGGGGTTTCAATGGTTGGCAGTCGCAACCCTCTGGCAATACCGTGCAGGATCAACTCGAATCCGCGCTGGGCAGGATTGCAGCGGCGCCAATTCGCATAGCCGGCGCCGGGAGAACCGATACCGGGGTTCATGCCCTTGGCCAGGTCGCCCACTTTGACTGTGAGGTGGATCGTCCGGATTCGGCGTGGGTGCGCGGTACCAACGCCTTGCTTCCCGATTCAATTGCGGTGCAGTGGGCTATGCCCGTTCCCGGCGAATTCAATGCCCGGTTTTCGGCCACTGCGCGCCGTTATGTCTATTTGTTGTATGTCCATCCGGTGCGTCCCTCATTGCAAAGCGGCAAGGTGGGTTGGTATCACGCGCCTTTGGATATCCTGGCAATGCGTGAAGCGACGCAATATCTCCGAGGCAAGCACGACTTTTCGGCGTTTCGCTCCTCGCAATGTCAATCGAAGACTCCGGTACGCACCATCTCGAATTTTCAGATACGCGAGCACGGTCACTCTGTTATTTTTGATCTCAGCGCGGATGCATTTTTGCATCACATGGTGCGAAACATCGTCGGCTGTCTGCTATATATTGGACGAGGCGCGCATTCGCCAGATTGGATGGGTCGAATTCTCGCGGGCCGTGATCGCAAACAGGCCGCGCCGACCATTGCTCCCGATGGCCTGTATCTCACCGAGGTGAGCTATGAGGATCGCTGGAAGCTGCCCGCGTTCCCACGTATGATGCCACTGCTTGACGGACTGTGATCGATGCGAACTCGAATAAAAATCTGTGGCATTACGCGGCTTGAAGACGCTCAGGCGGCCGCCGATCATGGCGCGGACGCCATTGGTTTCATTCAGTGGAGGAAAAGTCCACGATTCATTGAGCCGGTTGACGCCGGTGAAGTGGCGCGTGCACTTCCTGCATTCGTGGGTACTGTGGCTGTGTTCGTCAATCCCTCGCGTGAAGAGGTGGAGGCGACACTGCGGGCGATTCCCGTCGCCAGTCTGCAGTTCCACGGCGAGGAGGAAGCGGACTTCTGCGCGAGCTTCGCGCGGCCATGGATCAAGGCAGCTGGGGTGAAGCCGGGTCGGGATTTGGTAAAATACTTCCAGGATTTCAATGGCGCATCGGCCTGGTTGGTCGATGAATATCACGACAAGCTCTACGGCGGTACCGGCAAGAAATTCGATTGGAACCTGGTGCCGCGCAATCTGGCCAGGCCTTTGATTCTTTCCGGGGGCTTGGGCGTGGAAAACGTTGATGAAGCGATTCGTACCATCCGGCCTTTCGCTGTAGATATTTCCAGCGGGGTGGAGGTGTCCAAAGGTATCAAGGACGCGGCGCGTATTGCTGCGTTCATTTCAGAGGTGAGACATGCAGATCAACGATCTTCCTAGCGAATTTCCCGATGCCCAGGGTCATTTTGGCCCGTACGGTGGCGTGTTCGTTGCCGAAACGCTGGTTCATGCCCTGGATGAATTGAAGGCGACCTACGAGCACTACCGCAAGGATCCGGAATTCATCGCCGAATTTCACGACGAGCTGGAACATTACGTCGGGCGGCCGAGTCCGGTGTATCACGCGAAGCGCTGGTCGGGATTGCGGGGAGGCGCGCAGATTTACCTCAAGCGCGAGGACTTAAACCATACCGGCGCGCACAAGATCAACAACACTATCGGCCAGGCATTGCTGGCCAGGCGCATGGGCAAGCCGCGCGTGATCGCGGAAACCGGCGCCGGTCAACACGGCGTTGCCACGGCCACGATTGCCGCGCGCTATGGTATGGAATGCGTGGTCTACATGGGGTCTGAGGACATCAAACGCCAGGCGGCAAATGTCTACCGAATGAAACTATTGGGCGCGACGGTGGTGCCGGTGGAATCCGGATCCAGGACGCTCAAGGATGCGTTGAACGAAGCCATGCGCGATTGGGTCACCAACGTACACAACACTTTTTATATCATCGGCACGGTGGCGGGGCCGCACCCTTATCCGATGATGGTGCGCGATTTTCAGTCGGTGATAGGGCGCGAATGCAAGGAGCAAGTGCCGGCGATGACCGGTCGTCATCCAGACGCGGTGATTGCCTGCGTGGGCGGTGGATCCAATGCAATGGGAATTTTTTACGCCTATATTCCCGACAAATCAGTACGCTTGATCGGCGTGGAGGCGGGGGGGCATGGAATAGACAGCGGCAAGCATTCGGCATCCATCAACGCCGGCAGGCCCGGCGTGCTCCATGGTAATCGCACCTACCTGATCCAGGACGCCAATGGTCAAATTATCGAGACGCATTCCATTTCCGCGGGACTGGATTATCCGGGGGTGGGTCCCGAGCATGCCTGGCTGAAGGATTGCGGACGCGCCGAGTATGTGGTCATCAATGACGACGAGGCGCTCGCGGCGTTTCACGATTGCTGTCACTACGAGGGCATCATTCCCGCGCTGGAGTCGGCGCATGCGTTGGCCTATGCCGCCAAGATCGCGCCGACGCTGCCAAAGGACCAGATTCTTCTGGTGAATCTTTCCGGCCGCGGCGACAAGGACATGCATACCGTCGCGGAAAAATCAGGGTTGGTGTTTTGACAGAGCGAATCGCGCTCTATCACGAGGACTGTTTCGAGGGAGTTCGCCGCATCGCCGATGCGTCGGTGGATCTGGCCATCGTCGACCCTCCGTATGGCCTGGGCAAGGACTATGGCAACGATTCCGACCTCATTGCCGCGAACGAGTATCTTGATTTCAGCAAGCGCTGGATTGATGCGCTTTTGCCTAAACTCAACGCCGATGCCAGCTTGTATGTATTTTTAACCTGGCAGCACAGCCCCGAGGTGTTCAGCTATCTGAAAACCCGGCTCATGATGATTAACGAAATCATTTGGGATAGACGCGTACCCAGCATGGGCGGCGGCACGCGCCGGTTTTCGTCGGTGCACGACACCATTGGATTTTTTGCGTGTTCCAGGCAGTATCACTTCGATCTGGACAGTATTCGTATCGCCTATGATCCAGAGACCAAGAAGGCGCGTTCGCGCTCGATCTTTGTCGGAAAAAAATGGCTGGAAATGGGCTACAACCCCAAGGACGTTTGGAGCGTGAGCCGTTTGCATCGCCAGCACTCGGAGCGCGTTGATCATCCGACGCAAAAGCCACTGGAGCTGATTGAGCGCATGGTGCGCGCGAGTTGCCCGTCCGATGGATTGGTGATTGACCCATTCATGGGTAGCGGAACCACCGCCCTTGCCGCCGCGCGCCAGGGCCGACGTTTTGCCGGATTCGAGATCAATCCCGATTACATGGTGATCGCGCGCAAGCGCATCGATCTGGAAGCCCGACGTGCGTTAGAACCGCCGGACTTGGTTGACCAAGCATTGAATGAGGTGGTGCACTGATGTCGCGCATAACGAAAACCTTTAATCAACTTGCCGCGAATGCTCGCAAGGCTTTGATTCCCTATTTCACCGCAGGTGACCCCGATCCGACACTGACGGTGCCCTTGATGCATGCCGCGGTCGCCGGCGGCGCTGATATTCTGGAACTGGGGGTGCCGTTTTCAGACCCCATGGCCGATGGCCCGGTGATACAACGCGCCAGCGAGCGTGCGCTCGCGCATGGCGTGGGTATGCTTCAGGTGCTCGCCATGGTGAGTGAATTTCGCAAAACCGATCACGATACGCCGGTGGTTCTGATGGGGTACGCCAATCCTATTGAAGCCATGGGTACCGAGAAATTTGTGCTGGCCGCCCGGCAAGCCGATATTGATGGCGTCATTGTCGTTGACTACCCGCCCGAGGAATGCAAGGAACTTGCGGGTTTGCTGCGTAACAATGATCTGGATTTGATATTTCTGATCGCCCCCACTTCCACCGACACGCGAATCGCACAAATCGTTTCGCTGGCGACCGGCTATGTGTATTACGTATCGCTGCGCGGCGTGACCGGGGCGGGAAACCTTGATATGAATGAGGTGTCTGCTCGCCTTGCCAAAATTCGAGCCAAAACCACATTGCCGATAGGCGTGGGATTCGGCATTCGTGATGGTGCCACGGCGCGTGCCGTTGGAGAAGTCGCCGATGCGGTGATCATTGGTAGCCGCGTGATTCAGGAAATCGAAGTCGCACCGGGTGAGGCCTTGCTGAATGTTAAAAACCTTTTGCGTGGCATTCGCGACGCAATGGATGTCCGCTAGTCATGCGTCCTGAGCGATGAGTTGGCTGCAAAAACTGCTGCCCCCCAAGATCAATCGCGCGGCGGGACAAAAGCGCATGACCGTGCCCGAGGGCTTGTGGTCGAAATGTCCTTCGTGTTCGGCAGTTCTCTATATCTCGGATCTTGAGAGCAATGCCAATGTCTGCCCGAAATGCGCCTATCACAATCGATTAAATGCCCGTGCCCGCCTGGATATGCTGCTCGATGCGGAAGCGCGTTTCGAGATCGGCGCCGAGGTGACGTCGGTGGATACTCTTAAATTCAAGGATAGCAAGCGCTATCCCGATCGGCTCGATGACGCAAGACAAAGTACCGGCGAAACCGACGCGCTTCTGGTGATGCAAGGCGCGATCAAAACGATCCCCGTGGTGGTGGCCGCATTCGAATTTGAATTCATGGGTGGATCGATGGGTTCGGTGGTAGGGGAGCGTTTCGTACGCGGCGTGCATGCTTGTCTTGATCAGAACATGCCCCTGGTGTGCGTCGCGGCATCGGGTGGCGCGCGCATGCAGGAGGGGCTGCTTTCGCTGCTGCAAATGGCAAAAACCACCGCGACTTTGACGCAGCTCGCCGCACGCAAGCTCCCGTTCATATCAGTCCTGACCGATCCGACTATGGGCGGTGTATCGGCGAGCTTTGCGATGATAGGCGATGTTGTGATCGCCGAACCCCGAGCCTTGATCGGTTTCGCCGGACCCAGGGTGATCGAGCAGACCGTGCGGGAAAAGCTGCCAGAGGGTTTTCAACGCGCCGAGTTTCTACTTGATAAAGGCGCCATCGACATGATTGTGGATCGGCGCCAGCTGCGCGATCGGCTTGTTTCGCTATTGACGCTGTTGACGAATCGGCCGGCGCCGAGCTAGCGCCGCATGATGCATGATGCGCGCCGCCTTGCGCGCGCCTGAATGTGCGCTCCTTAACCCTTGGTCCTTAACCCGAGCTCCTGAATTCTCGCCACTGAACCCACGCATTGAACTCCCGCCTTGAACTCCATACCCATGCCCCAAAAATCATTGAGCGAATGGCTCGACTATGTCGAGCAGCTACATGCGAAACCCATTGAGTTGGGCCTTGATCGGGTCGCCAGTGTCAAAGACAGGCTGGGGCTGGGTTTTGCCGGACCGATCATCACGGTGGGTGGTACCAATGGCAAGGGGTCGGTCTGCGCCATGCTCGAATCCATGCTTCAGGCCGCCGGCTATCGCACCGGGCTATACACCTCGCCGCATTTGTTTGCCTACAATGAGCGCGTCAGGGTGGATGGGGTGCCGGTCTCCGATCAACGGCTCGCCGATGCGTTCGCCCGTGTCGAGGCGGCACGCGGCGGTATCTCACTGACTTATTTTGAGTTTGGCACCCTGGTTGCGTGGGAGATATTCACCAGCGCCGGCCTGGATACGCTGATTTTCGAAGTTGGTCTGGGTGGGCGTCTGGACGCGGTCAATATTTTCGACTCGGATTGCTCAATCGTCACCAGTATCGGCATAGATCACGTCGAATTTCTCGGCAGCACACGCGAGAGCATCGGTTTCGAGAAGGCAGGTATCTTTCGATGCGACCGCGCCGCGATCTGCGGCGATCCGCAGCCACCAGAAACGCTGCTCGCCCATGCAGGCCGCATCGGTGCGAAGCTACAGGTGCTGGGACGTGATTTTGGATTCGAAGGCGATAAGCAGCAATGGCGCTTTTGGGGCAAGGAGGGCGCCAAGTCCGGATTGGCGCCGCCCGCATTACGCGGTACGCGGCAGCTTGCTAATGCCTCGGTCGCGCTGGCGGCACTGGAGACGTTGCGCGAGAGAATTCCTGTGTCCATGCAGGCGATTCGCGAAGGATTGTCACTGGTTGAGTTAGCAGGAAGATTTCAGGTGATGCCAGGGGTGCCCTGCGTGATCGTCGATGTTGCACATAACCCGGATGCCGCCACGGTACTTGCGAAAAATCTCGCCGACCAGGGCTTTTTTCCCAATACTCGTGCGGTGCTTGGAATGCTTGCCGACAAGGATATGCAAGGTGTTTGCCTAGCACTGAAAGGCCGCATCGATGAATGGCATGTCAGTGGTCTTTCGGGGCCTCGCGCAGCAAGTGCCGCACAGCTTTCGCAGGCGATTGAAAAATCCGCTGCGGGCGGCGCGATTTTTCAGCATGAGTCGGTGAGCGACGCCTATGCCACGGCGAGGGAACGCAGCAATGATAATGATAGAATCCTTGTCTTCGGATCGTTCCTGACAGTGGCAGCGTTTCTCTCAGCGAATTCGCGCGATTGAGCATTGATCAGGAAGCTTAAATCTCGAGGCGGAGCGCGTAACAATGAATCGGCGTACTAAGCGAGCAGCGGCATCTCCGACAACACGGCGGACAACACGGCGGGCTCGAATTGGCGGATAACGAAGAAGCATTGTTGTTGCGGCGGCGCGCAAGGCGGCGGCTGGTGGGTGCGATCGCTTTGGTGGTGCTTGCCGTTGTTGTGCTGCCTATCATTTTCGACAAGGAACCCAAGCCAATAAGCCAGGACATCGTGATCCAGATTCCAAGCCAGGAAGTGGGTCGCTTCAATTCCAAGGTATTGCCGCCGCCTCAGACGGCGGCAACGGCACAGGATTCAATCAAGCCCGAAGTTTCGGCAACAACGGATTCCGCGGCAAAGAGCGAAGCGTCTAAATTGGCCAATTCCAAGGCTGCGCCATCAGCAAAAGATTCAATCAAATCCGTCGAGACATTGTCAAAGATCGATGCCGAAGCGGCACGCGCGCAAGCCGCGCTGCAAGGTGAGGGTTTTGTAGTTCCCATGGGCGCTTTCTTGAATCAAGCCAATGTCAGATCCTTGCAGACCAAGGTTACTCAGGCCGGATTCAAGAGTTACAGCGAAATTCAGAAAGTCGCCAAGGGAGAGCAGATACGCGTCCGAGCCGGGCCATTTTCCACTCGAGAAGAAGCGGAGCGAGCTCGGGAGCAGTTGCAAAGCACCGGATTGACCGTTTATCCGGTCATGAAGCTCTAGATCGAATTTCTATGACCTGGTTTGATTACGGCGTTTTATTGATACTCGGATTTTCTTTGTTGGTGGGTTTGTTGCGAGGCGTGTTGCGCGAGCTAGTGATGTTGGTCGGATGGATATCAGCCTTCGTTCTTGCCAGCATTTTTTCTAAAGAGATAACGCCCTTGATGCCTGAGAGCCTCGGGCCCATGCTCGCGCCTTTGCTGGCCTATGTGGCGATATTCGTTGTGGTTCTCATCGCTGCCGGATTCGTCGCTCTTTTGCTGACCCTGTTGGCTAAATCCGCGGGCATGGGTACCCTCAATCGCATGATGGGAGCGGGCTTTGGCGTTATGCGCGGACTATTGGCTGTTCTGGCGCTGGTTCTGGTGGCTGGCCTTACCCCCTTGCCCAAGGAGCCGTTCTGGCGAAACTCGGTAAGCTCGGGCGCGTTTGAAACGGTGATTATGGTCGCGCGTCCGTTCCTGCCGGAAGATCTGGGAAAACGTATCGTGTTTCGGTATTAGACCGCTCTGATACGTATTAGACCGCTCTGATAATTATTAGACAGCTCTGATAATTATTAAACCGCTCTGATAATTACTAAAGCTGAATGAGTCCCCGAGGACAGGCTGGATCGTCCGCAACGGGTTCTTGATTTTTTGAATGCTGCTGGAAGGATACTGCCATGTGCGGTGTGTTGGGCGTGGTTGCAGCCGGATCGGTCAACCAGATTTTGTACGACGGTCTGTTGCTGTTGCAGCATCGTGGCCAGGATGCCGCGGGTATCGTTACCTCTTCGCGAAATGCTTTTCATATGCACAAGGGGCCGGGCCTGGTACGCGATGTTTTTCGCACCCGCGACATGCGCTCACTGCCTGGTGAGATGGGCCTTGCCCATTGCCGCTATCCGACCGCCGGTTCCGCCTTCAGCGCCGACGAGGCACAACCGTTCTACGTCAATTCCCCTTTTGGGATAGTGCTTGCGCATAACGGCAATCTGACCAATTCCGAATCCCTCAAAGAGGATATGTTTCGCCAGGATCTGCGCCATATCAATACCAATTCAGATTCCGAAGTCTTGTTGAATGTATTGGCGCACGAACTCGAACTTGCCGCGAAGGGCCAGCGTCTGGACGCGGAGACTATTTTTCAGGCAGTCGCCAACGTTCATCGCCGCTGCAGGGGAGCGTACGCTGTGGTCGCCATCATTTCGGGCTACGGCTTGCTTGCTTTCCGCGATCCGTATGGCATTCGACCGCTGATTTTCGGAAAATCGGAGTCCGCGCAAGGCATTGAATATGTGGTTGCCTCGGAGAGCGTGACCCTGGCAGCGTTGGGTTTCAAGCCGGTGCGCGACGTTGCACCGGGCGAGGCCATCTTCATTGGCAAGCATGGTGGCTTTCACAGCCGGCAATGCGCCCAAAACACCATGCTAGCGCCCTGCATATTTGAATATGTTTACCTCGCGCGACCGGATTCGATCATGGACGGCGCCTCGGTCTATGAGACTCGGCTGAACATGGGCCGGCATCTAGCCGAGAAGGTTCGTCGTGAACTGGGCGACACCCGGCTCGACGTGGTGATTCCGGTGCCGGATACCAGTCGGCCCAGCGCGCTGGAAATATCAAGTGTTCTTGGAATTCCCTATCGCGAAGGTTTCGTTCGCAATCGCTATATCGGGCGTACTTTCATTATGCCCGGCCAGGCCATTCGCAAAAAATCAGTACGCCAGAAACTCAACGTTATGGGCATGGAATTCAAGGGAAAGAACGTGCTCATTGTCGACGATTCCATCGTGCGTGGGACCACCAGTCGCGAGATCGTGCAAATGGCGCGCGAGGCCGGCGCCGAAAAAGTATATCTGGCGTCCTGCGCGCCGCCAATCCGCTATCCCAATGTTTATGGGATCGACATGCCGACCCGGGAGGAGTTTATCGCCACCGGAAGAACCGCAGAACAGATCGCCACGGAAATCGGAGCCGACGCCGTCATTTATCAAGAACTCGATGCCCTGATCGCCTCGGTTCGCGAAGCCAACCCGGCACTGCAGCATTTCGACACTTCATGCTTTGACGGCCAATACATCACCGGCGACGTGACGGTCGATTATCTGGCGCAGATCGAACGCAATCGCGACGCCGGACGACAGCAAGCCGATGCGGGGGGTGACGAATCCAATCAGCTTGATCTGAATGCAGTCTGATTGGCGCGGCCTGGGTCTGGTGAAGCTAATGCGGTCCTGTTTCAGAGCTGCCAGTGCTCGCAGCACTTCGTGTAGCGCCTCTTACGGGTGAATGGCGAATCGTCAACAGGTGAATCGTCAATGGGTGAATCGTTCACGGGTGAATCGTCATTTGACACATCTCGCCCCCACCAGTAAATTTGCTTCTGCGCCGATTTGAACGTCAGCTTGCGGGCGCCACCTGATCAGGTGAAAAACAAATACCGCTAAAGAGTGGCCACGGCCCGTCTTAGCGAAAGCAGGACGGGTTTTTTTGTTTGAGGATGCAAATCATGGATGAGCAATACGATATCGATACCCTCGCGATACGCGCGGGGACAACCCGTAGTCAATTCGGCGAGCATTCCGAGGCGATGTACCTGACATCAAGCTATGTTTTCGAAAATGCCGCTCAAGCGGCTGCGCGCTTTTCGGGGGCGCAGGCGGGCAATGTCTATTCACGGTTTACTAATCCCACTGTTGCCATGTTTCAGGACCGCCTCGCGGCGCTAGAAGGCGCCGAGGCTTGCGTGGCCACGGCATCGGGTATGTCGGCGATTTTGACCACTGCGATGACCCTGCTCAAAGCCGGTGACCATGTGCTGTGTTCATCGGGGGTGTTCGGGGCGACAACGCAACTCTTTACCAACATACTGGGAAAATTCGGGGTGGTGACGGATTACGTCGATAGCCCCGATATCCCCGCGTGGCAAAAGGCGGTGAAACCCAACACGCGATTATTTTTCATCGAAACCCCATCGAATCCATTGACCGAGGTTTTCGATATCGCGGCCTTGGCGGATGTGGCTAAAAAAGCTGGCGCGATGCTGGCCGTGGACAACTGCTTTTGCAGCCCGGCCTTGCAAAGGCCGATTGAATTGGGCGCAGATATTGTCATTCACTCCGCCACCAAATACCTGGATGGACATGGCCGCGTGCTGGGTGGCGCGGTGCTGGGGCGCAAGGAATTCATGGACGGCGTGACCGGATTCCTGCGAACCGCTGGCCCGACGCTTTCAGCCTTCAATGCCTGGGTGATTCTGCGGGGCCTGGATACGCTTCGAATTCGCATGGACGCGCAGTCGGCGGGTGCTCTGGAATTGGCGAAATGGCTTGAAGCACACCCGCGTATTCAAAGGGTGTATTACCCGGGCCTTCCTTCGCATTCCCAACATGCGCTCGCCATGCGCCAGCAGCGCTCGGGTGGCGCTATCGTTTCTTTCGAAGTCAAAGGCGGGCGGGAAGCCGCGTGGCGGGTGATCGATGCGACTAAAATGATATCGATCACTGCGAACCTGGGTGACACCAAATCCACCATCACCCACCCCGGGAGCACCACGCACGGACGCATCTCGGATGAGGCGCGCGCTCGTGCGGGAATCAAGCAGGAATTGTTGCGGGTGGCAGTGGGATTGGAGTCTTTCAAGGATATTCAGCGCGATTTGGCGCGTGGGCTTGACTAGGCAGAGCCTAGTCAAGGCAGTGGAAAATATTCTGGGTAATTATTTAATAAATTATATATTTGACGTGCGCTATGGGATATTTTTAATTTAATTATGGAATAAATTCCAAGCGCCTTGGAATCAGGATCGGTTTATTCGCCAGCCCATGGCAAAGGCTGAATCCCGTTCTGGTCGCAAAGCAGGTAGCTTCCGCAGTCATACCAATCGGCAAGAACCCAGCGATCCCGAATGGCGCCATCCACAATTTGGCGGTGATGTGCTGGCCTGTGTGTGTGCCCGTGGATCAGGCGCGTGCAATCCTGGCTTCGAAAAAAATCGAGCACCGCAGCTTCATTGACATCCATGATCGTGGAGGATTTGACCCGCTTTTCGGCTTCGCTGCGCGCGCGCAAGGTTTCGATTTCTGTTTTTCGTTCGCTCAATGGGCGGACGAGAAATTCGCGTTTCCACGCCGGAGAGCGCACCATTGCGCGGAACACCTGGTATTCGGCGTCTCCGGTGCAAAGCGCGTCGCCGTGGCTTAGATGTGCTTGGCCGTCGTCGAGCGCAATGTGGGACGGATCCTCGAGCAGCGTGAGACCACCGGCTCGGGCGAAATCGTCCCCAACCAGAAAATCCCGATTACCTCGCAAGAAAAATATGCGGGTTCCGTGATCGGCGCAGTCAGCGAGGCTCTGAAGGACTTGCCCGTTGAAGGGGTCGGACAAGTCATCGTCACCGGCCCAGTATTCAAACAGGTCGCCCAGGATGTATAGCGACTCGGTCTTGCGTGCGGGGCCGCGCAGAAACCCCTCGAACAAACGCACGATTGAAGGGCGCTCGGGTGACAGATGCAGGTCGGAGATGAAAACTGCCGCCATCGGCCCGCAACAATCAGGCGTCGTGCCGCGATGAACGTTGCGCGGCGGCGCGATTGGGGCGCCGTGCGCTCGCGGCGCAATAGCTGGCAGGGATCAAACGACTTCAGCCCGCTCGATAATGATGTCATCCAGAGGCACATCGCCATGAAAGCCTTTTTTGCCGGTTTTCACCGCTTTGATGCGATCGACGACGTCGTGCCCGGCGACCACCTGCCCGAACACGCAGTACCCCCAGCCTTGGCTGCTTGGTTCGCTGTGGTCGAGAAACGCATTGTCGTTGACGTTGATGAAGAACTGTGCGGTGGCTGAATGCGGATCGGAAGTTCGTGCCATGGCAACCGAGTAGTTGATGTTTTTCAGTCCGTTGTCGGCCTCGTTCTGAATCGGATCGCCGGTGGGTTTTTGTTTCATTCCCGGCTCAAAGCCGCCACCCTGAACCATGAAGCCTTCGATGACGCGGTGAAACACGGTGTTGTTGAAGTGCCCACCATTGACGTTATTTAGAAAATTTTCGGCTGTTTTTGGCGCTTTGTCGTCGTTCAATTCAAGGTCGATGATGCCAAAGCTGGTGTGCAAGCGAATCACTGTTTCTTCTCCTGGGTGTTGGCGATCACCGTGATCGCCTCGATGATGATGGGTTCAATGGGAACGTCGCTGTGTGTGCCTGCGCGGCCGGTTCGCATCTTGGCGATGGCGGCCACGATATCCATGCCTTGCACCACCCTGCCGAACACGGCGTAGCCGAATCCCTGGGTAGTGGGTTCGCGAAAATTCAAGAATTCGTTGTGTTTTAAATTGATGAAGAACTGTGCCGAGGCTGAATGCGGCGCAGAGGTGCGTGCCATGGCGAGCGTCCCGAATTCATTTTTTAACTGGTTAGTCGCCTCGTTCTCAATCGGACCACGAGTGCGTTTCTCGCGCATGTCTTTATCGAAACCTCCGCCCTGGACCATGAAATTGTCGATGACGCGATGGAAAAGGGTGCCCGTGTAATAGCCCTCCTTCGCGTACTGAAGAAAATTGGCCACGGTTTTGGGTGCTTTGTCCTGATAGAGCTCGATTTGTATCAGGCCGCGGTTGGTTTTCATTTCGACACGGGGGTTTTGTGCGAATGCGCTGCCAATCAAGGCAAACACCGTGAGCAAGACAAAAATTGACTTCATGAAATCTCCAGAAATGGCGGCACGGCGCTCTAGGCCGCACCTTCGTAGACAATGCGCCAGCGACCGCCTTCGCGAGTCCAATACTGCGTCTTGCGCATTAGGTTGTTGAGATTGTTGGATTTGTAGTCTTGGTCAAAGCTGACAATCATAAGGTCTTCCTTGCCGGGGTTGCGCACTACCCCGACATTGCCAAGCTTTAATTTGATCCAGTCCTTACCCTCGTTGATTTTTTTCTTGTGGCCCGACCATGCGGCCAGGTTCTGATCGGCGGATTTAAACTGTTTGGCGTAATGATCAAGATAGCGGTTGGTATCCCGGCTTTCCCAATCGGCGCGCCAACGTTCTAGGACATCGAGAAATTCCTTGCGCTCCCCGGCCAGTTGCTCAAATGTGGACCATTCGACGTTTTCGCTGATGACCACCGGGGTCTTGCCGATCTGAAGGTGATCGCCAAGCGCGTCCAGATCGACATTGGCAAGCACCACGCAACCATCGCTCGCGCGTGGTGGGCGGCTGAATGTATCCGAGGGCGTCCCATGCAGCCAGATGCCGTGACCATTGCGACCCATGCGCTTATCCCACTCGTTGGGATAATTGATCGGGTAGGCGCCTGAGCCATAGAAATCAGTCAATTTCTTGCGCGGCAGGCTTGAGGTGACGTGATACACGCCGATCGGGGTTTTCTGATCGCCTTCACGAACCTTCTCGGCGCCGCGTTTGCCGATGCTGATGTAATAGTCGTTCACCAGTCGCAGTTGCTTACCTTCATTGCGATACACGAACAGGCGCGAGCGACTGGTATCAACCACGACCGCGTATTTCTGATCTGTAGGCATCTGCACCAGATAACGAGGAATCTGGTCGTCGCGGGGTTT